>NZ_NPDX01000001.1:600000-917500 GCF_002811945.1 Leptospira harrisiae | reverse complement strand
TTGAATTGTTTTCTTAACGATGTCTTGACCTTCTTCTACTTTTTCCAAAACACCATTTGACAATTCCGAAACCACATAAGTGGCCTCAGCAATTTTTGTGATCGCAAGGGTATTCTCTTCTACAGCAGATTTATTTTCAGAAAAAGCTTCCAATTGGGTATTTGAATTACTTCTTACTGTCGTCATTGATTCTGATATCGTAGCTGCTACGTTTGCAGAACCTTTTGCACTTTCTATTAGCTTATCTGCTGATTGCAAAACCTCGTTTGACGATTGTGAAACAACCTGAATCATCGTTCGCAAACTATTCGTCATTTGATCAAAATCGGTAAGCAGTGATCCTATTTCATCTTTATATACATGGTTTGATTTTGAAGTCAAATCACCTTCCCGAGCTTTTCCAATCAGTGATTTCACGTGATTGATTTTACGCGCAAAGATTGCGGCAAAAAAATAAGAAAAAACTAACGAAATGACGGAAGCAAATATGGCACCGAAAAAGAATAAGTAGGAAAGCGATTTGAGGCGCTCTTCATAAAAAATGGCTTCTCTCCCGCCAGATCCTACAATCCAATCCCATGGTTCATAATAGATCTGATAGGCAATCCATGAGTGAGTTGGTTCTTCGCCTTCCTGCCATAGTTCATATACTATTTTTCCGGTTCTTTCCTTATTGGACCAAGTGTCACGTACAGTAAACTTTCCATCGACTTGGTAATCCCAAAGATTTACGCCCTCAATGTTAAAGGGGTTCATCGTAAATACACCATTCGGGTGCGATGCCCAAACCCTCATATCTAATTTGGCTGACATTTTACCTTTGGATAAATCTCGAACTCCATCGGAACCTTTAGGACCCAAAATATAGATCCTAGCCGTTTCTTGGGCATCCGCTAAACTCATCTTCCCGGCCTTTACATCTTCATTTAATAAATCGATAACAGCGACTGAATCAGTTGCCAGAGTTTTAAACAAGTCTGCACCAATATCTACGATTTGACTTTTTGCAGACTGATAGACGAGATAAAAAATTGGACCTAGTACTAAATTAAGAACCACAAAAATGAAGATCATTAATTGAGTACGAATACTAAGAGAATAAAGTTTATGTAGAGTTTGTTTTAACATATTTTGGAAGTGATCGTTTGAATTATGAGAGAACAAAAACTTTATATGAAATGAAAGTCTTTTTTAATATTTCCGCTTACAAGAGACCAGTAAAAAAACTAACTATATTTTTTTACAAATGGCATAGAAAACAATATGCACTTTGCACTATCTGTAAATAAAAAATTTACAAGAATTCTCTGCTCTCGAAGATTAAGAGACATAGCCTGGAGCATTAGATCAGTGTTCAAATGCCAATTCCTAAAACCAAACTAGCCTCTGCATTCATTTACAATACTTTAAAGAAGTTTCAAAAGATGGTTTTAAAATCGAAACCGAGATACAATCTTTTCCATGGAATCAGAAACTGTTTGCAAACGGTTTGCCTCCTCCGAAATTTCACTAAAGGTAGTGGAAATTTTTGAATGATTTTCCCATAACTCTTGTAAGTTCGTATTCGACTTTTCCGTATATCCTGTTTGTAATTTCATTTCTTCCGTAATTTGTTCTGCATCCCGTTGAAACTGAGCAACAAGATCTTTTAATGACTTTACATTTTCAGAACTAGCTTCACTTGTACGTCCAAACATCTGCACTACTTTCGATATTTCTTCAAACTTCAATTTTACATCTTCATTGGTAGAGATAATCTCCTTCATGGATTCCAAACTTTCTTTGGAAGCAACTTGAGATAATTTCACAACGCGTTTAATTTCTTCAATATTCTTTGCAGTTTCATCTGCGAGTCGTGACACTTCCCCGGCAACAACAGCAAATCCTCTTCCCATTGTTCCTGCACGTGCAGCTTCTATGGATGCGTTTAAGGAAAGTAAATTCACTCGGTCAGAAATATCTTCTACTATGGAAATTGTTTCCTTGATATTTTCACTCATTTGATTCATGACTTCTACTTTTTCATAGGCAGATTGAATTGCATCCTTTGCTACTTGGATAGTTCCAATGGAATGAACAGTATTTTGTGCCAATCCATCAGCTTTGATCGAAAGTTCCGTCATTTCATCTGTGACTCTTGTGAGTTCGCTTGCTAAAAAGTTTGTTTTATCTTTTTGTGATAAGACACGGTCATAAGTGGCACGAGAGAGATTTTGGATTTGGTTCACTGATTCAAACGTAGAGTCTAATTTAGTTTTTTCTGCTATCACTTGAGAGTCGATCACACTACCTTTATCTAAAATTAATTTAGATGTAGAAAGAAGTGAAACAGCTTCTACCTTTGCAGTTTGGAAATACTGTCGCAACGATTCCATAAATAAGTTTAACTTAGTGATCGTATGACTTAAGTTTGTTGCAGAAAGTTGTGGAATGGTTTCTGACAATTCTCCTTGTGATAGTTTTTCTATCGAATGGTTTAAGTTACCAATATCTTCCTTAAGGGATTTACTTCCAACATACGCAGCATAAATGATAATTACAACCATCATCACAAAAACAATGGGCATTTGGTAAAACCAATAAGGAGAACGGAACTCTGTTAACAAAATTAAAAACAGATAATATCCAAAGGTTAACATTGGCAACAATGCAACTGCAATCATTGTAAAAAGATTCCGCTGGAAAACGCCAAATACTCGGATTTTTGTTTCATCCAAAAGAACTGAGGACAATTCCTTTGCTTTAAGGACAGGACTCAAGTTTACTTCGGTTTGAAAATAAAATGCTAAATAAATGATGGGAGATAACATCACACATGCATAAGGCAATGCTAATATTTCTTTCCATGGAAGGTCTAAAACTGTCGCAGCCATAAATGAAAAACCCAAAATTGAGACTGTCCAACGGATGAGGATCACCTTTCCTTCCCAGTGCGGGTGCTCCAAAAGTCCCTTTTTTAAACTTTCCAATGTTTTTCCATCAGCAAAATTTGAATAAGCTAACAAACGTTTTAATCTACGATGTCTGAGGGTGATTCCGATGACCAAAGGCACAAGGGAAAGAAGTGATCCAAGAATAGCTAAATTGATGAGAGTCGTAACATCAAAACGCGAGGCAAATAAACAAAAGTTTATAAAATAAGGAAAGATTAGTAAATAAAGAGGAGCTTCGATTGCAATAGTCAATTTTCTGATGAGTAAATTCTGATTCATGCTTTGTGGTTCCGCCATTTCGTTTGACAATCATTTCAAAAATCCCAAAGAACTTCATCTACTTTCGTAATTTTTTTTCTGCAAGGAACATCTTGAGTTCCTTGTTCAGGATTCAATTTCAAACGCCATTCACACGAAAATCATGCAGATTCCAGTGTTAATACGGAAATTTCAGAGGGGGCACCCAAACGAAACGGAGGACCCCAGTATCCAGTCCCCCGGCTAACGTAAATTAAGGAGTCTTTGTATCGGTGTAGACCAGAAACAAATTTTTGCGCAAAATAAATCAGGATATTTCCAGGAAAAAACTGTCCACCATGTGTATGCCCAGAGATTTGCAGCTGAAAACCAACTTCACTTGCTTCATAAATACTGTTGGGTTGGTGGGCTAAAAGAATTTTATAATCACAAGTTTCTCCACCTTCCATTGCTCGTTTAGGATCTGTTTGGTGAGATTTAATCATTTTTCCAGCAGTTAAATCCGTGACTCCTGCCATCAGCAATTTGGCTTTTCCTACTGATAGAATTTGATTTTGGTTGAGTAAAATTTTTACACCTAATTTTTGAATTTCAGGTAACCAAGAAAGAACACCAGAGTAGTATTCATGATTTCCAGTCACATAAAAAGTTCCATATTTTGCCTGGATCTGCGCCAGCGGTTTTAAATGTTGTTTTAAGGTGGAAGCTGGTCCATCGACTAAGTCTCCGGTAATCACTACCACATCTGGCGACTGAAAATTGATCCTTTTCACAACTCTTTGTAAAAATTTTTCTTTAATCGTGGGTCCGATATGAACATCAGAAATTTGGACAATTTTAAAACCTATCAAATCAGGATGTAAATTTTTGATAGGAACTGACACTTGTTTGTATTTCAATCGAACATGTGCGTTAAAAAATCCAAGGGAACTGAGTGCAGTCGCCGCTACGATGGTTGAAAAAGCCAAACTAAAATTTTTGACTTCAGTCACTCCATCCAAAGGAAAACCAAAATGTACCAAACTCGAAAATAAAACCTGCGAGTATTGAGTGATAATTCCTAAATCCGTCCAACGTAAAAAATCCATAATAAGGACCAAAGTGAAGAGGATAGAAAAAAAACCAAAGTTTGTGAAGGTGATATAAGCGAAGAATGTTTGGGTTTTTTCCCGTTTGGAGATCCTACTGAAAGTATAAGTGAGAGGAACAAGTAAAACCAAAGCCCCAATTCCCAATAAAATGACTAAAACGACAGGTCCATTCAGTGAAAGTCCTGAGATCAATCGAAAGGTAGAATAATAATAGATAAATCCGAGTAGCGATGTGAGAACGGACAAAAATAGGAAGAATGCTTTCAATTGAGTGACCCTATTCTTTGGACATAGATTATTACAGAAAAGTTGTCGATAATGAGACAGAAGGTAGAGGATGAAAGAAAAAGATACAGTTAGAACTAAGTCGGACGTGATTTTGATTGGAGCAGGGATTATGAGTGCCACTCTCGGAGTTCTACTGAAAGAACTTGCACCCCACCTAACAATCACAGTTTTAGAACGATTGGACGCTGCCGCAAGGGAAAGTTCGAATGCCTGGAATAATGCAGGAACTGGACACTCAGCCTTTTGTGAATTAAATTATACAATTGAAAACGAAGATGGTTCGATCCAAACAAAAAAAGCCCTTCAAATCGCAGAATGGTTTGAAATTTCGAAGGAATTCTGGGCTTATCTCTCTGGCACCAAGCGGATTTTAGATGCCGATGAATTCATTCATTCTATTCCACATTATAGTTTTGTTTGGGGAGAAGAAAATGTTTCGTTTCTAAAAAAACGTTACGAAGCTTTGAAAAAATATGAACTATTCAAAGATCTTGTTTATACAGAAGATAAAACAACGTTAGCTGAATGGCTTCCACTTGTTATGTCGGGTCGTGATCATTCAGAACCTCTGGCAGCAACAAAAATGGAATTAGGAACAGATGTTAATTTTGGAACCTTAACGAGAGCGATGTTCCGTTATTTAGAAAGTTTTCAAGATGTTCATGTTCATTATTTTGAAGATGTAAAAGATTTAGAACGAGGCGAAAATGGATTATGGCATCTCACTTCAAATAATATCCAAACACACGAAAAGGAACACCATGAAGCCAAATTTGTATTTATAGGTGCTGGTGGTGGAAGCCTCCCTCTTTTAGAAAAATCCGATATACCAGAGGCTGCGGGTTTTGGTGGATTTCCAGTTAGTGGACAGTGGTTGCGTTGTCGCAACCGAAATGTAATCAAACAACATTTTGCAAAAGTATATGGTAAGGCCAATGTAGGTTCTCCTCCAATGTCTGTTCCTCACTTAGATACGAGGATCATTGAAGGGAAAAAAGAATTATTATTTGGACCTTACGCTGGTTTTACGACAAAATTTTTAAAGAAAGGTTCCTATTTAGATTTAGTTAAATCTTTAGAATTTGATAATATCTTTCCTATGTTGTCTGCGGGAATGCACAACCTTCCACTAACAAAGTATCTCATCGGACAAGCGATGCAGTCACATGAAGATCGAATCGATGCATTAAGAGAATATTTTCCTGAAGTAAAATCTGAAGACTGGGAATTGGTTGTGGCGGGCCAAAGAGTTCAGGTGATCAAAAAAGATGAGGAAGAAGGTGGAGTATTAGAATTTGGAACAGAGGTTGTTTCAGCTAAGGATGGATCTCTTGCTGCTTTACTCGGTGCCAGTCCAGGAGCATCCACTTCAGTTTCAATAATGTTAGAAGTGTTAGCTGATTGTTTCCCAAAAGAAATTGTATCGGAAGAATGGAAATCAAAACTAAAAATAATGATTCCCAGTTTTGGCGAATCCATGAAAGACAACCCGGAAATTTGTTTAGAAAGTCGAAAAAAAACATCAGAACTTTTAGGCCTGAGCCAAACCGAACAAATTAACGTTGGCTCAAAAGTTTAGAAATGAAGCTAAAATATTGAGTTTCGTTTTTGATTATTTTACTTTTTTTCGAAGCTCAATCACAACTTTTTCTTTTGATTCCACTGTATAAAGAGAGGAACCTTGGGTGGAATCAATGATTCGCCTTGGGCTCACTCCTTTCTCTCTTAGAATTCTAGAGATTGCTTGCGAACGTTCAAAACCAAGATCATAGTTTTCGTAATTTCCAGGAACATCTTCACGGAAAGGACTTGTGTATGTAATGACAAGAACATCAAAGTCCTTGTACTCATTTTCCAAACTACGTGCTATGGCATCTAAACGCGCACGTCCTTCTAAGTGGATTCGACTCGTAGGTAAATCAAAAATCTCACTCGCAAGGAATACAAACCTCTCCAGTTTATTATCAACTATGGTTTCTTTCGGTTGCGCAGGAATTTCAGAACCCGCCGTGTCAATGACAGAATCTGGTTTTGTCTCTAACTCTGGTTTAGATTCTCCCAATGTTGAAAAACTAGCACCCAGACCTATTTTATAAAAAGTCTCTTCAAAATTCCCCTTGTTCCTATGGCCGGAACTTGGTGGGTCGTATTTTACTATATAAACATTCGAATGTTCTAATTCAGCATTTATAAAAAAATGACTGTCAAAATGGTATCTCAAACCAAAAGCACCAAACACTCGATTGGTGCCACCGCCAAATATTCTTTCGTATCCGGCACCTCCACCAATTCGAACATAGGGATCCATCGGGTCGTTAGGTTGGATGTGAAAAAAAAGATTTAAATCACCTGAAGTGGAATGAAACACATCCCTTCGTTTTTGAACAGCCATATCATACATGTCTCCTTGGTTCAACCGAGTGAGAAGCGTAGAATAGTTGGAAGCAGATAACGCATAAATGATGATTTGTCTTTCGTCAACCGATCGAAAATTAGAGGCCCGGATCACTTGGTCAGAAACAGATAACCCAATTCCAAAATAACGAAACAATCCATATTCGAAACCCAATTCTCCAAATTGACTCGAAAGATCCGTTCTCTCTCGGTTAAAGAGATTTAAGGCATAATAATTGGTATAAATTGAGAGGTTGTCCGCATAAGGAGAGTTTAGTGCAAGAAAATTAGGGAAATTTGTTTTTTCAACATTCTTCTCCAATGTTCCCGAATTTTCACCGATCCCCATCGCACCATTCCCGTAGAAAATCAATTTTCCGCGGTCAAAACCTTCAGCAAATATGGATCCAACAGGAAAAAGAAAAAAAATTCCGAAACAAATAAAATTAAATCTCCAATTCATTTTCTGCATGAGTGATCTTTCATTTTATCAGGCGTTAGATCAAGCCGAAATTTTTTGTAATCTTTGTCACAAAACCATAAGGGGAATTCGTCTTGGTATTGAGGTAAAAAGATGAAACCAAAAATTATCATTTTAGGAGCAGGTTATGCTGGAATTATGGCTGCCAATCGTTTGGACAAACAATTGGGTGAAGCTGAAATTGTTTTAATTTCCGAATCCAACATTTTCCAAGAACGAATTCGAAATCATGAATCTGCGATTCAAGGTTTTAGAAAAAAAATTCAAATCAAAGACCTCCTCAGAACAAGAGTTAAATTTTTACAAACCAAGATAAATAGAATTTCTCCCAAAGAAAAATCGGTATTTGTGGAAGGAAGAGAAGATAGTCTTACTTATGATTATCTTATACTTTGTTTAGGAAGTACTGAAATATTTACTAAATACAACCAAGAAAACTCGATTCAAAATGAAAAAACGGTTTCAAAATTTTTAGAAAGTGCAAAACAAAAAAAATTCCAAAATCTCTGTATCGTTGGCGGAGGACTTACTGGGATAGAAATGGCTACTGAGTGGAAACACTATCACCCAGAATCATCTGTGACAATCATTGATCGAAATGAATGGGGATCTTCTTTTTCACCCAAGGCCAGAAAATATTTAGAATCTTATTTATCTCAAAATCATATTCGAGTTTTAGATAAAACTAAAATTGAAACGATTATGGAGACGGAAATCACCTTACAAAACAATTCAAAACTTTCATTTGACCTACTCTTAAATTGTGCAGGATTTTTATGTTCTCCAATTCCGAATAAAGCAGGTTTTCCTACTAACGAAAAAAATCAAGTGTATGTAGATCCATTTCTAAGAGCCAAAGGTTATCCAGAAGTTTTTGTTGCAGGTGATTTAGCTTATTTAGAAAATTCAATTTTAAGAATGGGTTGTGTGACTGCATTGCCTATGGGTGCTTATATTGCAGACCACTTGGCAAACCTAATTCGAGGAAAAAACATTTCCCCATTTTTATTTCAATTTTTTGGAAGGTGTATTTCTTTGGGTAGAAACCACGGACTCATACAGTTTACTGATTATGATGACAATCCAAAAGATAAAATCATCATAGGTAGATGGGGGGCTCGTATCAAAGAATTGGTGAATCGCTTTACAATTTTTTCTCTAAAGATGGAAAAATACCTCCCATTCCGATTTTATTTTTGGCCTAAAGGAAATCCCATCCCTACAGAAACGATAATAAAAAAGACCCCTGTTGCTAACGGAGTTTGAATTGATGAATGATGTAGAAGTATTTTTAAAATGGAAACACTATCTTTTCTCAATTGCATATCGTATTACAGGAAGTTATGTGGATGCGGAAGATATTGTACAGGAGAGTTATCTTAGATGGCTCTCCCCCAAAAAAGTAGAAATTCAAAATCAAAAATCATATTTAGGAAGTATTGTCGCTCGACTTGCATTGGATCTTTTGAAAAAAGCATCGAGAAAAAAAGAAACCTATATTGGTCCTTTTTTGCCAGAGCCAATTCCTGAGACGGTTGAATCCATGAATGACGAAAAAATAAACTTCGCTTTCCTTGTCATACTTGAAACTCTCAATCCAATGGAACGTGCAGTTTTCATATTACGAGAGTTATTCGATTTTACATATGAAGAAATTGCGGAGATTATAGGAAAAACTGCTGAAAACTGTAGGCAAATCTATAGCCGAGCTCGTACGGCAATCCATTCCAGAAAAAAGAAATTTGAACCAGACCTTCAACTTCATTCAAAACTTTTACTCGAATTCAGTTTTGCATGTTACCACCAAGATACAAAATCTCTAACAAAACTTTTATGTGAGGACGTCATCGCTTACTCTGATGGAGGAGGAAAAATTCATGCTGCAAGGATCCCTATTCCTGGAATCCAAAGGGTTATCACTCTATTAAACAAAACAACAGAGAAAAAAGCAAAATCAACAGAAATCTATTTTGGTTATGCCAACGGTTCCCCTGCCCTTATTGGTTATACAAATGAAGTTCCTAGTTTTGTTCAAATTTTTACGATCAAAAACAAAAAAATCGATGCGGTCTTCAATTTAGTAAATCCTGATAAACTAAAGGGGTTTCAAAACAAAGAAAACCTAATCAAATTGGGATTTTTACGGAAACCAAGTTGGATTGACTGGATTCTTTTCAAGGTAAGGCGGTGGACCAACTTTCGTAATTGATGCATTTTTTTATATTTTTTTTCGTCAAATTGATAAAAGGCAATGAAGATCAGAAAACAAATCTTTCTGTTGATTCTTTTGACCACAGCAATTAGCAACTGCGGTTTCGGTCAAACAGCCGATGTACCAATTGCTAAAAATGGAGTTTTAAATCTCCAAAGCTGGAACTTTGAAACCATGGGAAATGTTCCTCTGAATGGAGAATGGAAGATCCATTGGGAAAATTGGAACCCAAAAGAAGATTCTTCTAACAAAGATATTACGATAGTTCCAGGACATTGGACAAACGCATCTGGGGGGAAATATCCTACTGGGTTTGCAACACTGAGTTTGACAATCCTTGTCCCTGAACATACAAAAAATCTTTACCTCCAAAACGGAGTCACTCGGAATGCTTTTGAAATTGTTATAGATGGAGAAACCATTTATCAGTCTGGTCAGATTGGCAAAAATTATGAACAAGAAGTCCCACACTTAAACATACAAACAGTCTCTCTACCAAATTCCCAAAACAATCAAATCAATTTAGATGTTAAAATTTCCTGTTTCCATTACCATATTTGTGGAATCGCTACTCCTTACACTTTAGGTTCACATTCCGGAATCAATAAGTCTTTTCTAGAAGCGATTAGCCGCGATATCTTTGTGTTGGCATCCTTACTTACTTTGGCATTTTTTCATTTGATTTTATATCTCTTTTGGCGAGATGAAAAAACGCATATTTATTTTGCTGCTGTCTGTTTTATTGCAGCAATTCGATTATTCACCACTGGAGAAACACGTTTTATTTACAATTATCTTCCTCTTGGTTTTTATGAAACAATAGTAAAATTTAACGGAATTAGTTTTGTTTTATTATATCTCTCGTTTGTTCTTTATGTAAAAGAAATTTATAATGCAAAAGAATATCGATTTGTTTATCGAGCGAACTTCTTTGTGGCATCTTTATTGTTTTTTGCTTTGCCACTTAACATGTTATCCTTTTCTAAATTTCTTGGTTTACATCTTATCCTTTCTCTAATCACTCTTTTTGGAATCTTGTATCCAATCATCCATGGTGTGATTCTTAAAAAAGCGGGAAGTCGGTTTTTTCTTTTTTCAGTCATTGCAACAATGGCTTTATTTTCCTTAGACATTCTCACTGAATTTGCTAAAAAAGGGACCGCCTATCTTGCGCAATATGGATTTCTCGTTTTCGGACTATCTCAAGCATTGTTTATTGCAGATAGGATGATTGAGAATTTCAAAAACAAAGAAAGGCTAAAACAAGAAAAGGAAAATGCTGAGGCCAAGGTAAATTTCAAAACTTCTTTTTTGTCTACAATGAGTCATGAAATCAGAACTCCTATGAATGGAATTTTGGGCATGACTCAAATCTTAAAACAAACGGAACTTACAGAAGAACAAAAAGAATATCTAAACCTAATTCAGTTTAGTGGAGATAATTTATTATTACTTGTGAATGATATTTTAGATTTAACTAAATTAGAATCAGGACAATTTGAGTTACACCTAGAACCGCTGGCATTACCAAAATTTCTAAATGATTGTATCAATCTTTTTAAGTCACAATCAGATCCAAACAAACTTACAATTTCATTGGAACTTGTGAATTCTCTTCCTGTTTTTTTGATTACTGATCAAAGACGTTTTGCTCAAATTTTAACAAATCTATTGAGTAATGCGATTAAATTTACCGAAAAAGGAACGATTACAATGTCTGTGGAATCCACTCCTGTTTCAGATGATACTGTTCGAGTGGCAATATCCGTAAAAGATACGGGGATAGGTATTCCAGAAGATCGGATGGGGATTTTATTCCAACCATTTTCGCAGATTCATTCTCACCTAACAGAAAAAACAGTTGGAACCGGCCTTGGACTCGCCATCACAAAGAAATTAGTAGAAGAGATGGGAGGATCCATATCCGTACAAAGTGTATACGGTAGAGGGTCCAATTTTTCTTTCCATTTTGAATCACAAGTCCCTTCTAAATCATTTAGGCCAGAAACCTTGGCAAACAATGGAGAATTATCTACAAAAACCGAGTGGGATTCAAAACTTGCTTTTAAGTATCCAGTAAAAATTTTGATTGCTGATGATGATCCAATTAATCAAAAAGTTTCTGATCTATTCCTAAAGAAACTTGGATTTTCCGCCTTACAAGCAGATAATGGAGAAAAAACTTTAGACATGGTACGTTCTGAACTACCTGACCTTGTTTTTATGGACATTCAAATGCCTGACATGGATGGTACAACTGTTACCAAATGCATCCGTCAATCTAAAACTATAAGTAAACAGCCAGTGATCATTGCTCTCACAGCCAATGTCCTAGAAGAAGAGAAACAAAGATGCCTTTCTGCGGGTATGGATGATTTTATGACAAAACCGCTTCTCCTTCACGATCTAGATTTTATGATCCGAAAATGGGCAAAAAAGGATTTAGCACCGTCCAATCATTAAGGACAAAATTTTGGCAACAACTCTCGGCAAACTCCCTCATGGAGACCTACTCAAACGGATCTCCCAATCTGAACACTTCCAATCAGGTAGTTTTAAAAATATCGAACATACTGAAATGTTAGCGCCTAACAGTTCTTACTGGAAAATGGCAATTAAATACTGGCAAAAACCAAACTCCATTCGACCATCTTCCCCAATTCCTTCCACTAAAATCAATTTAAAAGAACTAGATGCAAACAAAGCACAGTACATTTGGTTTGGGCATTCTTCCTATCTTTTACTCGCTCAGGGAAAAAAAATCTTAGTAGATCCTGTTTTTTCTGGTTATGCTTCCCCGGTTCCATTTGCCGTTCAATCTTTTGAAGGAACAGATATTTATCTACCAGAAGATATGCCCGATTTAGACATTCTTATCATTACTCACGATCATTATGATCACCTTGATTATGAAACAATGTTAAAAATTCACCCGCGAACAAAGAAAATCGTCGTTCCGTTAGGAGTTTCGGCACATTTGTTATCTTGGGGTGTTCCACTCTCAAAAATCATTGAACTAGATTGGTTTGAATCAAGAGAAATTGATTCCGTTGTCAATGTTACGGCAACCCCAACACGACATTTTTCCGGACGAAGTGTACTAAGAAACAAAAGTCTTTGGTGCTCTTATGTTTTGAAACTAGGCGATTATAAAGTTTTTATTGGCGGAGACTCCGGATATGGATCCGTGTTTGAATCCATTGGAAAAAAATATGGACCGTTTGACTTAGCATTTTTAGAATGTGGCCAATATGGTGATGACTGGCCTTCCATTCATATGAGACCAGAAGAAACGGCACTCGCAGCTGCAAATATTGGTGCCAAGTCCTTTGTACCAGTACACTGGGGAAAATTTATTTTATCCCTCCATCCTTGGAATGACCCTATCAAACGAGTCCTTGTTGCCTCACAAAGTATAAAACTTAATTTACAAGTTCCAAAAATTGGAGAAAGTTTTGAATTTACTGGATCAGGAAGTGTAGATGGTTGGTGGAATTTTCAGTGACAGAGAAACTCTTTACAAAATAAGTTAAGATCAATTTTCTTTAGGTTTTATAAATGAAAAATGCACTCGTTGTTGGCGCTACATCCGACATTGGTATCCATATTACAGAATCTCTTGCCAAAAGAGGTTATTCACTTTCTTTAACAGGAAGAAACAAACAAAAGTTATCTGATATAAAATCAAAAATCCAATCAGATTACTCTTCTTCTGTGGATATTTCCGAATGGGACGTCACCAATTTTAGTTCGCATCAGAAGTTTTATGAGGAACTTAGAAATAAGCCAGATATCGTTTTTTTCGTTGTAGGATACTACGAAGACCAAACCAAAGCGAGGAAAGACCAAAACGAACTTTTAAAAACCATTCAGACTAATTATTCAGCAGTAGTGTCTCTTATAAATATCATATCCTTGGATATGGAAAAAAAAGGCGAAGGAACCATTGTTGCGATTAGTTCTGTGGCGGGTGACCGAGGCAGACAAATGAACTATATCTATGGTAGCGCCAAAGCAGGACTAACTACTTATCTTTCAGGACTTAGGTCACTTTTGTTTTCCAAAGGAGTTCATATCACAACCATCCAATTAGGGCCTGTGTATACAAAAATGTCGGAAGGTCATAAACTTGTTCCTTGGCTCACCTTACAACCTGAAGTTGCAGCTGAACTCATTGTAGATGCAGGATTGAAGAAAAAAAATTTGGTATACATTCGTTGGCCCTGGAGATGGATTATGGTGGCAATTCGAATGATACCCGAATGGATTTTCAAACGCCTACCTCCATTTTAACCGAACATCCGAATATGGATTATAGTTTTGTTTTCATAGAATACAAAACTATGCCACAATGGGTTATTTTAACTTTTGGTATTGAGCCAACAGCGTCTCCGTATTCGAACCAATCCCTTCAATCCGAGAAACTACAAATCCTTCTTTAGAAACCAAACTATAGACTGCAGAATGGTTAAACTCTCCATTCGAGATTTTTTTATAATTTATCCCAAGGACAACTGACAACATTCGAATGTCTGCCTCTTTCCCCGATAGAAAAGTCCAATTGTCGTTTAAATTCATTTTCTTTTTGTAACGATTTAGAACTTCTGGATTGTCTTTTTCGGTATCAAAACTAACAAGGACCATACGAGGATATTGTCCGGTAGATTCATTTATTTTTTTAGCTAATTGTTCCATATCAGCAACAAGTCTTGGGCAAATAGACTGACAAGTTGCATAAAACATACTGATGATAAAAAGTTTACCTCTATATTGATTCAATCCAATGGTTTGATTGGATTCCGTTGTCCATTGGGAACCTAAATCAAACAAACTTCCTTGGGCTGCATCACTCGCAGCTAAAACATGATCCTCACCATGATGGTGGTGGTTATTTAAATTATGTTCATCGCAGTTAAAACTGAAACAAACCAAAAAAATAAAAATGGGGGAAACAAACTGGAATTTCATAATGGATTGTCCTTAACTTTAAATTCTGATGCACATCTAAATCCTAAATATTTGGCGGTATACCAGCCTTTGAGTCCAGCACGATATCCATAACGCATGTAAGATGCGTAATTGGAAAAATCATTGGCTTTCAATGAACCTCCACCACAAAAAAGACTATTTTCTAAATCGGTATCTTGCCTTGAATCTCCTGTCACGGAAGTATTGTTAAAATCTAATACCCATTCCCAAATCATCCCATGTTGGTCATAAACACCAAGTCCATTTTTGTATTTTCCAACAGATGGCAGAAATTCAGGTTTTTGTTCACCATACCAGCCAAGGATTACCGATTCGACGGCTTTTTTATTTTTACCAGTGGGTGGGATGTTTGCTACATATTCCCATTCTGATTCAGTTGGTAATCGTTTGCCCTTCCACTGACAATAGGCATTGGCACTAAACCATGAAACATACGTTACAGGGGAATTGATCTCCCGGTCGTTTGGAATTTTTTCTTTCCAATCCCCCAAATACCCAGTATCTGCAAATAAATTAGAAACTTTTCCTTTTTTCCATTGAGGATTTGCGTTGATAAATTCGAAATATTCTTTTTTGGTTATGGGGTATTCATCTAAATAAAAACTTTTTATCTTAACAATCTCACCTAACTTAGAATCTTTTTCTTTTAAAAAAGGTTTCCAGCTTCCTGCGGGAATTTTTACCATCTCAGCAGGAAGTGAAACCGCAAAAACCAAAATCAAATAAATCAAAAAACGATTCATTGTTTATCCAAAAATTATGGGGTTATCTTACCTCAGATTCAGAAACCATAATACCTTTGTTTCCCCATTGGTTATAAACATAACTAAGAACACTTGCAATCTCTTCATTTGAAAGTTCTAAATGAGGCATAACATTATTATATTTTTGTCCATTGACCGTAATGGAGCCACTGAGTCCTTTCTTTAAAATTTGGATGGCACGTGCTTTATCTGCGTTTAAATAATCAGATTTTGCAAGGGGAGGAAATACACCAACCACACCTTGTCCCTCTTTCATATGACAAGCAGCACAAACAGATTTATAAACTCTTTCCCCATTTGCCAAAATTTCTTTAGGAGTTTTTGCAGATACCTTTGGTTTGACTTCGGTGACCATTCTTTGGATGGCTGGACCTTCAGGTAGATACACTGTATCATCTTGTTTTCCTGAGTACACTGTGGCATTTGGTTCCCCTTCCACTTTAAGCATTCCAAGAGAACCTTTGTTAAATGTTCTAAATATAGAATGATCTACAAGAATAAGAGTACCAGGAACCTCCACTTTGAAATCCACAATGGCAGAACCACCAGCAGGGATAAGAGTAGTTTGGACATTCTTTTGGTTAGGTAAAATTCCACCTTCTGTATACACATTGTCAAAAATTTCTCCGATCACATGGAATGAAGAAACTAAATTGGGCCCGCCGTTCCCAACAAACAATCGCACAGTCTCTCCGACTTTTGCTGTAATAGCCCTGTCTTCCACAAGGGAACCAACGGAACCATTAAACACTACATAATCAGGAATTTCTGTTATCGCCTTTTCCATGCTAAATGGTTGAAGACCAGGTTCTCCATTTTTCCCTTTGGTATAAAATTCACTTTGAACAACATAGTATTCTTTGTCTACTTTTGGAAGATCATCCTTTGGTTGCACAAAGATAAGACCATACATTCCATTTGCTATATGCATACCCACAGGAGAAGTGGCACAATGATAAATATACAAACCTGGATTGATTGCCTTAAAGGAAAATTTAGAAGCATGGCCAGGGATTGTAAGAGAAGCAGCAGCACCGCCTCCTTGACCAGTAACCGCATGCAAATCGATATTATGTGGCATTTTACTAGAAGGATGATTTTTTAAATGAAATTCTACTTCATCTCCTTCTCGGACTCGAATCATTGGCCCAGGAACTGATCCCCCAAAAGTCCAAAATGTATACTCCACTCCGTCTGCAAGTCGACCCACAACTTCCACAGTTTCCATATTAACGATGACTTTAGCTTCGCTTTTTCTATCGATATGTGGTGGCACTTCAGGTGCATATGTGAGTTTTGCCTCTTCTGTTTTTTGTCCAGAACAAACACTGAATAAACTTGTTATCACCAGAAGAAGAAGATAAATCTCGAAGGTCTTTGGTTTCGGCAGTTTTAAATACATTTCCGTATCCTCTGGTTTCATTCTAAATTATGTCAACCCAAGCCGCATTGATACAAATCAAGGGATTCGAGTGCAAACATTACAAAATGCACAAAAATGGAGAATCGAGAACAAGTTTTTCTTCCGTTTTCTCATTTTAAGAAAAAACTGAATTGAATTTCTAAATCGACGAATTCGAAACTGAGAGAAATATGGGTATCGTGTCCATGTCGTTAGACCCTCAAACTAGCCTTAGTAAGTTTCGTAGCCTACTCCATATCTCTTCCATTCTGAATGCAAACCTGGATTTGCACCAACTCTTACCACTCATTATGTTATATTCTAAAGATCTACTGGAAGCTGAAGCAAGTTCCCTCTTTCTTTTGGAAGATGAAGAATTTTTGTATTGCGAAGTGGCTTTAGGGGAAAAAGGAGAAATCATCCAGCAGTATGCTCGATTAGAATTAGGTGAAGGAATTGTGGGTATGGTCGCCCGAGAGAAAAAACCCATAGCTCTGGAAGATGCTTACAAAGACCCAAGATTCAATGCGAGTATGGACAAACGCACTGGCTTCAAAACCAAGTCTTTGATTTGTGTTCCTCTTTTTGTTGAAGAAAGACTGATCGGTACTTTAGAAGTCATCAATAAAACAAATAATAGAATTTTTGATGCTTCTGATTTAGAATATTTAATTTCCTTATCCGAAGTTGCTGCTACTGCCATTCAAAATGCAAATACCAAAGATAGTTTGGACAAACGAATTCTCGAATTATCTCTGTTATATGAATTCGAAAGATTGTCAGTATCAGAAAAAAGTTTAAATGAATTAGGTAAGTGGATTCTCAATCGAGTTTTAGAATACCTTGGCGCCTCTTCTGGAACCATTTATCTTGCAAATTCCGAAAAACAAGAATTAAGCATTCTCTCTGCAAAAGGAATTCCAGAAGATGCTTATGACCAAATCAAAGTGCCTTATGGGACTGGAGTTTCAGGTTGGGTGGCAGAAAAAAAAGAAAGTCTTCTCATTCACAATTTGGATTTAGATCCAAGATACAACAAACTTTCACCATATAAATTTGAATCAAAATCTCTTATTTCAGCACCTCTAATTTTTCAAGACGAACTGCTTGGTGTTATCAGTATCAATAACAAAGTTTCGGGTTATGCTTTCCAACATTCTGATTTAGATCTACTTACAAATATTGCCGCAAGACTCAGCAGTACAATTAAAAACGCACAATTATTTCACCAAATTGTAGATACTGGAAAAGAATTGAACCGCGCTAAAAACATCATGAAAAAAATCATGCCTTCGATTCTGCCGAATTCAAATGGATTATCTTATGGTGTGGCACACATTCCTCTTGAACAAGTGGGTGGAGACTTTTATGATGTTACTGAATTAGAAGATTCTAAATTCTCCATATTGATAGCAGACATCTCTGGGCATGGGCTTTCGGCGGCTGTACTTGCAGCAATGGCTCATATGGTTTTAAAAAATTTTGAACAAGATATCAAACTTAGCCCCTCTTTATTTCTAACGACACTAAACCATATGTTGTATGGGAAGTTGGCAGGAAATTTTTTAACCGCTTTTTACGGGATCATCGATCTCAAAAATGATACGATCCTTTGTGCGAATGCAGGCCACCATGCCCCATTTTTATTAGATAAAAAAGATACACCTTTAATTCAACTTGATGTAAAAGGAAAAATTTTGGGACTGATTCCCGATTTATTTTACGAAGAAAAGAAATTCTCTTTTATTCCCGGAAACCGTTTGGTCATGTACACAGATGGAATCACAGAACACATGTCCAAAGACCATAACAAACGTTATGACGATGAATTATTTAAAAAAGCAATCATAGATTCAAAAACTCTACAAACACAAAGTTCCGCTGACGACCTAATTCGTGCCGCTAGAGATTATGTAGGGACCAATGATTTTGCAGATGATGTCACTGTATTATTAGTTGACCGCATCTAACAATACATATCAAAACATCGAAGGTTCATCATAAACCAAATTGCATTTTTTTAGAGCTATACTCTGATCAAAAAATCTCAAGATACAATTTCCATACTTTCGGTTTTACCTGTATGGTAATGTTCCACTAAATCCATAATTTTTTTGGGTTCAGAAACAACGAGAGAACTCTTTTCGTGTAAGGCTTCCGATTTATAAGCAATGACCTGTGCTTGTTCTGATAACCCAAGAAGAATGCCTGAAATTTGTTTCGAAGCTAAGTTTGCCTCTAAAACAGATTGATCAATTTGTTTCACTTGGTCTTCAACAGATTCCAATTTTAACTTCACTCTGTTTGATTCTTGAAGATCATGATACAAAGAAGCTGCCACTTTATTTAAAATAGATTTCATTTCATAAAATAAATCCGAAACAGAAAACACTTCTAAAGAAGCATCTTTTACTTTCGCAGAAGTTTCTTGGATTACCGACAAAGTTTCATCTACATAAGATTTAATTTCACCTGCAGAAATTCCGATTTGTTCATTCAAACTCATCATTTCTTTGGCGACTATTGCAAACCCGGCACCAACATGCCCTGCCCTTGCCGCTTCAATGGACGCATTTAAGGAAAGTAAGTTGGTTCTGTCGGCAATCTCAGTAATCATCGAAACAATGTTTAAAATTTTACTAGAAACTTTTTTGATAGCTTCAATTCCTTCTAAAGAATCAGTAATTTTCTGTTTTCCTAGGTCTGCTTTTTGAGTTGACCTTACCGACATCTCATCCAATCCCCTCAATGCATTTTGTGTCCCATTCAAATTTAAGTTCACCGCATTCATATAGTCTCTCATGTCCGACATGATCACAGAATGGTTGGAAGTGATTTCCTTAATATTGGTGAGAGCTGATGTTAGTTCTTCCATACAGGCTGCTGCCTCTTCACTTCCAGTAGCCATAGAATGAGTCGAAGTGAAAAAGTGATTTGTGAGTGCTGTCAATTCCTCAGAAATTCGAATGGAAACATGAGTTGCTTTTTGAATTTGTGAAACAATTCCCCAAAGATTGATACTCATACTCTTCATAGAGACTAACATAATTTTTACTTCGTCTCTACTATCATTATGGAAATGATCAGGGTATTGGAATCTTCCCGAAGAAACAGAAATAACTGATTCTGTTGCTTTTTGTAACCTTTTATTCTTTTGCGATAAAACATAGAGAAAGGTTGAAGCAATCAATGTTTGCAAAAACAACAAAAAACCACATAACGAAGGTTTATCATTATAAAAAATACATAAAAGTACTAGAAAGGGAAGGCAACCTGCTAACACAAAAAAAACATCATAAACCTTGATGGTTTTGAGATTTTTTGACACTTTTGTTTTTTTATGCAGAGAATAACTTTTTTTTCTGATTTTTTTATATAACTCATCATAATATTTCTTTTTATCATCTGCTAGTTTTTTTCGAACCGAAACATAACCAATGACTTTTCTTTCTTCATTTAAAATAGGGGTTACGGTGGCATCAACCCAATAGTAATTTCCAGATTTTGCTCTGTTTTTAACTGCACCCGTCCAAGGAAGTCCTACCTTAATGTAGTCCCAAAGTTCCTCGAAAACAATTTTTGGCATATCAGGGTGCCTCACTATGTTATGTGGTTTTCCGATCATTTCTTCTACAGTATATTCGGAAATTCTTGCAAAATCAGGCGACACATAGGTAATCAAACCTTTAGCATCGGTGCGAGAGATGATGACATCGGATTCGGTAAGGACATTTTCAACAAAATTTACTTTTATATTTTTCAATTTATTAACTCCAAACAAAATGTTAGTCGTAGAATCGAAGGGAATACGATAAGTCGTTAAGACCAGGCACAAGGTAATCCATTCGACTAACATTTCGTAAGCTAAAAAATCAGAAAATTGTAGCAACTCCGTTGTTCTTTTTTAACGAGAAGTCGCTCTTGATATTTGTCAATGGTGGATAGGGGAAACTACGAATATAAATTGTTTCGGTGTTTCAGGAAATTTTTTATTTTCTAAATTGGTCGATTATCGATTTTATGAGAAATTCATGATACAAAAATAATAAATCAATCAAAAAGGAATCGAAAGAACAATAAACTGTCGTTAGATTTTTCCTATAATGGAATCTAGGAAGGTAAACCATTCAGAAGTATTTCGAATTTTTTTTCGGTCATCAATTCGTGAGTTAAAAATGCTCCATCATAGTAAATTCCAAAAGTTCCAAACGGACTTCCCATGATTTGAGCATCCTTATGGGTTTTCAATTTTTTGATCTCCACGGGGATCTTTTTCTTTTTGGATAAATTAGCAAGTAAAGTAATATATTCTTCCATAAAAGGACATTGGTTCGAATAAACAAATGTAAATCCTTTATCATAAGAACTAATGTTAACTTTTGTATGTTCCAAAAAGTAAGGAAGTTTTGCTTTTGGATTTAGCTTTAACGCAAGTAATTCGAAATATGGTGGTGCCGAATCGACTACTTCAAACCCATGTTTCAAATAAAATTTTTTATCAGTCAAATATGGTTTTACCTGATTACTAGTAACCACAACAATCCCGTCCATTTTTTTCTGTTTCGCATCACTAATACACTCATTCAGTAGTTGTATGGAAAACCCTCTTCCTTTAAATTGGCCCGATACCCAAAGGCAATGGATCACCATAAAGTTTTTACCACCAATAGGTTTCCATACTTTCTCAATGGGTATATATTCTATAAATACTTTTCCTCTTTCATCCAAACGTTTGAAAACAAGACCTTCCTCAAAACGATCCCGCATCCATTGTTTTTTGGACTCTGCTCTCGTTTTATTCTTTAGATCGTTTCCAATCGCACAACAAATATGTTCGTCATTGATATTGTCTTTATCTATAGAAATTATTTTCATTATAATAGCGCTAAAACCATCAGACTTAAAAATATAAATTGAATTGATTAGTGCGAATATAAGGCACCTACGCAAGTTCCACAAATATCAGAATCGGCGTTGGCAGATTTTGCCACTGCCACTCGGATTTTTTTTAAATCCAATCTTAAAGATGATTTTTCCATCGTATGTTTGGAAGGATCGAAACCACAAGGGAAAGATTTCGCACCTCCCTTCTCTACTTGAATATGTGCTAGTTCGACGTTTTCAAAACGAATGAGTGTGTACAAATTTTATCCTCTCTCCTTTCAGAAAATGACAATTTTTTCCACAGTCAAGAGAGATTTATAAAAATATAATCTACAGCTCCATTAAGTCTCGACTGAGTGACTGCATTTTTTCTAATAACTCTGGATTTTCTTTGCAATCATTTATAAAATCAGCCTCGAATGATTCAACTAACAGTCGTATAGAAGAACTGGAAGTAGTATCATTGATTCCACCATCAAATGATTTGGAAACAATGGGTAAAACGATATAAAATGGAATTGTTAACCATGAAATGATTCTTCTTCCTTTGATAGGATATGTATAATCTCTGATGATTTTTCTAGAATCTCTTTCAGAGATAGTAAACGTAACATTCGAATGGGATTCTTCAAACGAAGGGAAGATACCTAAAGTTATTAAGAAGAGAAGAGCCGATATTCCCGCATTGTTTATTCCTGTCGATGTTGTGTATGTTAAATCTAACTTAGAAGTTTTACTGAGTCCAAATAATTTTGATTTTGCCAGTTCATACTCTACAGCGGATGAATTATATAAATTAGGTTTTGCGGCCTCTTCCGAGCGAATTAGATTGAATCGTATCTTTCCTTGTTTCAGTGTTTCAATAGCTTCCGAACTAGGGTAGTTTCTGTTTGCTATGGAAAAATAGTGTAAATTGCAAGAAAAACTGAATGAAAGGGCAGACGCCAAGGCAAAACGGAAAATGAATTTCATACGGTACGGATATTTTGCCATTCCACATAAGGCAAGGCAAGCTGATTTCCTTTGTTGGATGATATCAATTCAAAGGAATCAAATAGAATACAAGGTATCTAAACGAGTCCTAGAGATATCTTGGGATAGCATTTGCAGATGTGGTAACGGCTACGTTGATTTTTCCAGAGTATGTTCTGATGCGTCAAAACCGTAAATAAGAGCAAAAATCTTTAAAAAGTAAAAATCCACACAAAGAATAAAATTTTATCGTTTACTTTATTAGGCGGTATAATCGAATTCACGCGTTAGTTGGACTAAAACAACGAATGAAAAAGAAACTTACCACATTAATTATTTTCCTAATATTTTTCACTTTAGAAATGCAAGCTGAACCAGAGGAATCCTCAGATTCAATTCAAACCAGGAAAAAACTACATATATACATTACACCAATGTATATATCAAGATACACAGAATACCCATTTAGAAGAAGGATTGAAAAGAAGGCGATTACAGCTCTATATGGAATTACCAATAAATTATATATGGGCTTTTCTTATAGCAGAGGGGAAGGTCCGGAAGAAAGAGGAATATTTGCCTATACGGAGCCAAAAAATTCTTCAGGGACTCAAGAATATAAAAAAACGAGGGAAGGTGAATATTTCGTTTTTAAAACTCAATACTTTTTTGGAGGGAATGTTTACGGGAGTTTCAATTTAGGCCTGGAAAAAGGATACAAAATTGAAGAAAAAAACTTTTTATTATTCCAAGGAAATAATATTGAGATACGACCTTACTCTAAAAGTATAATTTATTCAGACCGCCACTTTGTTTCCGCAGGAATTGGATATCGAAAAGAAATCTTCGAATATTTCATTTTGGGAACTGAATTCGAATACGGAGTTATGAGTTCTGGGAAAACAAACCAACATTATACTTTTGATCCAAGGTATTACAATGGTTTACCCTATCGATATATCAATGATCAACTCATCATGAGAGACCGCAACAAGCCGAGTAGCGAATATATGTTTATTTCATTTTATGCAGGAATTGCCATTTAACAAAATTTTCAAATCTGAATTGTCTAAATTTTTTCCCCTTTCTCCAATTTTTGAATTATCTCCTTGATCCGTTTTTCTCTGGTTTCTGTTTTTTTGGCAGTGTGAAGTCGAAACCCAATAGAAAAAAGACTGGTTTTGCCTAGTTCCTGAAAGGACTTTTCTGCTTTTTTGTTTTTACTAAGTTCCAATAAAAAATCATCTGGCACCGACATTTTACTTGGTGAATCGTATGCCTTATCCCATCGGCCATCTGTTTTTGCTTTTTCGACAGCCGTTAAACCAGCAGGTTTCATTTTACCGAGTTTGATTAATCTTTCCACATGTCCAATGTTGACTTTTGACCAAATGCTTTTTGGTGTTCTTGGGGAAAACTTTTGTAACCAGGACGTTTCATCAAACTTTTGTTTTTGACTATCGATCCAACCATAACAAAGTGCAACGTCTAGTGCTTCCGCATAACTGACAGTTTTGATTCCAGAATCTTTTTTGAATATTTTTAACCAAATTCCATTCGAAAGGCCATGATTTTTATCTAGCCATTCTTCAAATTTATTTTGTGTTTTAAATTCTTTTGTTGGTATCGTATTTAATTGATTCATAAATATTACACAATTTCCTGTTTTGTGCCAAGATCTCGCAGTGGATCAAACATCGTAAGGACGTTTTTCTGCCGTTATACTCCGCGTCAATGATTCAAATGCGATAAATTTATTTAATCTAATGATCTATTCCGTTTTGCGATCAGAATTTCTTTAAAATTAACCGCATAATTATCAAAATATATTTCCAAAACCAATAATTTTAAAGATAAATATTCGAATGTAAAATTGAATGTCTTTGTTAAAAAAGAGTCCAACCACATAGATTCCAATGAGAAAAACCAAAGTAAATGTTGGAAGATAAAGCAATGTTCGCCAGAGTATATTCAATACGTTCTTTATAAACAATTCATCCGAAGATAAGTATTTTTGTTCAGCATAATATTTATTGTAAATAATCATAAAAATTAAAATTAGAATACAAATTATAAAGGAAGAAGAAAATCCAAAAGAGTCTACAGTTGATTCTGAAAATATCCTAAGATAAAATACATAGTTCAAAATTAAGGAAAATAGATAGAAGCCGAAATGATATTTTTTCATTTTCAAATGTAATTCAGATCAAATCTATTTAAGTGGTTATAGCTTTTTATGAATTTTATTCTACTATGGCACATAACACCCTTTATCTCCTAACCCTCTCCCCGCACAAGGGGTAGTAGCGGAAATCCTTTCGCACGCGAAAGATTGGAGCGGATGACCCGGTCCCTTTCCGTTAGGAAAGGGATGTGCCCCCAATTCCTTCCATACGATAGTTTTCCTTATACTTCGTGTAGTTGTTTGCGGTGCGGGTGATGATCTCTCGATCCTTTTCTGTGATGTCTCGGATGATTTTGGCGGGGCTACCCATCACGAGAACTCCGGGGGGAATTTTTTTTCCTGGAGGGACAAGGGCACCTGCCCCCACAAAAGACCATTCCCCGATTTCCACATCGTCCATAAGCATCGCTCCCATCCCCACAAAACTATGATCCCGCAAAACACAACCGTGGATGGTCGCATGGTGGCCTATAGATACATAATCCCCAATCGTGACCGGATACAAATCTCTTGCCACATGTACGAGTGTCATGTCTTGGATGTTCACATGTTTGCCAATGGTGATGGTATTTACGTCACCACGAAGCACACATTGGAACCAAATGGAGGACTCTTCGCCAATTGTGACTTTTCCAAGTACATCAGCGGAGGGTGCCACCCAGGCCGTTGGGTGGATGGACGGTGTGTGGCCTTGGAAAGATCGGATCATACTTGCTAAACATCGGGGAGCTAACTGAAACTCAAGGTCTTTTCGTTTTTCCGCTTGCGTTTTTACCTTCTCGCAAGTTACCGTAGTCTTAGATTCAAATGGGATCTCACTCCTCAAAAACGCTATTTTTCTCTAAAAACCTGCTAAGGAACATTTCATGGCAATAGATATCAAAGTCCCCGAGATGGGGGAATCCGTAACCGAAGCGACCATCAGTGCTTGGACCAAAAAAGAAGGCGATGCCGTAAAAGTAGACGAAGTGCTCGCTATTTTAGAAACAGACAAAGTCTCATTAGAGATTCCTGCTCCCACTTCCGGGGTTTTGAAATCCATCACCAAAAAGGTGGGGGATGTGGTTCATGTGCGTGATATCATGGGTATCATTGAAGAAGGTGCTGTGGCTTCGACTCCAGCAAGTTCCAGTGCCCCTGCTCCTAAAGCAGAAACTCCTGCAGCCCAACCTAACACGGGCAAAGTGAATGAGGAACTCCCTCCTGCAGCTCGCAAACTCATCGAAGAAAATAAGTTAGACGCCTCCAAAATTACTGGCACTGGTCGCAACGGACAAATCACAAAAGAAGATGTGATCCTCTTTATGGAAAAAGGTGGCGCTAGTTCTGGGGCTGCTCCCAAGGCTGCGACATCAAGTCCAGAAATTCCAAGAGCGGTTGTGGTTTCGGCAAATGTTGGTCCTAGAGAAACTGTGGTTCCAATGACGAAACTTCGTCAAACAATTGCTAACCGATTGGTGAGTGCGCAACATACGGCAGCCATCCTTACTACTTTCAACGAAGTGGATATGTCTCCGATTATGGAACTTCGTAATAAATACAAAGACAAGTTCAAAGACACTCATGGTGTGGGTCTTGGATTCATGTCACTTTTTACCAAAGCAGTGGTGGCCGCACTAAAAGCTTATCCTGCCATCAATGCAGAGATCCGCGGAACGGACATCGTCTACAAAAACTTCTATGATATCGGAGTGGCTGTGGGTGGACCAAAAGGTCTTGTGGTTCCGATTGTTCGTAACGCCGACCTACTCAGTTTTGCTGGTGTGGAACAAGAGATCGCAAGGCTTGCCGGAAAAGTCAAAGACGGAAAAATTTCTCTCGAAGATATGGAAGGCGGAACTTTCTCCATCTCCAATGGTGGTGTGTATGGATCGATGATGTCGACTCCCATCCTCAACCCTCCACAATCGGGAATCCTTGGAATGCACAACATCGTCAAACGCGCCGTAGTTGTGAACGACCAAATTGTGATTCGTCCAATGATGTATCTGGCTCTATCTTATGACCACAGAATTGTAGATGGAAAGGAAGCGGTTCAGTTCCTTGTGAAGATCAAAGAAATGGTAGAGGACCCAACTAGACTCCTCTTTGAGGTATAAGGTTTTATGGAACAATACGATATCATTGTCATTGGGGCAGGTCCTGGTGGTTATGTGGCTGCGGTTCGCGCAGCCCAACTCGGGAAAAAAGTAGCCATCATTGAAAAAAGAAAAACTCTCGGGGGGACTTGTCTCAACGTAGGTTGTATCCCTTCCAAAGCCCTTCTCGATTCTTCTGAAGAATACCACAAAACAAAACACAAATTAGCCGACCACGGAATCTCCGTCAAAGATGTCAAAATCGACATCGCTAAAATGATGGCTCGTAAAGACAAAGTGGTGAGCGAAGTGACATCGGGTGTAGACTACTTGATGAAAAAAAACAAAGTCACTCGTTACCTAGGTCATGCGAGTTTTGTTTCTAAAACAGAAATTTCTATCACCGCAGAAGATGGAAAAAAAGAATCCATCTCTGGAACGAATATCATCATTGCTACTGGTTCCACTCCAATCGAAATCCCTCCCCTTCCTGTGGATGGAAAAAATATTGTTACCTCTGACCACGCCATTGGTTTGGATTCGGTTCCCGAACACCTAATCATAGTCGGTGCCGGAGTGATCGGTCTCGAACTCGGATCGGTATGGTTACGACTCGGTGCCAAAGTCACTGTGGTGGAACTTATGCCACGACTTTTCGGAACGGCTGACCAAGCGATGGCTTCCCTTGCAGAAAGACTTCTGACACAGCAAGGAATCAACTTTCTCTTTGAAACCAAAGTCCACGGTGCCAAAGTCAAGGGCAAAAAAGTAGAAGTGGAAATCGAAGGCAAAGACGGCAAAAAAACCATTCTCGAAGGAGACAAGGTTCTTGTTTCCATTGGTCGCCGTCCGAACACAGACGGACTTGGTGCCAAAGAAATCGGTGTCGAGATGACAGACCGTGGTCGTGTCAAAGTGGAACTGAACAAATTCCAAACCAATGTTCCTAATATTTATGCGATTGGAGATGTGGTGGACGGCCCCATGCTTGCTCACAAAGCAGAAGACGAAGGGATTGCTGTTGCCGAACTCATTTGTGGAAAGTATGGCCATGTAAATTACAAAGCCATTCCTTGGATCGTTTACACTTGGCCAGAAGTGGCTTGGGTGGGCCTCGGTGAAGAAGAACTCAAAGCCAAAGGTATCGAATACAAAGTGGGTAAGTACATGTTCAAACCCAATGCTCGTGCCAAAGCCATGAATGAAACCGATGGACAAGTGAAAGTCATTGCCGACAAAAAAACGGACAAACTCCTCGGAGTGTATATCGTAGGTCCTAGGGCCTCGGACATGATCGCAGAAGCGGCAATTGCTTTTGAATTTGGTGCGAGTGCGGAAGACATTGCTCGTTCCACACATGCCCACCCCACTCTTTCCGAAGTACTTCGGGAAGCGGCGATGGATGCTGATGCGAAATGGTCCATCCATTCGTAATTTAACTGTTGTTTTGTTGTTTTAGGGAGAGTATATGACAACCGACCAGATGATGAGTTTATACGGCGATAACGTCGTATTATTGGAAGAGTATTACAAACAATTCAAAGAAGATCCGCAAAGTCTCACCAAAGACTGGATCGACTTCTTTGGAGAATTAGAAAGATCATCCGTATCAAACAACGGGTCCAATGGAAATGGGTTTGGTGGCAATGGTTATGTCAACTATGCCTCCACCGAACACAGGAAAGATTCTTCACTCAGCGACTTCGGTATCATCAACCTTCTCAATGCTTACAGAAGACAAGGCCACTTAGCAGCAGATCTTGATCCACTTGGAATCAACAAACCCAACCGCGAATTCATCGATCTAAAAATCGGTGCACTCAAACAAAGTGACTTAGACACTGAAGTGGATTCCGGAATTGCCAACCTTGGGAAAGCAAAACTAAAAGATGTCATTGATTGGTTTGAAAAAACCTATTGTGGTTCAATTGGTTGTGAACACTACTACCTTGTCAATGATGAGGAACGTGAGTGGTTACAAAATCGTATGGAACCTCTTGCAAACAACGAACCCATTAGCAAAAAGACCGCCTTACGTTTGTTTGAAAAATTATACCAAGCTGATAGTTTTGAAAACTTTCTCGCCAAAAAATTCGTAGGGAAAAAACGTTTTTCTCTCGAAGGTGGAGAAACCATGATCCCTATGCTTGATACCCTTGTGGAAGAAGCAGGTGGTCATAAAATGGATGCCCTTGTGATTGGGATGGCGCACCGAGGACGTTTGAATGTTCTTGTGAATATCATTCGTAAACCGGCAGGCCTTATCTTTGCTGAGTTCGAAGAAAAACTAAACCCAGGCCAACTTGGTTATGCCGACGTAAAATACCATCTTGGTTATTCGAATAATGTCATGACTCACTACGGTAAAGAAGTCAAATTATCTCTTGCCTTCAACCCATCTCACTTAGAAGCCGTAGACCCAGTCATCTTTGGATCGGTTCGTGCCCGCCAAGAAATGGCAAAGGACGTAGACCGTTCTAAGTTTATGCCTGTGGCCATCCACGGGGATGCTGCCTTTGCAGGACAAGGTGTGGTGGCAGAAACTCTCAACATGATGAACCTAGATGGTTATACAGTCGGGGGAACATTCCATATTGTCATCAATAACCAAATTGGATTCACGACTCTTCCTAGCGAATCTAGATCTACTTTGTATGCAACAGACCTTGCCAAAGGATTCCAAGTTCCGATTTTTCATGTGAACGGAGATGATCCAGAAGCCACATACCGTGTCACAAAACTTGCGTTAGAATACCGCCAAAAATTCAAAAAAGATGTTATCATCGATTTAATCTGTTATAGAAGGCTTGGTCACAACGAAACGGATGAACCAACTTTCACACAGCCACAGATGTATGAAATCATCAAAAAACATCCAAAAACCATCTCAATTTATGAAGAAAAATTATTAAAACGGGGAGATATCACTCCAGAAGAAATTCAATTCATCAAAGATGGAATCCAACAAGGTTTAGAAACTTCCTTCCAACAAGCCAAGGAAAAAGACACTCGGATCACAGTTGATACACTTGGTGGGGTTTGGTCCAGATATACCAAAGAACCTTTGGATTCGGATGTTCACACACAACTCCTACAACAACAATTAGGTGGGATTGTCAAAGCAGTCACAACGCTTCCAGAAGGATATACAGCAAACCCAAAACACATCAAGGTTTTGGAAGACCGTAAAAAGATGGGTGCTGGAGAATTGCCAATCGATTGGGGATTTGCGGAATCTCTATCGTTTGGTTCCATTTTGGAAAACGGATTTCCCATTCGTCTTGGGGGCCAAGATGCGCAAAGAGGGACTTTCTCACACAGACATGCCACTCTTTCCGACATCGTAAATGGGAAAAAACTCACCCTCCTCAACCACATTAGCGACAAACAAGCAAAGATTGAGATCGTTAACTCTTCTCTTTCAGAATACTCTTGCCTCGGATTCGAGTATGGGTATTCTCTAGCTGATCCAAATAGCCTTGTGATGTGGGAAGCACAGTTTGGTGACTTTGCAAATAACGCACAGGTGATTTTTGACCAGTTTATTTCCAGTTCCGAAATCAAATGGCAAAGGATGTCTGGTCTTGTTTGTTTACTTCCTCATGGTTACGAAGGCCAAGGTCCAGAACATTCTTCGGCAAGGCTCGAACGTTTCCTACAACTTTGTGCTCTAGACAATATCCAAGTGGCAAACCTTACCACACCGGCTCAGTACTTCCATATCCTTCGCCGACAAATCTTACAAAGTTTTAGAAAGCCACTCATCATCATGACACCGAAGTCTCTCCTTCGTTTGAAAGATGCTGCCTCTAGTTTGGAAGATATCACAACAGGTGCTTTTAGAAAGATCCTTCCTGATCCTGTGGCTAAACCAGAAAAAGTAGAGAAGTTACTTTTCTGTTCTGGAAAAGTTTACTACGACTTACGCAAAGCCATTGATACTCAAAAATTGGAAAACGTGGCAGTGGTTCGTATAGAACAACTTTATCCGTTCCCTGAAAACCATATCAAACAAATGATCACCAGTTACGGAAAACTGAAAAAATTTGTATGGGTACAAGAAGAACCAAAAAACCAAGGTGCATGGTTCTTTGTAAGGGATCGGATCGAAGCTGTGATGCCAGAGAACAAACGTTTGCATTATGCTGGTCGCTCCGAGTTCCCAAGCCCTGCTTGTGGTCACGTGGTCACTCACTTAAAAGAACAAGAAGATTTAGTAAAAGATGCTTTGTCTTAAAAACTAAAAAAAGACAAAGATCCAACAACAATCGATGATTGTTTCACTAATGGCCTTGGGAGAGATCTCAAGGCTTTTTCGTTTTATAGATTGGGGTTTGTTGGTGTGGCCAAGGCTTCGAGCGAGGCACTTAAAATACCTTTCGAAATACTGGCATCATAATCAAAAACATGAAGTTTGATTTCAGGTTCCGGTAGTTTTCTTCTTTTATTGATTTGTTTTTCCGGATTCTTTCCTAAAATTAAGGTTAGGTGGTTCTTTGCCGAATTATAAACAAGTTTGCGAAAATGAAACCCTTCGGGGAGAACGGTTTGTAAACCGCTAGTCTCAGGATCAAAAATATAAACCGATTTATGGTCTTTATAATTCAAAACCCCATCCAAATTACTGTCATCAGTAACAGCAAGGATTATGATTTTTTTCTCCAATGAAAGAACATCTTCCTTGGGATCATCAATGGTGTTTGAAACCGTTTTTTTGGCAAAGTCTCCCACAAAATAGTCCCAGATGTAAACATCATGAGGAAATAGTTTTTGGATTTTCCCATCTTTTAAGTTGATGGAATATAAATTTCTAGCGTGAGACAAAATCCCATCTGGACCAAACCCACCGGATTCGGTTACGAGCCCATGTGGGTAAATAAAGAATTGTTTCCAATAAATTTTCCCATTCCCGTCTTCCAAATCCAAACGATCCGTGGGCTCAGGAGAATTATCTTTTTCTTTAGATTCGGGAGTTTCTACTGTGACTTCATATCCATCATCATAGAGGCGCCAACTCTTAGACAAACTAAAAGTAAGCACCGCCAAAATGAGTAAAAAGAATAAAAATACTCCGACTCTAAACTTTTCCATTATTTGTTAGCGTTATACGCTTTTATCGCACTAAAGACTTCCTCAAGCTCTGAATCTGTCATATAGGCAAATAGTGGAAAGTTAAGAACGGATTTAGAAATCCTACGAGCATTTCCATCTTTTCCAAATCGTTCGATAAGGTATGGTTTTGCACCTGGTTGGTCAGACATGGCTCCTGGATAAATATTTCCAAATCCAACTCCCTTGTCTTTTAGTACAGCTTCTATTTTAGGACGAACTTCTGGGTCCACCAAAGTTACATTACAGTAACCATTTTCCTCATAACCTTGTGGCGGCTGGATAACACCAATCCCAAGTCCAGGTAATTCTTTATAATATACAGCTTGTGATTTTTTACGAGAATCAATTCTTGATTGCAGATGTTTTAAAGATAAATTTAAAAAGGCCGCTTGCAAGGAATCAAGTCTTGAGTTCCAACCCACAAGTCCATGTTCGTAATGAGAAGTCCGTCCGTGGTTGACAAGCCTACGTGTCACAACCGACAATTCTTCATCGTTGGTAAATACGGCACCTCCGTCACCAGCAGCACCTAACACCTTTGCAGGATAAAAAGAAGTAGTGGAGATAAGAGCATCTTTATATATAGATTTTCCGTTGTATTTTACGCCAAAACACTGTGCTCCGTCTTCAATGAGAGCTACGTTTTTTTCTTTGCAGAACTTTCGAAGTTCTTCAATTTTTGCAGTTCCCCAGCCGTATAAATGAACAACAAGAGCGGCTTTCGGTTTTACTTTTTCCACTGCTTCCTTAAATACTTGGAAGTCCATTTGTAAGTCTGTTGGATTGGTATCGATGGTATAAGGATCCCCACCTACATTCACAACTGCCTCAAAGGTTGCCCAGAATGTTGAGTCCGGTAACAAAACCTTATCTCCTCGGCCCACTCCCACTGCGCGAAGTGCCAATTGCAAAGCATCAGTTCCATTAGCGCAACCAATCGCATACTTTGTTTCTGCAAAGCTAGCAAGGTTTGTTTCCAAATCGGTCACTTCGTTTCCACCGATAAACTGTGCGTTTTGCGACATGGACTTTACTTTTTCATTCCAGACGTCCAGGAATCCGGGTTCAAATCTTTTGATATCTATAAATGGAACTGCCATTGTATGCCCTTTTTATTTACTTATTGTGAAAATTTGATGAAGCCAAACATTAAACTCTTTGGAATACATGGTCCAAAGAAAAAATAAAACCCAATACAGAACCGTCCCATAAGCAAGTATTGGGATCAAGGTTTTACTTAAGTGATTGGATGCTGAATAATAAATTCGAATGAGAACGAGAGGCCATAAAAAAAATAAAAACACATAGATGGAATTTCCCATAGCCGAAATCCAAAGTAATACCTCTTCCTTAGGATTTTCCTTCCAACGAGCCACACCTTCCCAAAATTCTGGAAAAAATTGAACTAAATAAAAACAAAAAACGAGAAAGAAAAAAAACTTCCAATGGGATTCCAAATCTCTCCGGAAAAAAGTGAGCAGGAGTCCCACAAACCAAATAAAAAGAACCGGAAAGGCAAGGACTTCCAATAGTGTCATGACTTTGTTTTTGTATTCTCCGTGAGTCGTTCTAAACAGGAAATGAGTCCTGTGGGATCACTAATGCCCTTACCAGCTATGTCGAAGGCAGTTCCGTGGTCTGGAGACACACGAGTAAAATCCAGACCTAAGGTTATGTTAACTCCCTTTTTCCCTTCAAGCAATTTAAATGGAATGAGTCCTTGGTCATGGTACCCCGCCAAATACAATTCGTATGCTTTTGCCCCTGGTAAAAAAGCAGAATCGGCGGACAGTGGTCCTTCCACCGAATACTTTGCCTTTCTCAGAATTTTGGCCCCACTGGCTAAAATAGTAGATTCCTCATCTCCAATTTTTCCGCCTTCCCCTGCATGCGGGTTTAGACCCAAATAAGCAATTTTTGGATTCTTTAAAAAAGGGGAACTTGTCATCGCAGTTGCCAGTTCCTTCCAAGAAAATTTTTTTAATTCTTTCACCACATCTTTCAAAGGCACGTGGGTGGTTAAGGGAATGACATTGAGTTTTTCCCCACTCATCATCATAAATGTAGGTCGTTTGTAATACTCGGCGAGAGTTTCTGTGTGGCCACGAAATCCTTTAATCCCGGCCTTCTGCACCCACTCCTTGGAAAGTGGCAAGGTGATGAGATCGGCCCCAAGTTCCTTTTGTAAGTCCATGGCTGCAAGCAGTGAATCATACGCCATTTGGCCAGAAAATTTAGAAGGTTTTCCCAAAACAAAAGAACGAGGTTTTTTGGAATCGGACCAAGGAAGAGAATAGAATCCTGGTTCCGTGCTGGGTTTTGTGAGGCTCGGGAGAGAGGGGATGGATAGATTGTGGGGCCCACGCACAAGGTAAATGCGATGGTGTTTCCCCAAGGCTAACAATTGAGGGAAGGCAGAAACCAGAAGTTCGTAGTTGATACTGGTTGGATCGCCTTCCGAAATCAGAATGGTTTTCAATTATTCTTTTGCGTTTGGTTGTTTCCCAAAAATCTTCTCAACACTTAAGGAATCTTTTGAGTATTCCAATTCAATTAGGTCTTTGGCACTGTGTTTGAGGTCGTTGGAAATCATACAACGGCCTTCCAAGATCACCCCATTTTGGATGATGAGCTCAGGCGTTTTGATATCTCCAAGGATTTTGGAAGTAGGAAGGAGCATCACACGGTTTCTAGCCGTTACGTTTCCCACAACAATTCCCTCTACGATGACACTGGCAGCAGTGATGTTGGTTTTGACCTTTCCGGTAACACCAATGTAGAGGTGTTCGGCTTGGAGGGATTTTCCCTCGAATTTACCGTCAATTTTTAAGGATCCATTGATGAAGAATTTACCGTTGAAGTAAGAATTCTCACCAATAGTTGAATTGGTAACTTCGGTCTGATTTTTGACTAATGCCATGCTGTTACGAGTCCGTGAATGTGATTTTTCACAGTGTCCTTGTTCCCCCCGGGAATGAAAAGGTTTTTTTAGCCTCGAAAAGACGGGAGTCGAATCAAATCACATGCCTCTTCTGCAAATTCTTGAAATTCACGAAGCCCTTCCATAATGGATCGACCTTCCAAAACAGTGGCCTTTTCAAACCGTGGATTGAATTTGATAGGTTCTTCCATGTTCATAATTACGTTGACCCCATCTTTTATGTCCTTATTGACTGCGGTGAGGAAATCTCGAAATTTACCCAAAGTTTCAAAGGACTCTGCAATAAAAATTCGGGATTGTTTGTTTTTCATCCGAGACAGCTGTTCACGAAACTCTTGTTTGTCGGCAGCGGCATATTCTTCCACTGTTTCAACAAGGATCTTCATATTCCGACGTAAGTTCTCCATATACTTAAGAACTGAATCTCTTTCTGTAGCATGGGAATAATCGAATTTTATATGACCATCTCCAAGGATGGGAATGTATTCCAAATCCATAATATTCACAAGTGTACCAATTTGGTTGATTTCACTATCGTTTGAATTGGGAGAGATTTTCATCACAGGATACTGAGAGATTACTTTATGTTTAAGGTTTTCTGGATTTTCCTCTCTCGTTTTTGCATTCCTCATAGTTTGCTCTAAGTTATCAGGAATTCCTTCTGGTGATACCTCTTGCATACGGCGTCTATAACGTTCAATGTCAAAAGCAACTCTTTCTTTTTGCAGATCATTTTTGGCGTTTCTTTCAATTTTCTCCAAATTTCTTAGCATTTTCTGCAATTTGGAGAGTTCCATAATCTGTTCTTGTGAAAGAGGCATTTTATTCCCAACCTTCTGGAATATTTGTTGATTCACCAGTGGCAACTAATGTTCGTTCAATGGATTTAGCAAGAACCTCTTCACCATTTAATTTTAAAACTCTCCAATACAAATTGAGAGCCAGTGGTAAATATTTGAGTCGTCCCGCTTTTTTATAATATTCCAAAAAACTTTGGTGTTCTTTTTTTACGAAATTGATAAATGCCAATTGCAAATTAATAAAGTAAGAATATGGCCTTTTCACCAATTCTGTTTTTAATTCTTCTTCAAACTTTAGATTATCAGCACGGAAACGCACTACTGTTTCCACAAAGGGATCCATTTGGTGAGTGAGTTCATAACCAAATCCGTCTCCATAAGTCCAATCCCCACGTAAGTTTGTTTCCAATTCCTCTCGGTAGAAAACAAAAGTATTTTCTGGAAAATATCGTTTGGCATATCGTAGAGCAGGAAATGCAGGAATTTTTCCCAAAGATACAGAACGGAATTTTTGTTTTTCCCATTCTTCCCACTCCGAATAAAATCCAATGAGAAATTTCCAAAACCGAAAGGTTTCCTCTCCTGAAAACCATCCAACTTCGATTGCATGAAAAAGAACTCCAGAAATTTGCCAATAGGAATCCAATACAACTGCATCTGTGAGAGATTTAAAATTTAATTCATCTCGATTCCCTTTTACATATTCAACTAACATATGCAATATGGAATTTTCAAATGTTACCTCAGAAGTTTCCCAACCAAGCAAAAATAAAAACCTACGATTGTCGTCGGTTTGGCCAAAAAAATCTTTGGTTTTTAAGACCCAGTTGCGAAACTCGAGCACTTCTCCCAAATATAAAAATCCAAAACCAAGTAGTTCCCAATCTTCCCTTTCCATTTCCTCAAAATCCCTGTTTTGGCATAGTTCCCAGATTTGGAATAGAGTTTCTTTTGGAAAGGGGGATGGAGAGACCAATTGTGGGTCTCGGAAACGAAAGCTTGCTTCATTTTCACCCAAAACGGAACAAAGGCTGAACCCCCCGGAAAAATCGGTCGATAAATAATGAAGGTAGTTTGCAAAACGAGACTGATTGCCTGAAAAGAAGGCACGTAAGTCTGGCCAGAGTTCATTCAGACTGGCCTTTTTCGGAATATGTGGCCCTGGGTGGAATTCGATCCGATATTCCGGCCATTGCAATTTGTATTCTGTTTGTAAGCTCATGAGGAGAGGAACCTTCCCTCTCTAAATTCGTAATCATAGGAAGTATGCATGAGGCATTTTTGGTTAGCAAGTAGAATTCTTCTCTTTTTCACAACATCCTTATTTGCGGACACTGACCTTCAATATCTAATCAAATCCCACCAGTGGGGACAAATCGAAAGTCACTTTCGAAATACAAACCCTTCCCGTGAAAGCGAAGTATATAGTTTAATTGAATTTCACGAAAAAGCACCTAACGGAGACAAGGAGAAACGATTTCGGTATTTGATTTCTCTTGTGCGCGGCGTTTTTGTCACAGAATCCTCAGAGGAAGAAGTGAAAAAAATTCTGACACAAACTATGCCCTTTCAAACCACTTTATTTAAACTCAGTTATTGGAAGTTGTACACAGAGATTACCCAAAGGAACTACCTCACACCTGCCGAAAGAATCCAATTTCTGAACCGATTGAATTTAGAAGAAGATCCGATTTGCCGCAGACTCCTTGATGAATTAGTGCGCCTGCTTGCAGCAAACAACCAATGGAAAGATATTTTAGATAAAATTAATTCCATTCAAGATTCTCATAGAAGATACCTTCTCACAGGTGATACACAATACAGATACGGAAAAGCAAAACTTGTACTAGGTGATGAAAAATCAGCAGTGGAAGAATGGTTAAATTGTCTACAAAGAGATGGTCTTTCTGATTCTACTGTGCAGATGATTGCTGCAGATTGGTCGAAATACAAAGGATCAGGAAGTATTTTGCAACTGGCTCCGTCTGAACTCACACTCTTATTACCAGCAATTAACAATAATGATAAAGAAGCCTTGTTTCGAACAAGACCAGAACTTTTTTCTACAAGACTTGCTTATTATGAAGGATTCAAACACCTCACCTCAACTTTAACAAAAACGGGAAAAACAAACGAACTTTTTAGGGTTTTACGGGCAAACAAAACCTTTGTAGATATGGATTCTGCGTGGATCGTTTCATTAGCTGACGTTTTATACCAACAAAACAAATTTCAAAATGCCATTGAACTTTTGAAAACTTTTCCAGGAAAAGATGCGGGTTATTTCCGAGTGCTTGCTGCCGCTTACGACAGATTAGGTGATCGTGAAATGTATTTTGAAAATCTAATTTTATATTTAGGGAAATATCCTTTTAATCTTTTTTATCAAGATCGTCTCATCGAATTCCTAGTGGATCGAAATGGTGAAAAATCAAATTATGCACCTGTCCAAAAATTTGAAAAAGCTCTGGCTGAAATTCCCAACTTACCCGTAAAAGGCCGGCTCGTGTATTGGTATTTACGATCTCTGAAAGAAAGTGGTGATACAGAAAAGTTAAAAAAAGAACTAAAAAGATATTATGCCCTTTGCCCTGGATCTTATTATACGCGAGTGATCCGAGAGGAATTTTTACCTATCATCAAAGAAGGAAACAAACCAGACAATCCAACTTATAACAAAGAATATCTATTTGAATACTTATCTTATACAGCAGGAATTCCAGAAGAATCTTATGCTCTCCTAGGAAGAAACTTAGGATTTGTTTATCCAAAAGATTCGTATGAATTAGGAAACAAACTGGGAGGAATGAGTTCAAGAATCCAAGGCCATAAACTTCTGAACCTTGCAAAAGAATACTTTCGAGTTGGTGAGGATAGTTTGGGACTTAGTCTTGTCAACTTTCACGTAAAACGAGAAAATCTTTCCGAAGAAGAAAAGGATGAAATTTTAGTAGGGATCGGCGATTTAACGTATAACACATATTACACAGCTTTTCATACAAGGTCTCTGCTCAAAAGGCATTTTATCCCCGATGACCCCATTCTTCTACCCACCTCCCTCTCGGTCAGAATCTTTCCTAGGCCACACCAAAGTATAGTCTCTCGTTATGCTCAGGAAAACGATATTTCCGAAGACAAGGTCTATGCACTGATGCGCCAGGAATCCTTTTTCAAAGAAACAGCGACTTCGAGGTCCAACGCACGGGGCCTAATGCAAATTATGCCAGCGACAGGAAAGGAACTGGCGACACGGATGGGCATTTCTTCCTATTCCCTTTATGAACCAGAGACTTCGATCCGACTTGGGACAAAATTTCTCGCCTACCTTTTGAAATCCAATGGGAACGAATTAAAATGGGCTTCCATCGCCTATAACGGTGGACCAGGGAATTTACGGAAGTGGAAGAAGTCTGTGTATACTGGTGATTTTAACCATTTTTTAGAAGACCTTCCTTACAAAGAGTCGAGAGATTACTGTCGCATCGTGGTTTCGAATTTCTACGCATATGACATCATGAAAAAATACCATAAGTTGTAAAAAATGGCTTTTCCCCACCCTTTCCTCCGTCTATCCTTTGAAATAGACAGAGATATACAGGAGAAGATATGTCCGAAAAGGCAATTCTGAAAGTGGATGGGAAAGAGTACGAACTTCCGATTTTAGTGGGAAGCGAAGACGAGAAGGCAATTGATATTACTAAACTCCGCCAATTGTCAGGTTATGTTACGATTGATTCCGGTTATTTAAATACAGGTGCTTGCACCAGTGATATTACCTTTCTCGATGGAGAAAAGGGAATTCTTCGTTACCGTGGGATTCCAATTGATGATTTAGCTGCTAAATCAACCTTCACAGAAGTTGCATATTTACTCATTTACGGCAAACTTCCAAGTGATGCACAACTCAAAGAATGGAATAGTTCTATCACCAAACATACTATGATCCACGAGGATCTCAAACGCCTGTTCAACGGTTTTCCAAAAGACGGACACCCAATGGCGATCATGTCTTGTATGATGGGTTGTTTGTCTACATACTACCAAGATAGTTACGATCCAATGAATGAGGAACATAGAGAAATTTCCATCATTCGTTTGCTCGCAAAATTTCCAACAATCGCAGCTTACGCTTATAAAAAATCCATCGGCCAACCGATCATCCATCCGCTCAATGAATTGGACTATGCTTCCAATTTTATGAACATGATGTTTGCGGTTCCAGCGGAAGATTACCATATCGATCCAGAAATTGTTTCTGCACTCAATTTACTTCTCATCCTCCACGCAGACCACGAACAAAACTGTTCCACATCTACTGTGCGTTTGGTGGGATCTTCTCTTGCCAATCTCTATGGTGCCATTTCTGCAGGAATTCTTGCTTTATGGGGACCTCGCCACGGTGGTGCCAACCAAGAAGTTTTGGAAATGTTAGAAGGAATTAAAAAGAGCGGGCTTTCTGTGAAAAAAATCGTAGAACAAGCCAAAGACAAAAATTCCAGTTTCCGATTGAATGGATTTGGTCACCGAGTTTACAAAAACTTTGACCCTCGTGCCAAAATCATCAAGGTTGCTTGTGATAAAGTTCTAAACAAACTAGGAATCAAAGACCCACTTCTTGACATTGCCAAAGAATTGGAAGAAGCAGCACTCAACGATCCATACTTTGTAGAAAGAAAACTTTATCCAAACGTTGACTTCTACTCAGGAATCATCTACCGTGCGTTAGGAATTCCTACCAATATGTTTACAGTGATGTTTGCTATGGGAAGACTTCCTGGTTGGATTGCACAATGGAAAGAGATGATTGAAGACCCAAGTTTAAAGATTGGCCGTCCACGCCAAATTTACACTGGTCCACAAGAAATCTCATACGAAGCAGCCAAAAAACAGGCATAACGCCAAATCAAAACAGGACAGGGGTTTTATCACCCTTGTCCATAATTTTAGAATTGAAAAAACCATTCTCCATCCCTATTTTCTACTGTATCTCAATCCTTACTCTTTTTTTTAACCACCCTCTTTTTTCCGAAACTCAAAACGATATTGGCGAAAGGATCATTTACTCAACAAAGTTTTCTTATTGGATTGATCCCAGTTCTTCAGTACCTGTTGAATCAGTATTAAATACTGGTGAATTCAAAAGAATCACCGATCCTTTTCCGAACTTTGGATTTCTAAAGGGAACTCTTTGGTTAAAACTGGAACCAAACGACTTTCCCGATCCTTCGAAATACCCACTTCTACTCATACAAGCACATAACATTGATTCGGTGGAACTTTTCCATAAAAATGACGGTAACCAATATATCCTTTCCAAATCGGGTCATATCCAACCAATGTTTCAGAGAGAAATTCCACATAGAAATTTTGCCTTTCGGATTGGACATGAAAAAGAGACCATTCTAATTGCAATACGTTCCGAAATTTCCTTACAGTTTGCATTGGTATTTACCAACCAAAGAAATCTCCAAAGAGAAGACTATATCACACAATGGATTTATGGATTATTTTTTGGAAGTTTAGGAATTATCATTTTATACAATCTAGCGATCGCTTTTTTTGTTCGAGATCGAAATTATTTTTATTATATTGGTTATGTATTTTTCTTTGGGTTTGGACAACTTTCACTACTTGGTTTCTGGGGGTATTTTTTTGTTCCCAATTCTTATTTTTGGAAACGAATAGGAATCTCTTTTTTCTTTAGTATTTGCCTCTTTTACTTTGTCCTCTTTACTTCTAATTTTCTAAAACTAAAAATCCGAATTCCTAAAATTGCAAGGTTTTACAAAGTATTGGGATATCTTTCTCTTCTGAACGCACTCATCTCTTTGTTAGGTGGAATATCAGAAGCATCCATTGGAGTGACTTGGCTTTCCGTTTTGATTTGTCTAAGTTTACTCGGAGTTTTAATTTGGGGAATTTACAAAAGACTAAGATCCTTTTATTATTTTGCCATTGCTTTTGTTTTATTACTCATAACTTGTCTTGTGTATGGATTACTCAAATTCGGGATACTACCTTCTAATTCCTTTTTAGAAGAAATGTTATTTCCCATTGCTTCCCTTGCTGACATTACCTTGTTTGCTTTTGCTTTGGCAGATAGAATCCAATTGTTACGGCAAGAAAAAGATTTAGCCCTAGCTCAAGTGACAAGCCTTAGGAAAGAAAGAAAAATTTCTAGGGACATTCTGATGCAGTCCCTTCCCAAAACAATTCCGGATGTAAAAAACTTACAAATGCAAATTTTCATCCAACCAATGAAAGATGTAGGCGGAGATTTTTACGAATACTTCTCACCCAATCCTTATGAACTAGGAATTGTTCTTTGTGATGTTTCAGGTCATGGAATTCCCGCATCCCTGATTTCGGCAATGGGAAAGGTTGCCTTTACTACGCAAAAAGACAATATCCCTTCACCCAAACAAGTTTTAGAAGGAATGAACCGTGTGTTATTTGGAAATTGTAACCCGCAGTATGTCACGGCTTCTTATGTGTATCTCAATACATCCACGAAAGTATGGAGGTTTGGAAGGGCCGGCCATCCAAGTGCTTATTTACAAAGATCCAGTGGAGAAATTTTAAAAGTGCATCCCAAAGGAAAAATCATCGGGGTTTTTCCTGAAATTCAAATTGAAGAAACCACACATAGAGTGGAACGCAAAGATAGAATCCTGATCTTAAGTGATGGAGTTTTGGAATGTTTTAATCCTGAAGGGGAAATGTATGGAGAATCGGGACTTCTCGAATTTTTAAAAGCAAACCGCGAAATTCCAAATCATCTATTTAAAATAAAACTCATCCAAGATTTAGAGTCATTTTCTAAAAGAGAAATAAAAGACTGGGACGACGACCTAACCTTTATTTTTCTGGAATTGGTATGACAAAAAGTTACGAACTCCTAGATTCAGGTGACCTATCCAAATTAGAAATCGTTGGCGGATACAAACTCCATCGTTCTTCCCCTACTTCTGCTTATGGAAAAGAAACTCCTGAAATTTGGAACGATCTCCACGCTCATTATATTAAAAATGACTCGGGTTCGGGACATTGGAATTTTCAAAAAAAAGTTCCTGAAAGTTTTACCATCGAATTTTCCCATTTAACATTCAAAATCAAACTCACACCCTTTGGTCATATTGGCCTTTTCCCGGAACAAGAAACCAATTGGAACCGAATCCGAGAGATTGGAAAAAAGAAACAAGGCCTAGAAGTTCTAAACCTATTTGCCTATTCCGGTGGTTCCACACTCGCCTGCCTTGATGCTGGGATGAGTGTCTGCCATGTCGACGCTTCCAAAGGAATGGTGGACTGGGCCCGGGAAAATGCAAAACTTTCAGGACTCGATTCGAAACCTGTGCGTTGGATTGTAGACGATGTGATGAAGTTTATCCGCCGTGAAATCAAACGGGGAAAAAAATACCAAGGCCTTATCCTTGATCCTCCAAGTTTTGGTCGTGGTTCGAAAGGAGAGGTTTGGAAAATTGAAGAAAACTTAAGTGAGCTAATGGATGCACTGATGGAACTCTCCGATTCCAAACCAGAATTTGTGATCCTCAGTTGTCATAGCCAGGGTTTTAGTCCATTAACCTTAGAAAGGATTTTATCTTCACGAATCAAAACCAAAGGGAACTACCAAACCTCTGAGTTATTCATTCCAGAAAAATCAGGAAAAAAATACCCTGCTGGATTTTGTACTTTCTTCTCTAAATAATTCAGGCAAATCTTAAGATCCGTATCCTGTTATATGCCAAATAGAAGACAATACATTACCAGTTTTTCCAATCCCAAGGTCAAATGGGTTGCGGGACTCAAAGAAAAACGAAATCGGGATGAAGAAAAAAAGTTTTTCATCGAAGGTTATCGTGAAATTAAAAAAGCGATCACAAGCAACCCAAACTCATCTATCCCTTGTTTGCCGGTAAACATTACAAGTTTATTCATATCCCCTGAATGTTTTTTGGGAGAAAATGAAGAGGCTCTCATTAAGTCAATCCATTGTCCCATCTTTGAACTTCCCCGTAAAATTTTTGAAAAAATTTCTTATAGGGATCGGCCAGATGGCCTCATCGCAGTAGCAGAAACTCCCGATGCCCATGTCCCTTGGGAGAAAATAAAGTCCATGAATACCAATCCCATCCTTATCATCGAAGGAGTGGAAAAACCGGGGAACCTAGGAACCATCCTTCGAACGGCAGAAGGTGCGGGTGTTGGCCTTGTGATTGTCACCGATCCACGAATTGATCTTTTTAATCCGAATGTGGTGCGGGCAAGTACAGGAACCATTTTCACTCTACCAGTTTATATTGGAGATTTACAGGAAGTTCTTAAAGAATTCAAAGGCAAAGGTTACAAACGTTATGCGGTCACTCCCGAAGGAAAAACTCTTTATACCTCCATCAATATGAAAGAAAAATCAGTATTTCTTTTTGGAAGTGAACAGTATGGATTGAGTGTTGAAGCAAAAAATCTTTCTGATGACACACTCCACTTACCCATGCTCGGAGAAGCCGATTCTTTAAACCTAGCCATGTCTTGTGGAATTGTATTGTATGAATCCATTAGACAAAGAAGCCAATGAAACTATATTTTTATATTTCAGGCCACGGATTCGGCCATATCAGTCGTTCTGCAAATATCATAAGGCGCCTACTAAAAGAGGATTTCATTGAAGAAATTCATTTAGTTAGTACCAGAATTTCATTTTTAGAATTTACCCACCCAAAACTCATCACAAAAAATTTAAAACTGGATGTAGGAGTTTCTCAAAAAAACTCACTCTCCATTGATTTACAAACCACAAAAGAAGAACTCATCGACTTCGAAAAAAAGAAATCAAAACTTCTAAAAGAAGAAACAGAATACTGCAAAAAAAACAAAATAGGTTTGATCCTAACAGACAGTTCTTCTTTTCCTATTACCATTGCCCTGGAAACAGGAATTCCAAGTGTATTTATTGGAAATTTTACTTGGGATTTTATTTATCAAAATTACGCAAAAGGTGATTCTTATTTTGGGACTCTCAGCGAACAACTGCAGGTGGAATATGGGTTTGCAACGGAAGCATTGGTACTACCGTTTTTTTGTCCTATGCCGCCTTTTCTTGAACAAACTAATATTGGTCTTGTGGGAAGAAAACCAACCCTTTCGAAAAAACAAGCCAGACAAAAGTTTGGAATGAAAGACGATACCACATACATCCTATTATCTTTTGGCGCCTATGGTTTGGAAGGAACCAAACTACAAACAGAAAATCTTCCAAAGTCCATCCAACTTGTGGCATACGGAGTTCCGGGAATCCAGACAGAAGATATTTTAGTACCGGAAGTATCACATTATCCGGACTTGGTTGCAGCTGCAGATTATGTTTGTACAAAACCAGGATACGGAATTTTAGCTGAATGTTATTATGCAAAGACCCCTATACTCTATACAGACCGTGGAGATTTTAGTGAATACTTCCATTTGGTAAATGCTTTAGATTTATACTTTCGTTCCGCATATATTGACTTATCCCGAATTATTTCTTGTCAATTTGAAGAAGTGCTGACTCTAATTAATACAATCGACTCCATGACTCCAAAGTTAGAATTAAAAGTGGATGGAGAAGAAGATGTCGTTTCTCACTTATTAGAATACAATTAAATGCCCGGCCCAGACTCTTATACCGATCGTATCCTCCAAGATTTAGAAGCTTCTGAAAACGGTTATTTCCAGATCGAAAATTCCGGTGGTAAAGCAGTTCTAAAAATCACAAAACCTGGTGCCAAAGGAAAAAAAGTCGATTACAAGGATGTTTTGGCAAGGGTGCAACTTTTTGGAGTAGAAGGTTACAACCAGGAACAAATCAAAAGAGCAGTTGTTTTAGCAGAAAACAAACCAGTTGAAATTGGAACCTGGTCAAAGGGAGATCCTACTAGTTCTTATGCTGACATTACTATTTCCGAAGATCATATGGAAGCCAAAATGGTTCTACATCCACCCAAACATGGAGGCGACCTTCTCACCGAATACCAGTTACGTGAACAAATTGCCTCGGTGGGTATTTCCGTTGGGATCATTGATGTTGTCATCCAAAACCAAATCAAAAACCCAAACTTTTTTGTTCCTTATACGATTGCCAAAGGTTACCCACCCGTTCCAGGCAAAGATGGACAAATCAAAATATACTTTCGTTCGGACAACAAACCCCAACTGGAAGAAGATGAACATGGTCGGATTGATTATAAAAATATTGGAGTCATCCAATCAGTAAAACCGGGAGATCTCATTGCAGAAAGAATTCCGCCAAAAAAAGGTGAATTTGGAAAAACTGTGAATGGAACCATCATCCCTTACCCAGAAGAAAAATCAGTGGATTGGAATCTTGGTCCCAATGTTGAACTAAAGGAGGACAAACTGTACGCCAAAATTGCTGGCCGGCCAGTTTTATCTGCCGCCTGGGAAATCAAAGTGGATGAAGTGATCCAATTAGAAGCAGTCGATTATTCCACAGGGAATATCGATTTTCCAGGAACCATCATCGTAGAAGATAAAATTGGAGATGGATTTTCGTTAACCACAAATGGAAGTATCATCATTCGAAATTCCGTAGGTAAGGCATTTCTAAAAGCCAAAGGTGATATTGTTCTCTCTGGTGGGTTTATGGGACGCGGAGAAGGTTATATCGAATCAGATGGAAACATTTATGCTAAATTTGTAGAACAAGGAAAACTTACTGCTCAAGGAAGTATCTTTGTGGAAGAAGCTGTGATGCATTCTGAAATTTCTGCCAAAGATTTGATTCGTGTCATGGGAGGAAGAGGAGAGGTAATTGGAGGAACTTTGATTGCGGGAAATTCTCTTACCTGCTCCAAACTTGGTGCTGTGGTGGAAACCAAAACCAAGGTTGCCATAGGGACTCCACCAGAATTACTCGATGAACTCAACCGAATGAAAAAAGAAATCGCAGAAAAAGAAATCACCTTACATAAAGTCCAGCTAACACTCACTAAACTAGTGGAAAAAAGTCAGAAAAAAGAACTAAACAAAGAAGAAAAAGAAAGTATTGCCAAACTAAAAGAGGCAAACGATAAGTTTACCAAAGTTTTAGAAACTGAATCCAAACAGTTTGAAACTGCACTTGGTTCTTATGAACCAAATCCAGATGCCTTTGTGGATGTAGAAAGAGAAGTTTATCCGGGTGTGGATTTAAGTTTTGGAGCTGGGAAAAACTATCGTTTAGGAATCAATTCCTTAGTTGGGAAAACACATTTTTACCTGGGAACCGACGGCAGCATTCAAACAGAAAGAACCGTCATTCGAAAAGAAGACTAAATACGAAGATTTATCGTTTATTCTCCGTTGATGATCCCTTCTTCTTCATCACGTGAAATTCTTTTTTCTGGTTTAAGATCTGCATCAACAGAGTTTGTCACTTCAGGAACAATTGTTTTCTTTCTTTTTTCAAATTTCAATTTAGCCAAATCAGCTTTATCAAAAACTAACCAATGTTTATTACGGAATCCAGAAACCTTTTTAAAGGAAAATCCTGAACCTTGTAAAATGTATGTAGATGCTGGAAAATGTTCAAAAGGAATGTCAGGGATATTAGACCAATCATAATAATTCCCTTGTTCATCATATGTGATTTCTTTCTGAAGTTCTCCAAATAAAATCTCAATGGAAGTTTCTGACGACCAAATATAAAAACCTGTACGGGAATAATGAGAAACCACAGACTTCACTGGATTGTATTTAGAGATAACAAGTAGTAGTTGGTCTGGTTTCAGCTTTTGTAATCCGTCAGCCAGATCCATAGCAAACTCTTTGATTTCTTTTTCTTCAAAGATATATTGATTTACGTCTCCGTAAGAACTTTCTTCTCGGAATCTAATATTTCCAAGTAAATCTAAAATTTTATCTTCTGTAATTTCTACGGGATGTGCAAAAGTTTTAGGAACAGATGATTCTGATTTTAAATTAATTTTGTCTCGGTTGACTGTATAAATGGCAAATTCGTTACTACGGAATAACAATGACCTGGACTTCACACCTGATGCACAGGAATTAAGGAAGATTGATAATAAAATAAGAGAAAAAATTTTGGAAAGTTTCATTACGCTTATGCCTCTAGAGTTTTTTGGAACTCTGGAAATTTAGAAAGGTATTCATCTAAAGTTAAGATAGAAAGGATATGGTTAAGTCCGGAAAGTCGAAACACGGAGTTTAGGTTTTTATTTAGATTGGTAACAAAAATTTCGACTCCGCGATTGTGAAGCGCTGAAGATGCTTTGATCACCGCACCAATCCCACTCGAGTCCAAAAACTTTACTGAGTGGAAATCCATGGTCAGTTTTCCAAAATTCTGACTATCAATCGCTTTTTCAAACTCTTGGTAAAACTCTCTTGAGTTTTCCATCAGGACATCCCTTTGGATCGAAAGAAGCAGGTGATTTTCCTGACGGTGGCTTAGAATCAACATAGTTGGATTAACAATACGTTACGATTCTCTGGATTTGTGTCAAGAAAATCGGCTTTACGAAAGTGGTGCCAAATCCGTCAGATTCATCTCTAAATCGTGAGGGTATCCTTCTTTATCATTATAAACAACTATGGCTTTTTCTGCTTGGATTTCTTTAATTTCAACAGTAGATCCAGTAAAAATAAAAATCCCTTGATGAAGGAACGTTTGTTTGGTGAGTTTTGCCTTATCGCCTGGCTTCATTCCCCTTCCCCTGTTTTTAGATAGAGGTCTTTACCAGCTTTTTTCATGACATCGAAGATATACATTTGGCTATGATCCACTCGGGTTCCAATATCATAAATGGCATCAGTAAAATCGGCACCTTCGATTTTGGCAGAAGCAAGTTTTGCAAAACGTAAATCAGCACCTCGAAAGTTTGCATTTCTAAGATCGGCACCGTTAAAAAATGAAGCCTTTAGGTTTGCACCTTGGAAGTTGGCTCCTACAAAACTGGAATTTTGAAGGAAGGCGTTGTGAAGATCAGCGCCAGAAAAATCCACACCATCTAACTTTTCTTTTTCTAACATAACACTGGATAACTTCGCAGCGCGAAGATGACCTTGGTTATGGAGGAGTTCCATAGTTTGTGATTTTGTGATTCGGTTTTCTTTGGGAACACCTTGTCCTGACTCATAATCTTCAACTGCTTTTTTTAATGCAGCCACTGCTGATTCTGGGTAGTTCTTTCTTCTTTCTGGAAATTCAAAAAGTGTTTCTAAGGTTTCTGGAGTGAGATTTTTAAGTTCCAAAAGGGATTTTCCTTTTGCATACTCAGTAGCCATAGCGAGAGCCACAATTCCAAACCCGCACCCTGTTGTAGTGTAACTTGCGTCTTCCACAACAGAATTGTCGTTTAACTTTAAATAGATGCGATAACCGTCTCCGCAACCGGTGTTGCGGTAATAGGAGACGACTGTAGCGTCTTCCATCTCACGATAATTCATCCTTTGATCGTTGATTTCTTTGTAGCGAGCAAAGTCCATTACTGCCATGAGTTGTTCCCCCGTTATGACTTAGACGGTTCTTAAGGCGACTGCCTCTTACTTCATTTTGTATTTTTTCTTGAACTTGTCTACTCGACCGGTAGTATCCAATAATTTGGATTTTCCAGTAAAGAATGGGTGGCAGTTGGAACAAATTTCCACACTGATATCACCGGCAGTGGATCTTGTATCGATCACTGTACCACAAGCGCATTTGATTTTTGCAGAAATGTATTTTGGATGGATGTCAGTTTTCATGGTGGCCCTTTTAGTTCGTATTCATGCTGGCGAGGAATTGGTCGTTGGTCTTCGCTCCACGCATTTTTTCAATCAATAGTTCCATACTTTCGGTGATACTCATAGGCGAAAGTACTTTTCGGAGGATAAAGACACGAGTGAGCGTATCTTGTGGAAGGAGGAGTTCTTCCTTCCTGGTTCCGGAGCGGTTGATGTCGATCGCAGGGAAAATTCGTTTGTCAGCGAGTTTTCGGTCCAAATGGATTTCCATATTTCCCGTTCCCTTAAATTCCTCAAAAATCACCTCATCCATTCGGGAACCGGTGTCAATGAGGGCAGTCGCGATGATGGTGAGTGAGCCACCCTCTTCGATATTTCTTGCTGCTCCAAAAAAACGTTTTGGTTTGTGGAGGGCATTGGAGTCCACACCACCAGAAAGGATTTTTCCAGAAGTAGGAACCACTTGGTTATAAGCACGTGCAAGCCTTGTGATAGAGTCGAGTAAAATGACCACATCCTTTCCGTGTTCCACAAGTCGTTTTGCCTTTTCGATGACCATCTCCGCTACTTGGACGTGGCGTTGTGCAGGTTCATCAAAAGTGGAACTCACAACCTCACCCTTTACATGACGAGCCATGTCGGTCACTTCTTCTGGACGTTCATCGATGAGTAACACGATAAGAAAAATTTCTGGGTGATTTCTTGTGATCGCATTGGCAATGGATTGCATAAGGACTGTTTTACCAGTCCTTGGTGGTGCAACAATCAGAGCTCTTTGTCCTTTCCCAATTGGACACATAAGATCAATCACGCGAGTGTCCAAATGACTTGGATCAAACTCCATATTGATTCTTTCGTTTGGATAAAGAGGTGTTAGGTTATCAAATAAATTTCTTTTTTGTGCCACTTCCACTGGGAAACCGTTGATAGATTCCACACGTAACATCGCAAAAAATCTTTCTGCTTCTTTTGGCGGTCGGATGAGTCCTGTTACGGTATCGCCTGTTCTAAGACCAAACAATTTAATTTGAGAAGGTGATACATAAATATCATCTGGACCTGGCACATAATTGTAGTCAGGCGACCGAAGGAATCCGTATCCATCAGGAAGTCTTTCCATAACTCCTGCTGCATGCACTTGTCCATCTTTTTCGGTTTGTGCTTGGAGAAGAGCAAACATCAAGTTTTGTTTTTTCAGACCATGAGTGTTTTCCACACCCAAACCTTTTGCAAGGTCGGCTAGTTCATTGATGTTTTTTTTCTTGAGTTCTACTAAATCAAGCGGAGGAGGAATTGGACCTTCGTATCGATTCTTTTTCTTCTTAAACTGTTTTGGTGGTTCGGAACCATCTTCTTGGTCCATGATGCCGTTCGTATATTCAGTTGGTTCTTCAGGAGGGTTAACTTGGATTTCTTCTTGTTTGCGTGATGCCATAGATTGTTCTACATTGATTTGTTAAGGTATTTGATTAAATTCGGGAAACCATTTGTGCAAGTTATGTATGCAAGGGAAACAGCGAAGTGCGGAGGTGTTTTCTCAAACGGTAATGAAAAAATTGTTTTTCCGAGTGTTTTCGTCAACGTCTTTTTTTCGACTTTTTCCCTGCTTGTGTTGGTTTTTGACTCTGTTTCTTTGCTTTCGCCTTTGGTTTTAAAGATTTCTGCGGTTTTTCACTGGTTTTTGGCTTCTTTTTGGTGAGTGACTTCTTAATTTCGGAAACTTTTTTTTGTTTTTCTTCGGGTTTTTCAGAGCGTTTTCTAGGAATTACGGACTTTACTTTGCCTTCATTTTGAAAACGTTCCGAAAGTTTTAAAAAACGAATTCTGTTTTGTAAGGTAGTTCTTGGAACTCCAAGTTCTGTCGCCGTATGAGATATATTATTGGAATTTCTCCCGAGCGACTTATGAATGTAATGTGCTTCCATTTCTTCCAAAACTGATTCCAAAGGAAGTTTAGAACGAAACGCTTCGTCCATATTCGGAAATTCCGAAGTCCCTGTTCCTGAAAGATTTGTAAAACTAGAAGGAGAAAAATGGTATAAAAACCCAACCACCTTCTTTTCTTTTTTTAAAGTGATGATACGAAGGTTTGCCCGAAGCTCAGTGATGTTTGTATGTAATACACTCGTATCAGCATCTTTTCCCAAACTCAAATCATGTTCTTTTAAATAAGTGGCAAGGACTTCCCGATTGAGATTGTGAAGGTATTTTTCAGCTAACTGCAATGAATCACGAAACAAAGATTTGGTGAGAATATTGGTTTCAAATGTTTCATTATAAAAAATTGTAGAACCATTTACGTCAGTCGCAAGAAGTCCATCAGGAAAATGGGAAAGAATTAACTCCATAAACCACTGCACAGAGTCTGCATTTTCTTTTTTCTTTTCTAGTTTGGATTCGATTTCTTCGAGTTTGGGATCCCGTATCTTGGAAGAATCGAGGCGAGTGAAGGAAGCAAGGAACCTTGGTTTGTCCCAATTGTCTTTTTTTTCCCCATCCAAACCAATGACTGGGATCTGAGTAGATTCTTTAAAATAGAGTAATAGATTTTCGTGAAGTTCTGTTTCGAGAATATCCAATGGAATTTGATCTAAGTCTTCTCGTTCTCTTCCCAAATCGGATAACTCACGGTGGACCCGATCTTTGGACAGAAGACCTAACAACTCACCCTCTTCCGAAATGACAGGAAGGTGGGTGGCTTTGGTCAGCAAAAAATGACGATAAAGTGATTCGAACTTCACTAAGCAGTCATTCTTTGAAATTTAGTATCAGTGAAAATCGAAATTTTTAGTTTTCTTGGATTGAGGTTTGCTTTTGTTTATGAAGGCCCAGCCAAATTGGTTGGACCCAAACATTGTCCGCTGATTGGTATTCTTCAGGGATCTCTGCTTTTTGCGATCGTAAAGACATAAGACTGTAAACTAGCGAACGTTTGTATGTATGAAGTGATAGTTGGTAGTTCCCAGACAAAAAGTATTCTTTTGCATGGTCTTTTTCACTTTTTGCCATCACAAGGTATCTTTGGATTTTTTCTTTTGTATCCCACTCCAAAGTTCGAGTTCCAGTTTTATCTTCTCCCTCGAGAAGGATCCATTGTCCCATGGCTTTTTGGTAGAGTCCGTTTGCCGAATCTTCCATGGGAAAACAGAGTTTTCGCTGTGTGACAAGAAGGTCCCCTTCCGCAATCGAAAGTGTTTTTTCAATTTCGACTCGGTTACCTGTACGGTAAGTTTCTTCTACTTGGGAACGAATGGATTCAATTGAAGTTTTCCCAGTATCAGGTTCCAACTTCAACTGTTCTTTGATATCGAGTACAAGTGCTATTTTTCCATCTAATTGTTTTTTGCGCTCTCGGTTGGACATTGTCGTTTTTGCCACAAGCCCCAACGTAAAACTTAAGATGATAACACTTGAAATCCACTTCATTTTATTTTTTCTTTTCTTCTGGGTAGATAGCTTTCCCGTTTTCATCAAACTTCGGAGTAGAAGGAACTGACTCACGCCTTGCTCCTTCTGTCTCTTTGATTTGAGCATTGGCTTCCATGAGTAAGTCTAATTTTTTAGAAGTGATGAGTCCGTAGTTGTCATCATGTTGTTCTAAAAGATCCAGAGGTTTTGCATCTGGATTGCCAGGGGGCACAACCGTTCTTTCCATACGTTTATTTTCTACGAAGTTAATAATCGTATCTCTCACCTTTTCGTAGTTACGTTGTTTTTCTTCGTTACGAGCATCTTTTAGATCTTCATTGGAACGGTATTGGTATTCTGGTTTGTCCTCGTCTGGCGTTTTGCTATAAATCATTGCAAGGATAGCAAATCGTTTCGCACGACGTAAGGTAAGAATCCCTTCTTTATATAAAGTGAGTTTGTATCGGTATTGGTGTGGGCTGGAATTAAGACCAGTTGTATAAAGGTCTTCAGAAGAACGAAGGTCACGAAAACCAAGACGTAACAATGCTTTGGCGTTATTGTCATTGGAACGAATGATGGTAGGAGCTGCGGCTTCGAGGAGTGCTCTTGCATCTTCGATATACTTTTGAAGTACAATTTCAAAAATATTTTTTAATTCCCCTTGGGCTTGGCGGAGCTGGCGAAATCCATACACATAGTTACTTTGCAGATACCACATGTTTCCACTAAAGTCAGATTGGTTGGCTGCTTTTAAGAGTTTGAAATAATCAAAATCCAAATTCTTTTTGGAAGGATCTACAGCCGGAGTTTCAGCTCCTGGTTGCGCCGGTGCTTGAGTTTCTTCTTGCGAAGGAGCCAAATTACTCAGAGCGACGTTGATAAAATTTAAGTTTTCTTTGTTTTCAAAGATTAAAATCCCCAGATTCGTCTGTTCTGGTGATACTGCGCTGATATGTGAGATATGACCCACAACCATTGCAAAAAAGAGGATGAATTTCCATTTTCCCATAGCTCTACCTTGTTTTTATATATCGGAGCTACGGGAAAAACCAGGACTAAATTTTACATTTTTTGGATTCGTTCGATGGCAGAAATCACATCTTCTCGCTTTCCAAAGGCTGAAAGTCGGAAATACCCTTCTCCGGCAGGTCCAAATCCCGATCCAGGAGTTCCAACCACTTGTGCTTTTCCCAGAAGATCGTCAAAAAATTCCCAAGATTTCAGTCCGCGTGGGGTTTTTAACCAAATGTAAGGAGCGTTCGTGCCTCCAAATACAGTATATCCAGCTGTAGCCAAACCCTCTCGGATGAGTTTTGCGTTTTGCATATAGTAGGAAATTTGTTCCTTAATTTCCACTTGGCCCTGTGCGGAAAAAACTGCCTCAGCTCCTTTTTGTGTCACATAAGACACTCCATTGAACTTGGTTGTATGGCGGCGGTTCCAAAGAGAGTTAAAACTAATTTCTTCCCCTGCTTTTGTTTTTCCTTTTAAGTCTTTTGGAATCACTAGGTAGGCACAACGAGTTCCTGTAAAACCTGCGGTTTTGGAAAAGGATCTAAATTCCATAGCCACTTCTTTGGCTCCAGGAATTTCATAAATGGATTTTGGAATTTCTGGATCTTGGATGAAAGATTCGTAAGCCGAATCATAAAGGATGATACTTCCAATTTTTTTAGCAAAGTTCACCCATTCGGTAAGGCGAGCCTTTGTTGCTACCATTCCCGTTGGGTTATTCGGATAACAAAGGTAAATGATATCTGGTTTTTCTTTTGGAAAATCTGGTTCAAAATTGTTTTCTTCCGTTGCTGGCATATAAATGATATTCGCATATCTTCCGTCTGCACCCACTTCTCCTGTTCGACCTGCCATTACGTTTGTATCCACATACACCGGATACACGGGATCCACCACGGCGATTTTACTATCTAAAGAAAAGATTTCTTGGATGTTCCCGCAGTCACATTTGGATCCATCAGAAACAAAAACTTCATCTTCTGCGATTTGTACGCCACGAGCCGTATAATCATGAGTTATGATTTTTTGAATGAGAAAGGAGTAACCTTGTTCTGGACCATATCCATGAAAACCCGCAGAACTTCCCATTTCTTTCGCAGCATCGACCATCGCATTCACGATGGTAGGTGCGAGTGGCAATGTGACATCACCGATACCAAGACGGATGATTTTTGCACTTTGGTTGGCATCGGAATAAGCCTTCACTCTTCTTCCGATTTCAGGAAATAGGTATCCCGCTTTCAATTTTAAATAGTTTTCATTTATCTGAGTCATTTTCTTCTTTATTTTCCTCTATGAGTTTTCTCGATCTAAATCCTTCAAAATAACCGTGTTCGTATAACACATCTTCTTCGCCCCAGGTCCAACAATAGAACCCGGTGCCATGGTCAAAATCAACCAACCACAATCCTTTCACATCAATCTGCATTGCCAAAATTTCATTTGTCCAATGTTTTACAATCTCACTGATTTCTTCTTCTTTAGCTTCTAGAATATTTTCTGGTAATGGTTTATTCCGAATGTCATCAGCAAGAACACTAGCTCTTAAATAATATTCGCGGGTAATATCACGAACCAATGGGAGAACCTCCCTTGCTTCAATGAGTGTCCAAAATTTTTTAGTCAAAATCCACTCCGAGACTCAGACAAAGTAAAACCATTCTGACCACCACACCATATTTCGCCTGACGGAAGTAAGCTGCATTCGGTAAATCATCTACATCCGTAGAAAGTTCATTCACACGTGGGAGTGGATGGAGGATGGTTGTGTCTTTTTTGGAGGCAAGAACTAGTTCTTTGTTCACCTTATAAATATCTTTTAGTTTTTCGTATTCTCTGTGATCTGGAAATCGTTCTTCTTGGATCCTTGTCACATAAGCAACATCAGCATCCCAAAATGCTTTGATGTCTGTGGTTTCTTCCCAAGTCATAGGAAACCCTTCCAAGTTCTTTTTGTACTTTTCAGGGAGTTTTAATTCTTCAGGACTAATGAGATATAAGTGAACTGGATAATGTCTTAAAAGATTGATTAGGGAATGGATGGTCCTTCCGTATTTTAGATCTCCGATAAAGGCAATGTTTAGTCCTTCGATTTTTCCTTTCTCAGAAACTATGGTGTATAAATCAAGAAGAGCCTGTGTGGGATGTTGGCCCGCTCCATCTCCTGCATTGATGACGGGAATGTTCACTGCCCCTGCTGCAATCCGAGATGACCCTTCTACAGGATGGCGGATGACTGCTATGTCCACATAGGCTTCAATCATCTTCATGGTATCATAAAGAGTTTCGCCCTTTGAGATCGAAGAGAACTGGAATCCCACTGTTGAGATGAGCCTTCCCCCAAGCCTCTCCATCGCTGCTTCAAATGACATACGTGTTCGTGTGCTTGCTTCAAAAAATAAGGAGGCAAGGAGTTTTCCATTCAGAATTCCAAACGCTTCCCCCGATTCGTGAAGGACACTCATACGGTTTGTTTTTTCGATTAAAAAATCCAAGTCTTCTTTGGAAAATTGGAGGGTGTCTAAGATGTTTTTGTGGGAGTAGGAGTACATAGTTCGGAAATCTTTTCTCAAGGGTTTTTGGTATCGAATAAATCGAAAACATATTTTTTGGTATTTATGGTCGATACGATTCAGAACAAACTCCAAGATATGGAACTGGTCACCCAACACCTGGTCCAACCAGACGATTTGAACTACCATAATAATCTATTTGGGGGGAAAATGCTCTCTTGGATTGATGAAGGGATGGCAATGTATGTAATGAATAAAATTCGTTATACCAATATTGTCACCATGAGTATGGACAATGTGGTATTTCGTTCCCCTGCTCGGGCCGGAGACATCATCCAAATTTACGGAAAAATTGTAAAATATGGAAAATCTTCTGTGACCTCTCGCACTTTGGCCATCACGAACAATCCACAAACTGGAAAAATGTCTGCGGTGATTGAAAGTGACATCACCTACGTATGTTTAGGTGACAATGGAAAACCAACGGCTTACTTTCGGCACTTTACCCCAACCACTTAGGAAATAGAGTTTGGTTTACGCCCAGTAAACCAAAGATCCTTCCGGCGATAAAATCTCCCAAGTCATCTAATGTTTTTGGCATTTGATAAAATCCAGGAGATGCAGGAAGAATGATGGCACCAGCCTCATCCAAACTAAGAAGATTTTTAAGATGGATGCGGTTGTAGGGAGTTTCTCTTGGCACAACGATCAGTCTTCTTCTTTCCTTCAAAGTGACATCAGCCGCTCTCTCAATTAGATTTTCTGTGAGGCCTTGCGACATCGAAGCCACCGTTTTCATACTGCAGGGAATCACAACCATTGCATCCCAAGTGTTCGAACCACTGGCAATATCAGATCCAATATCGAAAAAATTACGAATATGAAACTTGTGTTTGGTTTGAGGTTTCCATTTTGATTCTACAAAAGATAGAATCTCTTCTGCTGACTCTACCTTCGTTTCATACTCTTCGGAAAAAATACGTAAGGCAGCTGGACTTGCTGTGATGTAGGTTTCGCCTTCTATCTCAGACAAAGCACGAAGGAACCGGGCAGCATAAATACTTCCACTAGCACCGGCAAGGCCAACTACTAGTTTCATTAGAAACTAATACCCGAAGAAATTTTTAATAAAAACTCATTCCACTTATCAAATAAAATCGCAAGGAATAAAACCACACTAATCCATGAATTGATTTGATAAAAAACAATCGGTAAATCTTTAGATTTGTACTCGTATGAAATTTTATGTTCATACAAAACTAAAATTCCAATTACCGAAAGGATAAGGAAATACATAAGTCCAAGTCCGGCACTAATTCCCGCAAAGATAAAAAATAAAAAGGAAAAAACATGGAGAATGATAGCAATGGCCCTTGATTTGGTTTCCCCTAAACGAGAAGGAATGCTATGAAGATTTTCTTTGGCATCAAAATCCATATCCTGAATGGCATATAACACATCAAAGGCGGAGATATGAAAGAGTAATCCCAAAGAAAATAAAATTGGAACCAAGTTCACCGTTTCTGTGATGGCAATCCAAGCACCAAGAGGGGCAAGGGAAATTGCAAACCCCAAAACCAAATGGCAAAACAAGGTGAATCTTTTGGTGAGTGAATAAAGGAATAAAACAAAAAGAGCAGGAAAAGAGAGTAAAAATGCCAGTTTGTTTACAAAGAAACTGGCAAAAATAAAAATAAAAGAGGAAAGCCCAATGAAGAGAAGAGCCGAAAGTTTGGAAATTTTTCCAGAAGGGATTTCTCTATTTTGGGTTCTTGGGTTTTTTTCATCAATTTCCGAATCGACATACCGGTTGAATCCCATGGCAGCACTGCGCGCAGTGACCATACAAACAAGCACAAGGGCTCCAATTCGAAGTAAGTCACCGGTATCTAGAGTGGATTCAAGATAGGCCAGGAGGAAACTAATCCCTGCGAAGGGCAAGGCAAAGAGTGTGTGGGAAAATTTTACCATTTTAGCGTAAAGAATAAGATTTTTAAAGAAGTTCATGGCATCCTTTCTGCCCTTAGATTAGACAGACTGAAGGTTTTTTGGTTCATTCAGATTCGATTTCTTCCGTTCTTAGAACCAAGGTCCCAAATTATGAATATCCGTCTTTCCTTTCTTGGAAGATACCCGTTTCGCAGTGTTACATTCGGGATTTTTCTTCTCTCCACCGTTTCCTTCGCACATCCAAGCCTAGAAGACAGACCTTTACGTATCTTTTTCCACTGCGGGAAAGAACTCTTTACTAGAATGGATGAAGAAGGACGTGGGGGACTCAGTGCCCTACTTGGATTTGTCGAAAGAGAAAAAATGGATTTGGACCTCAAACGTGGGAAAGGGTACATGTTGTACCCTTTTACTCCCAAAGATAAACCATTGGAATTTCCATTTGATGGATTCACTCTTGGGAAACCCAGAGAAATGAACCATGGTCCCGTCAAACTTGGTTTAGGTTCTATCCAGGAGCTCATCGATGTCAAAAATATTGAGGACTATGATGGTTGGATTGTCTATGTCAATAGCGACGACGAAACCAAAATCCCACTCCTCCCTTGGCAGAATCATCCTGAAATTCCTCTCTTCCTTCTTGTCGAGGGGAAACCACTTTCTCGTTTTCGATATTTATCGAACGTACACCAAATTGAATGTCCAAAAGACTATGGTAGGCTTGGAACTTTAAATTTATTCTTTCGTAAACGAAACTTAATTCGTTTGGATTATAAATTAGAATCGATTAATTTATCAGATAGAAATCGTTCTTGGAAACAAAGAAAGGAATCAGAAACTGAAGAAGGATTAGAAAAACCTACTCCGAAAATGAAGGACATAGGGCAGAAAGTGGACAAGCCGAACAAAATGTCCGGCGGGCCTGGCAGTACTTACGACCGAGAAATATTAGGTACAGAGATAGGTTTCGGCAAATCTCCTTAGGGGTAATTTTCATCATTTCCCGTTCAATTTGAACGGGGTCAGTTTTTTTTGTGAAACCCAATCGTTTGGTGAGTCGTTTTACATGAGTATCTACGACAAAACCTTCCACCACTCCATAAATTTCAGCGAGTACCACATTGGCAGTTTTTCTTCCAAACCCAGGAAGTTGGATGGCCTCCTCCATAGTCTTTGGAATTTCACCACCAAATTCTTCTAGAACCATACGAGCAAAACCTTGGATGCTTTTGGCTTTGTTTTTATAAAACCCGGTTGAAAAGATTTTTTTCTCTATGGCCGCAAGCGGCGCTTTGGCAAATGATTCAAGAGTGGGAAAGGTTCGGAAGAGTTCTGGTGTGACTGTGTTGACTCGTTCGTCCGTACACTGTGCACTGAGAATGACAGCAATTGCCAATTCGTAAGGTTTAGTAAAAAAAAGGGGAGTTTCTACGGCACCGAACTCCGCCTCAAGGAGGCGGTAGACTTCGGTGATTTTTGGTGTTTTTCTGGATTGTTTCAATCCAAAATGGCAGTCTTAAAAACTTAAGCTGCTGGTTGTGCTTTTGGAGTGATTCCTACGTATTTTTTAGGAGTGATGGCAGTGATATCGCCGCCGTGGTCTTTAATTGCCACTTTCAAACCTTTTTTACGAAGAGTTCGCAAAGCACGTGTAGAAATCTTAACGCGAACCCAACGGTTCTCGTCTTCTAAAAAGATTTTCTTTGTGATCACATTCACCTTCCAGATACGGCGGTTCTTTTTATGAGAATGGGATACATTGTTCCCTGCCGTCGTTCCTTTTCCGGTTACTACACATGTTCTAGCCATAATTATTACCTTGTTTCGCTATGTTTTTGTACCCTCAGAATGGGTCAATTCGAAACGAATCTTTTCCTGAAAGAATCGAAGTGCATCGATGGGCGTGTCGGCAAACCCAAACAATTGTAGATCTTCTTCCGAAATCAATCGCATCTCTGCCAGTTTTTTGAAATTGATCACCTGAGTCCAAAACTCCGTCCCATACAAAAGGATAGGGATTTTCGTTTTTTTTCCTGTTTGGACCAAAGTTAAGGTTTCAAAAAGTTCATCAAAGGTTCCAAACCCACCAGGAAAGGCAACCATTCCCCTACAAGTTTTCATAAACCAAAGTTTTCTCATAAAAAAATAATGAAATTCAAAAGCAAGTTCTGGATCCACATAAGGATTCACATGTTGTTCATGTGGGAGTACGATGTTTAGGGCGACCGATTTGGATCCCGCCTCTCTTGCTCCCCGATTCCCGGCTTCCATGATCCCAGGTCCGCCACCAGTACAAATATGTAAGTTTCTAGTAGGAGTTTCCTTTTTTAACAAGTCAGCCCATTCGGAAATCAATCGCGAAAATTCGCTGGCTTCTTTGTAATAATGACTTAAAGATTCAATGGGTGAAGGAGGATTTTGTTTGGGAGTTTCCGGGGAAGGAATCCGTGCAGAACCAAATACAACAATTGTATCGGTGATTCCATGTTCTTGGAATTCTGCCTTAGGGTGAAGGTATTCGGAAAGGATACGGATGGGGCCGGCTTCATTTCCCCATAAAAAACTTTGATTCTCAAAGGCTAAATCATTCATCTTGTTATCATAGATCGACCGAATGGTATAAAAAATGCGGAAAATCCAAAAAACACTCCCGATTGCGATTTCTTTAGAACATCTCCCTATGACAGAGACCCAATTGAAACAAATCTGTTTGGACTGGGAGGAGGATGGCTTTTCCTTTTTTCGTCCTGCGGTTGTGATGGATTGGAATACTGAACCAAAAGCATTAGGAAAAACAAAGTTAAGTATCAATCTAAATTTAAGTTTATCATTTTGGCAAAGTCTTAAGCACTGGCTCACACCAAATAGATATACACAAAAAAAACTCGATAATCTAACCGATATTTTACGAGATTTTATTTTCTTAAAAAAAAGAAAAACTATCCAAAATGGTTTTGGATTTATATGGAATCAATTTTGGAACACTCCCCTTTCAATTGTTTGGATGAATTTAGGATTCACAAAACTGCGAATGGATTTGAGATTAGAGGAAGATTCTCTTCCCCATTCCATTCCCATTGTGAACTCAGGAGAAAAAAAAATCTACTTTCGTACGGGATACCTAAAATCCATTCAATATCGATGGATCAAAAAAGAATTTAAACACCCTTATCCAAAGTTTGCAGAAATGTATGTTAAAACACGAGACAAACATATTGATGAAACGATTGGTAAGGTATTTTACAGCTTTTTAGGATATTTACTCGAAAAAGAAACCGACGAATATCTGTTACCTTACTTTGGATTTCGTTCTGTTTTGCCGAACACGATCAGAAACCAAATTCCTAAAGAAATATGGAATGTGATCCAACCCCAAATCCAATCAGAATGGAAGGAGGAAAATCTTTTTGAAAATGAATTAGAATTTAGGACTGTCTACCAGGTTTCCACTTCTTCGCAGAATCATCCAAAATGATAAAACGAGAGTTTTTTCCAATCACGACTTCATTGATTTTTTTATCTTGCAAAGCTCGGTAAACAGAAGTTCGGCTAGTGTTTTTCTTTTCAGCGAAATATTTAATCTCTAATAAATTTTTACTGATTTGTTTGCATGTGTTCACTAGGGCATCTGACATTGTTGAACTAACCTCTCTACCTTAGACAGATTGTTCGTTAAAGAGATGATATTTTTTTAAAAACGATCCAATCGAATGCGAAATTCGATCATTTTTTCCGTCTTAGGTGCAATCGTTTTAGGATTACCACCAGGGAAATGTAAAAAGTTCCCAGTGCCTGTCATAGGTTCTATCGCTATAGATCTTCGATCTTGTGGAGTATATACCTGATAAAACTCACCCCCTTCGATGATGAGTTTTTCTTTTTTATTCATAGAGAAAAGACCAATATAAGAATTATTTCCATCAATGGATGCATATAAATCATCCAAGTTTTTTCCCATAAGAGTTTCTTCTGAATTCAAAACCACATCTTCTTTCTGGATTTTTTCAGGCAAAAGATAGTCTCCTAACTTCACTTTATGAAACCCACTTCCAATTAAAAAAAGATCATCGATAGATTCATCCTCATTCCATCGAAAGTAAGGATGAATTCCCAATGCAAACGGAAATTCTGTATCGGATTCGTTGGTCAATCGGTAGATGATTTTTAACTCCGATGGAAACAATTGGTAACATTCTTTTACTTTGATTTTGGAAAGCAAACTTCCTTTCCAACTTGTAGGAATTTCCATTTCAAATTCCACATAAGAAACCCCATCACTGATCTTTTCTACCACCAGATGCCTGGGTAGATTGTGGTAGAGGCCATGCAGAGGGATCCCGTTCCCATCAGTCAGCCAGTGGGTACTGGGATAAAATGGTTCCCGGGCCCAAGGGTTCGGTTCTAGTCGATTCACCCAAGGAAACATCAAAAAAGAACCTGAAGCAAAAAAAGGATCAGGAGCCCTGTGGCCTGATACCACAGATACGGATTTTCCGTCCACTGGCGATAAAAGATGCAAACCGAGCCATTGGCCACCACCGGTTGGGTGGATTTCAAAACAAGACTGTTTTGTTTTCAGTTGGTACAAGATTTATCTCCCAAAAATGATTGAAGTCATAGTTTGCGATCTTAGAAAGGTTTGTATGCCTTCAAGAAAGCCTTTTCTTTTCGTTTGCGTCGTTCTGCTTTCGGTTCTCTTTACCGAATCTTGTGTCATTGGAAACAGTATGAACCTGTTTCCGCAAAGTGGCAAGGCTGATTTCGAAGAGAAACTCATAGCCGGAAGAGATCAAGAAAAAATCGTCATCATTTCCATCGAAGGAATGATTACCGATGATTCCAAAGATTCTTTTTTTGGTCCCCCAACAGAATCAATGGTAGCTAGGATCAAAGAATCCTTAAAATACGCAGAACGTGATCCTGACGTCAAAGCAGTGATCTTAAAAATCAACTCACCGGGCGGAACCGTCACAGCTAGTGATATCATTTACCAAGAAGTCTTAAAATTTAAGAACAGAAAATCCATTCCGGTTTTTGCAGGATTTATGGATACAGCAGCTAGCGGTGCCTATTACATAGCAATGGCTACAGACGCAATTGGTGCTCACCCAACAACTGTTACAGGTTCTGTTGGAGTCATCATGTCCGGATTCAATGTAAAAGAAGGTTTGGATAAAATTGGTGTCAAAGATCAGTCATTTACATCTGGTCCAAACAAAGCACTTGGTTCCCCAATGACCGAAATGACTCCAGAACAAAGAAAAATCTTACAATCGATTATTGATAGTTTGTATGGCCGATTTTTTGAAGTAGTCAAAAAAGGGAGACCAAACGTAACAGAAACTCGCCTTAAAGAAATTTGCGATGGAAGGATCTTCACTGCAGAACAAGCAAAAAAAGAAGGGATGGTAGATTTCATCGGATACTTTGATGACTTCGTTTACCAAATTATGCAACACCCAAAATTCCAAGGAAATCGCCGAGGTGATCCAAGGGTGATTACTTATCAAAGAGGCAAAGGCCGAGTTGATAACATTTACCAAGCTACAGAAATAAATAAAAATCCGTTTTCATTCGGTATTGCTGATAAGATTTTAGGAACGGGAACCAATGCAAAATTTCTTTATCTTTGGGATCTATAATTTCAAGGCAAACTAATCAATGTTATTTAATTCTATTCCCTATTTAATTCTTTTTGCTTTCACTTATTTAATTTACTGGAATATCCCACAAAAAGGAAGAAAACCATTACTTGTAATTTCTTCCCTTATTTTTTATGCGTATTTCAGTTTTCCTTTTCTGTTTCATTTCCTCTTGGTGATTTTAGTCAACTATGGATTTAGCGAATGGATTTTTCGTAAAAAAGACAAAGGGGAAAAACATAACCATTTACTCTTTGCCATTGTAACAATAAACCTAATCAATTTAGGTTTTTTTAAGTATTTCTATTTCATTACAGGTTCTTTATTTTCTTTGACTGGTTATCCCGCATTCAAAGAAATTTCAGGATCTTGGAGTATTTTTTTACCTCTAGCGATTAGTTTTTACACATTTCAAATCATTGCAGTGCAAGTGGACATCCACCGAGGAATCATTGAAAAAAGAATGTCCGCAGTGGACTATTTTTTATTCATTTTATTTTTCCCCCAACTGATTGCAGGACCAATCATGAGGTCTCAAGATTTTCTTCCGCAACTTGATCATCCGACCATTGATTCTGATAGAATGAAAAAAGGTTTGTTTCTGATCATTGGCGGACTTTTCAAAAAAGTGATCATTGCAGAGAACATAGCTCCTATCATCTCACCAATTTACATGGATCCTTCAAAATTCGATAGTTTTTCGATTTTTTTCAGTGTCCTTGCCTTCGCAATACAAGTGTATTGTGACTTTTCTGGATACACTGATATGGCACGTGGTTCCGCAAATTTGCTTGGGTATGAAATTCCCGAAAACTTCCAAGGACCATTTTTTTCTCAATCATTTCGAGAACTCTGGTCGAGATGGCATATCACACTTTCTTCCTGGTTGCGTGATTATATTTACATTCCACTGGGTGGCAGTAAAGGTTCTATCTTTCGTTCCAACGTAAACTCATTCATCACGATGTGTCTCGGAGGGTTATGGCATGGGGCCAATTGGGCCTTTGTGTTTTGGGGTGCCTATTTGGGAGCTCTCATATGGATTGAAAGATCATTGTATTTAGGTCGTGGGAAAAAGAAATTCCTTCCCGATACAATCCCTTTTGTGGGAGTGATCCGAACTATCGTGATCTTTATCATCTTTACCTTTTCAGGAGTTTTCTTTCGAGCTGCCGCGCGTGGTGAAGAATCGATGAATGTGGCTTACGAGATCTTTAAAGGTGTTTTGACATTCCGCAATACTGGCGAAACTTTAAGTCGTGTGGATGAACTTCCCACTTTCATTGCTTTGGGACTGATGTTTAATTGGTTCCAATATTCAAACTTTGTTTATGAAAAATTAAAACCTTACCAAAATATCCTCCTTCCCATTCTATCAGTAGTCATTCTGCTTTTACTCGGAATCTTTGGAGACGGTGGACAAGATTTTATTTATTTCCAGTTTTAAATCCTTACTTCAAAAAAGTAGAGAAGGGAACAAACGAACGGAAGGAAGGTTTTCCTTATTTCTTTTCGTTTGTTTTTTGTTCTTTCCTCTCCAATGTGCTCCGAAGATAGATTGGATCAGAAAACTACCTCCCGATTTTCCCAAAGACAAAAATATTCCTCTTGGTATATACCTCCGACCAACGGAAAAAAAATCACCGTATAACTCAAAACAGTTCCATTTACACTGGAAGGAGGAAATCCAACTCAAACCAAACTCTCAGTTTTTGAAAACATGGAGCGAGTGGAAGGTTTACGAAGATCATTCAGAATTTCACCAGAAAGAAGGGATGGGAACTTTTGAAAAATCAGGAGAATGGGTTTTATTAACAACAACTTCAATCTCCGAAATAGAATGTAATTCGAAGCAAAACACCAAATCCATTCCACAGGGAAAAGATTGGCTCTCTTTGTTTCCGTGTAAGCCTCAACCGACTAAATCCATTCGGAAATCGGAACATCGGTTGTTGTATTATTTTGATGGGAAATCTCTTTACCCCTTACAATATGAATCGGGATACAACGAAGCAGATTTTGGCATTGCTTGGGAATCAGACCTTCCCTACACAAAGTCTAGTTTGTTCGAAAAGGCTAAGTTAAAATATGGGAAAAAAGAATTCCAACCCCACGTGTACAACCACGTGAAGTTGGATTGATTCGAAGAAGAATCAAAAAAGGGTAACCATCTCTAGAAAGAATCATTTCATATTGGTTTATCGGAATGCCACAACCGCACAAGCACGTGCATACTCTTTGTATTCTACGTTTGCTTTATGTTCAAATTTTGTAATTCCGTGGTGGCGAAAGGCTTCACTTGCTTTTTTGGCATGTGTTGAAGCTTCGCAAAAGTTTCCAGCTTTTGAATGTGCTTGGCTTGCAAGATATTGGATAGAAGCAAAACTTTTGTGTTCGCTCATCCCAATGGCTTCTCTAATTTTAATTGCTCTGGAATAATGTCCGGAAGCCAAATCAAACTCTCCCATCCCCTCTTCTTCACTCGCAAGTTTCACAAGTTCATTTGAGATGGCAGTGAGCGTTTCTTTGTCATATTGGCTGATGAGGGAATCGAGGTCTTCATTCATAAAAGAAGACTCTCCAGCTGAAATAGAAGCAGTAAGTGTCAAAACTAGAATGGTTAGAATTGCCTTTTTCATATTCCCTCCGAACCGATGGTTCCCTTAATTTAATGCAACTATCGTGCCAGCCTGAAAATGGCCTAAACTAAGAGGGATTGGCAAAAGAAGGCCATGCGACTGGGAAATGCGGCCTCAATTTGCTTAAAATGTACGCAGAATGTTGAATTGGAAATTAATTGCCTAAAGAAAGGGGAAGGATTTGAAACTAGTTAGCAAGTAAGTCTTGCCTGTGAAAAAGGAAAGTGGCTTACTTTAGTGCGTCAGTTTCTCTAGAAAGCAAGTTTCTAAGCCTTGTGCGTGAAAAAAGTAAGGCACTTACTTTAGCGCCTCAGTTACCTTGGAAAGCGGGTTTAAATTATTTCAATTCCTCGTCCGAAATTTCTAACTCCCTTTGGAGAAAATCGGTAAGATCCATGGAACGGTAGTGATCGCGATCTCCATCACACTGCCGTCCGCCAGGAACTGCAAGTGTACGGCCAGCAATAGTAATCGGCTTTAGAAATAAATTCCCTGTTAAAGGACAGTTAGGCCCTGGAGAAAGTCCATTAAAAGCGCAAGTGGCCCCCTTTACAACATCGGCAGGTATTTCTTCTGCTTTTCCATTTGGATAAAACGCAGGATAAGGGCCTTCATTGTACCAACGAGAATACATTTTTCCCCAAATTGGAGCGGCAACTCCTGCGGCAGTGACACCTTTTCCAAGAGAGAGAGAAGATTTATCAAACCCCATCCAAACAATGGATGTGTATTTTGGGTCAAAACCTGCATACCAAACATTCGTATAAGAAGAAGTGGATCCTGTTTTTCCACCGGACTCACCCTTATAATTTCCTTTGTCTGCTGCTCGAAGTGCTTGTGTTGGTGTTCCACCCATCGCAACCCCAATTAACATCTGCTTAATGATATAAGCTGTGGATTCAGGGATGATTTGAATGGATCCATTTTTTGCTTCTTCAGCCAGTGTTTCCTGAACTTCTTTTTCTTTATTATAAACAACAGAACCACTTTGATTTAGCACATAGCGAACACTAAACGGGATTACATCTTTTCCTTTGTTTGCTAAAATGGAATACCCCAACGCCATTTCGTAAGGAGTGAGCTCGGCCACACCAAGTGCAAGGGCAGGACCAGTCGGAAATCTCGATTTATTTGCTTTAGTGACTTTGGATGCAAAATCAATGACTGCATCGGTTCCTGTTCTCATAAGTACCTGAACAGAAACAATATTTAATGATAGAGATAATGCACGAGAAAGTGGAACCATTCCTCTGAAATCACCTGAAATATCTTGAGGTGAATAACCTTCTCCTTCTTCGGTGATTGTAGTGAGAGGTGCATCCATAATTCCAGTGCCAGAACCAACTGCTCTGTTTTGTATTGCTGCTGCATAAACAAATGGTTTGAATGCGGAACCTGTTTGGCGTCGCGCTTGCATGGCTCGGTTAAATTGATTCTTCGGTGAAAACCTGGATCCACCCACCATAGTTTGGATATAACCTGTTTGGTGGTCGATTGTGATTATTGCACCTTCTACGTGTAAGTTGGAAGAAAACACAAGAGATGATCTTTGAAATTCTTTTACTGCAGAACTTTCGTTTTCAGAAGGAATGAAATCGGTCAAAAGTTCTAATGCAGGGGCCATTTCTTTTTCTAAGTGAAGTCGAAATACTTGTCTATCATCCAAACTAGTTACGTAAGGAACTCCCACTGGGAAAATAGAACCGAATAAATTATACAAAGAAACTAAGCCTCTGTCAGCCCTACCTACATAACGAAAGTTTGCACCAAAAGCATATTTATCTTGTTCGATGAGTCCCTTTCTAAGTTCTTCTTCAGCAATCTCTTGTTTTCTAACATCAAGAGTTGTGTATACTCGGAGACCACCAGTATACAATGCCTCTTCCCCTAATTCCTTCTCCAAAATTTGACGTACCCACTCAGTAAAGTAAGGAGCTCTATTGAGTTTTGCCCCCCATGTAGAGCGAGATGGTGATTGAGTGATGACAACAGGCCAATATCTTTCCCAAAATTCATCGTGGATTTTTTGAACTTGGTCTTTTGGAATAAAACCATTTTTAGCCATAAGTCCCAAAACCACCATATGGGCTTGTTTTGCTTCTTTCGGATTCTTGAACGGAGAATAGGTTACGGGTGCTTTCGGAAGTCTCGCTAACATTGCCGCTTCTGCAATGCTTAAATCTCTTACATCTTTCTGGAAATACACATTGGCTGCGGAGGAAAGACCTGTCGTTCCATGGCCTAAATAAATTAAATTAAAATAAATTTCTAAGATTTCTTCTTTGGTATACTCTTGTTCAATTTGTAAAGTGAGAAGTGCTTCTAAAAACTTTCGACCAAATGTCTTTTTCCTTTGTTGTAAAATCGTCTTTGCTAACTGTTGGGTAAGAGTGGACCCACCTTGCACAATCCTTCCAGCAAATACGTTTTTAATTGCTGCACGAACAATGGCTAAAAAATCGATTCCAAAGTGATTGAAAAAGTTATCATCTTCCACTGACAAAAATGCATGAATGACATGAGGAGGTATATCGCTGTATTTTAATAATTCTTGTTTGTGGCGATAAAGTTCAGCGAACAAAACACCATTCGAATCATAAAGTTTCGTAGGAGTTGTTGGCTGGTATGATGCCAACTTTTGTAACTCCTTTCCTTTATTTACCTCAGAAAGAATGTATCCAAAAAAGAATCCGCCGAGTAGTGCAATACTAAAGAAAGTTGTGATAGTGATTCGAAGTGTTTTTTCTTTGTTCATGGTATTATAGGTGGAAGCGTAATCCTTCCCTTGCTAAATGAATTTTTAATTTTTTTTCGCCTAATTGCTCTTTATGGAGTTTGGCATCATTATAAATTTCGTAAATTTTTTCATCTGAGTAACTTGGCTCATGGTGGGTGAGCACTAAGTTTTTAACTCTCCAAGATGTTGCACAGTTCACAGACATTGTATATGCAGTATGTCCCCAATCAAACTTAGAAAAAGATTCATCTAATGTGTATTGAGTATCGAGTATGAGTAGATCGGCATCAGCAAAAAAAGGATAACTCTCATGGATTAAATCCATGTCTGCTCCAGTAAACTCAGCATCCGTAGCAAATATAAATATTTTACCGGCTCTATTCGTAAACTTATAAGCAAACGAACCTCCTGGATGTTTTAAAGGATAACATTCTACCTTCATCCCAGAACCAAACTCCAAAACATCTCCCGGAAAGAATAATTTGAAATCTTTTGCAGAGCCTGTTCCATCCAAGGGAACTGGAAAGAACTCTGGCTCTTGTTGTTTTTGCAAACGCGATTCCAAATCGGAATAAGGAGAATAAAAATTCAAAAGAAAATCAGGGAAATAAATGGGTTTAAAAAAAGGAAGTCCCTGGATATGGTCCCAGTGCGTATGTGTGATAAAGAAAGAGACTGTCCTTTTTAACTTATTGGAAAAGTATTCAGAAACAAGTTCGTCCCCCAAATTCCTAAGTCCAGTCCCCATATCCAAAACAAAAATTTCTCCATCATCGTCTGTGACAGAAACGCAGGTTGTGTCCGATCCCGTGACAAATTTGAGATGGTAGGGAAGGTCTTGCCAAAATTCATCTGCCGAAACGCCAGCCCCCGATTGCCGATAGAGGTCTAGAATATCGATAATTTTTTTGCGGTAGTCTTGGTTTCGGAGGGGACTCGCTATGGAGCCGCGGACTCCGTAGAGTTGCACAATCACTTCCTCGATGCTAGGAAATCGACTTTCCTTGTCACTCAAGATTTGCGACCTTGAATTTATGGCCTCTCGTTACCCAGGATATGAACTCCGATTTGGACCCTCAATGGTTCCCGTTGTACGCACTCTCATCATCATCAACGCAGTATTATTCCTTCTGCAGATGATAACGAAACTGGCTTTCCATTCTCCCATTTTGGAACTTTACTTCGGCCTCACCCCGGAACTGGTTTTCTCCGGTTGGATTTGGCAGCTCCTAAGTTATGCCTTCCTCCACGGGAGTTTTCTACACATTCTTTTTAATATGCTGAGCCTTTGGATGTTTGGTTCAGAACTTGCGGAAATCTGGGGTGAACGTGCTTTTTTAAAATTTTATCTTTTCACAGCATTCCTGGGAGGGGTTGGCACAGTGGTTGCCCATTTTTTTGGCATCCCCCAGGGTCTTGTGGTAGGGGCAAGTGCGAGTATCTATGGTTTACTCGTTGCCTATGCAATGACTTGGCCGAACCGCGAACTTCTAGTTTTTCTGATTTTTCCCATGAGAGCCAAATACTTTGTGATGATAGTGATGCTCATGGTACTTTTTGCCCAAGGGGAAAGGGTGGCGCATTTTGCGCATTTAGGCGGAGCCATTGGAGGATTTTTCTTAATGAAAGTTTACACTGGCTGGAAAAAGAAAGTGAGTTCCCTTCCGACTTGGTCTCTTTCTCGTTACTTACAAAAACGTAGATTTATGCGATACCAAGAGGAAATGGCAAAAAGGGAAAATGCAAAAACAAAGGTGGACGAACTTTTAGAAAAAATTTCCAAAAATGGGATGGATTCCCTCTCCCGTAGTGAAAGAAAATTTTTAAACGAAGCTTCACAGAAATACTTCAACGAGTGAATTCTAAAGTTTTCTTTTTCCCGGAAATTCCACCCCGGTCACCTTACTATAATTTGGCGATTGAAGAGGCTATAGCTTTAAAATTGGTTTCCGAAGGTATTACGGCTGGAGTTCGGCTTTGGAAAAATCCAGATTCCATCATTTTAGGTCTCTCAGAAAACCCATTTCGTAACATTAAGGAAGAAGTCGTGGTTCGGTATGAAACCGTTGCCCGGAGCATTGGTTTTCATAAAAAACCTAAACCTAATTTTTGTTATATTGCAAGAAGGGCCTCTGGTGGCGGAACTGTCTTCCATTCTCTTACAGGAAATATCAATTATTCACTTTATTTCAATTTAGATATGAGAAAGGATCTTTTCCCTGTTAAAGATTCCTATGATATCCTGCTTGGGATTGTGGCAAAATCTTTGGGAAAACAAAACATTCAATGTTTTCCAAAGGGAAAATCTGATTTGGTTTTAGAAAAAAATGGAATTTTTAAAAAAATTTCAGGCAACGCACAATTTCGAAAACGGAATTGTATTGTCCAACATGGGACACTCATTTTAGAAGACCAATTAATTGAACGTGTGGCAGAAGTCCTCCACCACCCTCCCGAAGAACCCGAGTATCGCAAAGAAAGAGGGCACAAAGATTTTCTCACATCTCTACCTGATTTTTTTTCAGAAAATATTTGGGCGAAGGATCTCATTCGAGAAGTTTTTTCTTATTTAGGAGAACCAGGGCCGGAAACACCTGAAGATTTTTCAAAAATTTCCTTCTTTGGCCCCGACTTTTCTACTTTTCGGAAACACGTGCTCCAAGAATCTGAATCTATTCGCAAGAAGAAATACCAAAATCCAGAATATACACTTCACAGAGAAATTCCCACATGAGTTATTTAGAAAAACAAGATCCAGAAGTTTACGCCGCATTAAAAAAAGAAGATGAACGCCAAGAACATTCCCTAGAGATGATTGCTAGTGAAAACTTTGTTTCGCGTCCTGTGCTCGAAGCTTACCACTCTACTCTCACTAACAAATATGCAGAAGGATACCCTGGAAAACGTTACTACAACGGTTGCGAAAATGCGGACAAAATAGAACAACTTGCGATTGAACGTGCAAAAAAAATGTTTGGTGCAGAATATGCAAATGTGCAACCACATAGCGGTGCGCAGGCGAATATGGCAGTATTTCTTGCAACTCTAGAACCTGGTGACAGTTTCCTTGGAATGAATTTAGCCCATGGTGGTCACCTAACACATGGTAGTGCAGTCAATATCAGTGGAAAATATTTTAAGCCAATTCCTTATGGTGTAGATGAAAAAACAGAAACAATTAATTACGATGAAGTAGCAAAACTTGCCAAAGAACACAAACCAAAACTAATCGTTGTTGGTGCATCAGCTTACCCGAGAACCATTGATTTTAACAAGTTCCGCGAAATTGCAGATGGAATTGGTGCTAAAATCATGGCTGATATTGCACATATCTCAGGCCTTGTGGTTGCCGGCGAACACCCAAGTCCTATCGGTGTCTGTGATTTCGTCACAACCACCACCCACAAAACATTACGTGGACCAAGAGGCGGACTCATCCTTTCCTCGGCAGAACATGAAAAGATTTTAAACTCACGAGTGTTTCCTGGAATCCAAGGGGGACCACTCATGCACGTGATTGCTGCAAAAGCTGTTGCCTTCGGAGAAGCTTTACAACCTGATTTCAAAACTTATATCAAACAAGTAGTAAAGAACGCAAAAGTCCTTGCAGATACATTCCAAAAACGGGGTTTTCGTGTGGTTTCTGGTGGAACGGACAACCATATCGTTCTTCTGGATGTATCCGTCAAAGGACTCACAGGAAATGATGCGGCAAATGGACTCGATCATGTGGGAGTGACTGTTAATAAAAACGCCATTCCATTCGATAAAAATCCCCCAGCAGTGGCATCAGGAATTCGACTCGGAACACCTGCGCTTACCACTCGTGGTCTAAAAGAAAAAGAAATCGAAGCTGTTGGAAATCTAATCTGTGATTATCTAGATCATTTTGGTGATTCTACTTGGGAATCAAAAGTAAAAGCAGGAGTCAAAGAAATCACTTCGGCTTTCCCTATGACAAACTTCCGATTAGAAAACTAACTCTCGCTAAATGATAAAACCTCTCTCCGTTCCGAATATTCATTGGAAAGCGGATCGGGGAAGGTTCTTTCCAAAATTTCCACTTCATTTTTACCATAAAATAAAATCGTAGAAGCACGGGTTCCGTATCCAGGAACACGAATCCGTATGGATGATAAATACCTTTCGCGTTCGAGACCAATTCCGGTGTCGGGAAGGAGTGAATCTTCCTTCACTAGATCCGCATCAGAGAGTAATCGAAAAAACTCTAAAGTGACACGGGAAAGCCAATTTCCATCCATAGGAATAGAATCAAACACTTGTTCCACGTTTGCTTTTAGTTTTGCAGTTTTTGGCCATACGGTATTCCAACTTGCATTACTCACTGAATGAAATCCTGGTTCCAATTCTAAAACGTGTAACGGATCTCCTCCGATATAATTTGCATCTTTGCCATCATATACAAATAAATTGAATCCTTCATATTCACTTGCATTGGAAAAAACTTCTTCCCGATAACTTCGAGAAGTGAGTTCTTTGTTTGATTGTAAAAAATCTAATACAAGTTTGCCTCTTGATTTAGGATGGGGGTGCGGCGACTTTCGTAAATTTCTTACATTGGTGAGAAAGGAAACCTTTCCGGAAGAATTGGCCCCGAGCCAAGTCCCCCCTGCTTTTAAATCTTTTCCAGCAATGATGTTTGGACTCGAATCCCATAAGTGGAGAGTCTCCGTTGGCCTTTCAAAAAACTCATCCCTGTTGGAAACAACGACAAGCGGGTAATCCGGATGTACCTTATATGCAATTACAACTAAGCACATGTATTGTAAAAAGACTAAAAAATATGGCAAAAGAAAGCGAAAAACCTGGGAAATATTTAGATTGAACGCCGAAAACCATATTAAATCATGATTTGCAGTACGATATGAAAGCATTGGAAGCAATAAAAGCCGTCTCAATTTTCCAGGAATCCGTTCTGGATTGGCATAAAAAAGAAGCCCCTCATCCGAACCCTTACCCAGAAGGGAGTCTCGAATCCACTCTTTATCAAAAAAACCACATCGATACCATCCAATGGCATATTGAAGATGAAATCCGTAGGCCCGACATCGCTTTGGAAGATGTTGTGGCCCTCAAACGAAAGATCGATAAACTAAACCAAGATAGAACAGATATGGTGGAAAAACTAGATGATTTTGTGATAGATATGTTTCGTTCCATCACTCCGAAACCAGACGCTAGGTTAAACTCCGAATCGCCAGCTTGGTTACTCGATCGAATGAGTATTTTGGAACTCAAGATCTACCATATGGAAGAACAAGTTTCTAGAAAAGATTCCTCTGCCACGAAAGAACACATTGCTAAATGCCAAGCCAAACTAGATGTTCTCCTAGACCAAAGGGAAGATCTTAAAAAATGTTTGGATGAACTTTTTTCCGACTACTCAGAAGGAACCAAAAGAGTAAAAGTTTATCGTCAAATGAAGATGTACAATGATCAAAATTTAAATCCGTCATTGTATAAGAATCAAAAATGACAAACCTTTTGGTATTACGATTTTCGGCGATGGGAGATGTGGCTTTGATGACACCAGCCCTCATCGCCATAGCAGCTAAATACGCTAATATCCAACTGACAGTTGTTACAAGAGGAAACTTCGCACCTTTTTTCTACAATATCCCCAATCTTAATGTTTTAGGAATCAATCTAAAAAAATACAAAGGAATTTTAGGTCTCTGGAGGATGTATCGTGACATCGCCAAACTGGGACCATTCGGTCATGTGATCGATTTGCACGGGTCAGTCCGCTCTAGATTTATTGCCTTTTTATTTCGTAGCCAAGGTGTTCCCTATTCCAAAATCATTAAAGGTCGAAGGGAAAAACTAGCACAAACAAGACGTTATAATAAAAAATTAAACCAACTTCCTCATACAGTAGAACGTTATTTAAATGTTTTTCGAAAAGCAGGATTTGATGCACCTATTCGAAAGGGCCCATGGTTAAATGTTGATGGGGAATCAAAAGTGTATGCTCGAGATTTTTTTAAGTCCATAGGTATCGACAAAAAAGAAGGACAGTGGTTTGGATTTGCACCATTTGCGGGACATGTGCTCAAAGAATGGAGTTTTGAAAAATGCAAACGTCTTGTCGAAGTTTTGTTAGATGAATTCCCAGATTGTAATGTATTTTTGTTTGGTGGAAAAGACGAAACAAAAGAATTAGAAATCCTTCGAAACCACCAAACACGTGCTCATATCGTCCAAGGTGGAAATTTAGGAATCCGTGGGGAACTTGGGATTATGGATAGGTTAGATGTTATGATTGGGATGGATAGTTCCAACGTTCATATCGCTGCCCTTCTCAAAAAACCTGTGATTGGAATATATGGAACCACACATCCGCTTTCTGGATTTGGTCCTTTTGCCCAGGAAGATTCTGGAGTTTTACAAGTGGATTTACCTTGTCGCCCTTGTTCCATTTATGGAAATACCAAATGTTGGCGTGGAGACCATGCCTGTATGGAACTCATTGACCCACTTGATGTTGTTAGACGAATTCGACTCATTCAAAATGTAAATACACTTTGGTAATTTAGGTTTATCTCTACTCAGTAAAGATCTTGGAGGTTTGGATGTTTTCTCGAACGAATGTTTTTCAATCTCCTAAATTTTTTAAAATCAAAAACCTTTTTTTATTTCTAGTTTTTTTCTTATTTGGAAATTCCTCCCAACTTTGGTCAGAAGATTTTTCTTCTGAATTCCAACCGGTGATTCTTCCCTCACCTAACAAAGCAGATTATGAAGAACAAATTAAGTGCCAAGATTTGTATTGTAAAAAAGTTTCTTATACTGAGGATGGCGCTTACCTAGATGAAGTTTGGTTAGAACTAGGCAAAAACAGTGGTAAGGTGGTAGTCGACTTATTAGACCACCCCCTCTCTCTCAGTGAATCGAAAATGGATGGTATTACTGAATATTTGCGAGAAATTGCCAAACGAGATGGTCATGTGAGTTTAGAGCCATTTTATATTGCGACGCGCGGATTTGGATTCACCGATGTCCCTATCGTTAAGGATCTTTTTGGGCTCAGTTATAATATTTACAAACGAATCCGTTCGGTATTAAAATTTGGAAGGATGGGGCATTACAATGCGAAAGTACTTTACCATCCAACTACTGGCAAAGTTTTACAGGTATTTTTCTTTCACAAAAATTTTGGGAATTTATGTAATACAGTTTATTCAACATGTGATCGGATTGAATACATTGACGACGCTCTTTTTGACAAACAATTATCCCTGAGGTTAAGTGAAACTAACATTAAGAGAATCGAGATTAGTTTCAAACAAACTCCGGCAATCCTTCCCCAAATGAAACTTGATATTGGGAACCTACTGGATACTAATCGTTCGGCAAGACTTTACAAATGGTTAATCATCACAAAAAAAACAGAAACCAAAACTGTGACTCGCGAACGTTTTCTTGGTGCCGAACTTGCCATCAAAGTTTTAGATTATACCCTCAGCGCCTACGAAATTGTAGAAGCAGTGCAACTCTATATACCAGCTCGCGCCAAACAAGCAGAAGTTGTCTATGAAGATACAGAGGAAGGTCGGATGTTACGATCTGTGATTTTTTATCCAGTTGTGGACAAAGAATGAACTAAGATATAATATCTAGTTTTGTTTTTCTGATTTTTATCATCACCACAAAAAACACACAAACAATTCCAGCTGATTCAGGAAACAACACCGTAGTCATATTCCACTCAGCAAGTGCGGCCAATGCCAAAAAATTACGAAACAAAAAGATAACAATCCCTGTAATGAGAGATCGTAACTCAAGAGAAATAAAACTTGTCATTGCATAAAGTCAAAAAACAAATCAAAGATATTTGATTTTTTCACTTTACCTTTCATTGCTTCGATTACTTTGGAATACACTTCTTCCATTGTATCAACGCATTTTTCCATTTCATGCCCTGATGCAATTTGAATGGAATTCTTAGAAAACTTAGCGTACTCATCTGGATTACGAATAATTTCTAAAGCACCTTGCGCAATTCCTTTGGCATCAAATGACTTGGCAATGTATCCGTTTTCGCCATGCCGTATCAGTTCTGGCAAAGCAAAAGCATCTACACCAACGGCTGGAAGTCCACAAGCTATTGCTTCTAAAACTACAAGTCCTTGGGTTTCCATCGTTGAGGCAGTCAAAAAAACATCATACTTGGGATACTCTTCATGTAATACAGCATTAGGAATAAAACCTTTAAAGCTGACAGCGTCTTGAATCCCTAAATGTTCGGCTTGTCTTTGCAAAGAAGGTATAGCGGGACCTTCTCCAATGATAGTGAGTGTTGCTTTTGGGTAATATTCATGAATGGTTTTAAAAGCATTGAGCACAACATCACAATTTTTTTCATAAGAAATTCGACCCACATGCAAAAATTTGGGCGCATCACCACTAGAATAAATTTTTGGAGTTCCTTGGAATCGTTTTAAATCCATTCCATTGGAAACTACAGTAATGGGGCGAGTGATTCCATATTCAATCAGCTGTTCTTTAATGAGATGGCTTGGCGATATCACCACATCACATCTGTTATATATATCGTTACAAATCTTTAAGATTATTTTTTTGCGAATATTAAAATTATCAAATTTTACAATTTTGTCCAACTCATCAATATTTAGTTTTTTCTTAAACTTATTGGCTTTAAAAAAAAGTTTATCGAGTTTAAACAATCGATAAAAAGAAACATACATTTCTTGTTCCGCCATCAAAGTGTGATATGTTCCTATAGTGGGAATCCCAAACCTTTCTGCTGCATTGACAGCATAAAGCCCGAGCAGCCCAGGTGTATGAATGTGGATTAGATCCGGCTTAAAATCTTCAATAACTCGTTTGATTTTGCCAGGCGAAGGCAAAACTACCTTGATATCGGGATAACTAGGTAAATATCCAGAGCGAAATCGAACCACTTGGATTTTGTCCGTCATACGTTCAAAGTCCCCATCCCCATATTTAGGGGCACAAATACAAAATTCATGGCCTCGCAAAGCTAAAAGTTCAGAAAAATTCTTAATGGAAACTGCGACTCCGTCGGTTTTCGGCAAAAAAGTATCGGAAAAATATAAGACTCGCAACTGTTACCTCTTTACAAATTGGAGAAAAGCATTAGTCTCATCCAAAGTTATGCTTTACCGAATCTATCGATCGTTTCTCGCTTTGTCCATCATTTCCTGTGCCCTTTCGGTTTCCCTCAGCCAACTTTTTTTACTCCTATCTTTTGTTTTTTTCCTCTTCCTACCCGAAAAACCAAAATTCAAAAGCCATTTAGTCAAAATTCTATTTTTATTTTATGTCTGGCAAATTGTAACCGTTTTGTATCATTTCGCAGGTTCAGGTTTTGATTTCAATTCCATCAAACATGCGTTTCGTGATGAAATGAAAGATATCTTTCTTGTGACTGCATTTATTTCTGTTCAAGGAATAAAACCGGAAGATAAACAATTCCTATACAAAACTTTTTTTATTTTTGCTCTAATGGTGGTAATAACAGGTTTTGCCTCTATCTTTTCAATGACAAGACTCTCGAGGTTAATATCAGACCTTTACAAAACTTCTACTTCTTGGCCTTACCAACACCATTATGGAAAAATCACTAACATCAATATTTATCTGCCCATTGGACTGATGAACACCCATCTTACCTTTGGAGGTTTACTTGCTTTTATTTTCCCAGGATTTGTCTTTCGATTATATGATTCATTATATAAAAAAGAATCGATTCCTAAAATTTCTATCAACGCCACATTACTTTTATTAGTATCAGTTGTTTTTTTATTCAACAATGCAAGATCTTCACTTCTCGGAGCATTGGTCAGCACGATATTCGGTATTTATATTCTTGTTTTTATAGATAAAGATATCTCAAAAAAAATGTTAAAACGGATCGGTGTTTTCATACTTTTAGTATTCATTTTTGTTTTTGTCGGATACAAAACAACTAATGCAGTCAAACGAGTAGTAGATCCATTATTTGGTGGTGAAAAACATACAGACTCAGGAAGAACTTTTATTTGGGACTCTACATTTCCATTGATCGAAAATAATCCAATTTTTGGAATAGGATCAGGGAACTACCAAAAAGAAATCGAAATTTCAAGAAAAGAGAAGGAAAAAGAAAATAAGGAACTTAGCTTTTTTTATGAAGTAACCCAAAGAGGTCATGCACATAATGATTATTTCCATTTAACTGCTGTCTTTGGAGGCCCACAGGGTATCCTCTATCTTATGTTATTTGGAGTCATTCTATACACTCTCCTCAATGGGAACATTCCTAAAAAAATTCGCTTTATGACTTATGGACTTGTTGGATTTTTCTTTTCTGGACTTTTACAATGTTATTTCCAAGATGATGAAGTTTTAATTGTATTTTACTTTTTGCTCGGATACCTCAATCTGTATGCCGAGTTAGAAAAAACGACAACCGAATTAAGGATAGAAGGATAAATCAATGGCACCAAAAAAACTCTCTCCCCAAGGTGAATGGTTTGTAGATGCAAATGGACGAAAAGTAATTTTACGCGGTATAAATTTAGGCGGAGATACCAAGGTACCCTTTCCGAATGGAGGAACACAATTTCCCACCGATTTTTCCGACCACAAAGAAGTTAGTTTTATCGGAAGACCCTTTCCTCTTTCTGAAGCGAATGTCCACTTTACGAGGCTCAAACGATGGGGATTTAACGTAATACGTTTATTAACTACATGGGAAGCAGTCGAACACAAAGGTCCGAATGAGTATGACGAAGCCTACTTAGATTACTTTACAGAAATCGTTCGTTTGGCTGGTGAAAATGGTTTTTATGTTTTTATTGATTTTCACCAAGATGTTTGGTCAAGGATGACAGGAGGCGATGGTGCCCCTGGTTGGATTTTTGAAACCTTAGGAATTGATTATCGCAAACTTTCAGAAGCAGATGCAGCAATTGTTATGCAAAGAGCTTACGACTACTCAAGACCTGGAATCCGTCAGGAAGAAAATTACCCTACTATGTGCTGGTCACAAAACTATCGTTATGCTGGTAATGCCATCCTCTGGACTTTGTTTTTTGGTGGAAAAGATTTTGCACCCAACTTCCTCATCAATGGAAAAAATGTTCAGGATTATTTGCAAGGTCACTATTTGGGATGTATGAAACAGATAGCAGAACGAGTCAAAGGTTTTGACTTTGTTTTAGGTTTTGATTCTTTGAACGAACCCGGAAAAGGGTTTATTGGTCGGGCCATGAATGATCGTGGCCTAAAAAATACAGAAGTAGACCCGGCAAAACCAGGACTTGGTTGGTCACCCATTGATGCTTTATTCTCATCTCATGGTCATTCGATTGATTTGCCTTACCTTACGCTCAAAGTTTGGAAAGGTGGATTTGTCCCCACTAAAACAGTCACAGTCAATCAAAACAAAGTCTCTATCTGGTTACCAAATTCACCTGGAGATCCATTTCAATTAGAAGGCGCATATACCATAACAAAAGACGGAACACCCTTTATTGAAAAAAATGATTATTTCCAAAAAGTAAATGGAAGGACCATTGATTTTGATGCGGATTACCTAATTCCTTTTATGCGCACTGTTGGTGAAACCATTCAGGAAATTAGAAATGATTGGATGGTTTTTATCGAAAGAGAAGCCTCTGATGCATTCACTCATCCACACTTAAATGGAGAAACGCCTAAACTTGCTGTGAATGCTGCCCATTGGTATGACATCCTTACACTTCTATTCAAAACATTTTTATACCCCATAGCCATTGACACGCTCACCAAACGACCAGTATTCGGAAAATCTGGAATAGAAGCTATGTATGTTCGCCAACTCACAAGAATCAAAAATACAGCGGACTCAGTGCCAGGAAAAATTCCAAGTCTCATTGGTGAGTTCGGAATCCCTTTTGACTTACAAGGTGGAAAAGCATACAGAGAATGGAAAAAAGGAAACCATTCTCCGAAAATTTGGAAACGTCATGTAATGGCCCTCGATGCCATGTACAATGCAATGGATCAACTTTTTTTATCTAATACGTTATGGAACTACACCGCTTCTAATGAAAATGATTTAATGGTCGGTGATGGTTGGAACCAAGAAGACCTCAGCATCTTTTCAAAAGACCAAATCATTCCTGGATCCGATCCTGATGTCTATGGTGGCGGGGGGAGAGCTATCGAAGGTTTTTGTCGTCCTTACGCTGCCTTTACCCAAGGTATCCCAATCAAAATGAAATACAATTTAGAAAATCGAGAATTTCATTTCGAATGGGTATCAGATATTTCCATCCAAGAACCATGTCTTATCAAAGTTCCAAGGTTTGTTTATCCTAACGGAGTACAGATCGTACTTTCCAACGCAGAAAAAATTTCTGAAACAGAAGGTGAATTAACAGTCAAAGGAAATGGAGGGAAGTCTACTCTCATCCTAAAACCACTATGATCGATTTACAATCTTTACTTCAAAAATATCCTTGGGAAGACAAATGGAAAAATCTAGCAAAACCTATGGATTATCTTTGGGAAATTGACCTTCCCGTTACGAGAGAAGAAATGTGGCCTCACCTCATTGACACTTCTTCACTCAATAAAAGAATGGGAATGCCTCGATTTGATTATAAAGAAATAAATGGAAAACTGATCGGCAAAACCAAAGTGGCAGGTTTTTCATTTGAATGGGAAGAAGTTCCATGGGAATGGGAATACCTCAAAGAAATTTTCCATGCAAGGATTTATACAAAAGGGTTTGGCCATTACATTAGAGGAAAAATATTTTTAGAACCTTTGGGGGAATCAAGAAGCAGAGTTTATGTTTATTTTGGGTGGATTCCAAGAAACTTTTTTATGCGCAAACTTTTAGAATTTGTTATGCCTAAAATGGGAGAAGATTTTCGCAAAACATTAAATGAAATTGCAGAAGAAGTCAAAAAAGGAAAACAACAAAAAACAATCAAACAAGGAAAAGAATCTACGTTCACACCTGATGCCCAATGGATTCACAAAGAAAAACTAGATCAAGAAAAGGAAAAATTGATCCAACTTGGTATCACAAATGATACAGTCACTTCAGTATTTGATTGGATTAAATCCGCATCCGATAACGACTTATATAGAATTCGCATAAAAGAAGTTAGTCTAAAATTAGATTTAGACCCAGATGAAGTATTGTTTCTTTTTTTACACGGCTGTCGATTAGGTTTGTTTACTCTTAGTTGGGACATCGTTTGTCCGCATTGTCGTGGAGCAAGAACATCACTATCAAAACTCAGCGACATTCCTTCCAAAGACCAATGTGATGTATGTGAAATTGATTTTGATACGACTGGTGTCAACTCCATCGAAGTAACTTTCCATCTCCACCCAGGAATCAGGATTGTCGAAAAACAGATGTACTGTGCTGCAGAGCCTGCAACAAAACAACATATACTTCTAACTAAAAAAATTGGAGGAAAAAAATCCTATTCTTCCAGCCTTCTAATTGGTTCGGGTATTTTTAGGCTTAGAAAAAAAGGAGATAAAAAATATCGTTTAGTTGATATCAAACCGAATAACCAACAAACAGATATTTTATGGCTCTCCGAAACGAAGGAAGAAGAAATTAAAGTTTCACCTCGACCTAATCTCGTTTTTGAAAACGAATCAGACGAAGACATTACTATAGTTTTAGAAGAAAGAAGCGAGGACCAAACAAGTTTAAGACCTTCAGAAATTTTTAACTACCAAGAATTCCGAGACCTTTTTTCAGAAGAAGCCATTGCCACGAATCTTCAACTAGACATTGGAATCAAAACTATCCTTTTCACAGATATCGTAGGTTCCACAAAATTCTATGAATCGGAAGGCGATCATGGCGCCTTTTTGCAAGTAAGAGAACATTTTATCAAAACAAACCAAATCATCCAAAACTTCAGAGGAGTGGTTGTTAAAACCATTGGTGATGCAGTTATGGCGAGTTTCTCAAGCCCCTTACAAGCACTAAAGGCTGCAAAAGAAATGCAAGAATGGTTTCATCCTGAAAACAAACATACACCTGTTAGAATACGAATTTCAATCCATTCAGGAAACTGTTTGGCCGTAAACCTAAACAGTAACATTGACTATTTTGGAAACACTGTCAACTACACAGCAAAACTCCAAACCGTCACCAATTCGGGAGAAATTTCCTTTAGTGAAACTATCTTTCGAGATCGAGACATTCGCGAATACTTACGGGCAGGCGAAATCAAATTGCGAAAAACGGAATTCCCTCTCCCCTGGGCGGACCGAACCGACTTTGTTTATATTTGGAAAGTATAAACAAAGTCGGCGCCTCGCATTGGTTTGGTGCAATAAATTCCTTAGTCCAATCGACCGCGCTTTCCGCTACAATCTTTCGCCAAGCGAAAGGATTTTCGCTTCAATCGCTGGCGCAAAGATTTTGAGATAATGAGAATTATTTAGAATCGGGAGGAACCAAGTAAAGTTCGAATCCGTTTCGGATTTGTGGTTTTACAGGATCTTCAAGAACAATTGAAAGAGACTTTGCATTATCCGAATCGCCAAAATTTCTATCTCCTATTGTAAGAAACAAACGATGTTCATTCGAGGCCGGAAAATAGCTTACAGAACAATTGAAATATTCTATTGCAAAGGTTAGTCTTTCGCAATTGTTTTGGTCACAGAATTGTTCATAAAACCATTTACTATTTTTTATGTGAATTTTTCCTTCTCCAATAATTAAATATTCTTCCTTTGTTCTCGCAGGACCTCCTTGAAGAACACTAATTGTTCCCATCTTATCAATATAATAATTGAGTGAAGCTTCACTAAAATTCGGACTAGTCCATTTTGTATTTTTGAAAACTTGATCAATAGCATTAGAATTCGCATTTCTCAACAAAATAAAACAAGCTAACTCATCTTTTTTCGTGATACATCTTACTTTTTTAGCAGAATTTTCAACCTTTGCATTTTCGAAACAACCTGCTTCCAGATCTAGGTAAAAGGGGTCTTCATCATTTATTGTAAGTTCTTGTTTTTTACAAAAAGCTAAATTTAAAAAAAATGATAAAAATAAAAATATAATCCTAAACTTCATCTTAGTCTCCAACTCTAATTTGTGGTCGTAATTCATAAAATTCAGATCTAGTTAAATAAGTAGATTCCTCTGAACTTTCTAGTGTTTTAGAAATTCTTTCGTTTATTGATTTCTTTGATAATTTTTGTTTCTCTAAATTCTTTTCCAATTCTTTTCTTAAAATCTTATTTGTCTCTGATCGAATCCAACGATTATCAATACCTTTGCCACCACGTGATTCTGCAATTTGGTATTCAAAGACCCCTAGCTCTGGATTGAATCGTTTGTCCGTTATCATATATACATGATCTGATTTCACTGCGGAGACCTTACTATTAGATAAATTTTCATTTGCTCTTGTGATTCCAATGAGACCAACATTCAGCTCTTTTGATTTAAAATTAGCAATGTGATCAGATAAGTTTTTACTCGTGGTGAGGCGATCAGATACCAAGGTCATAAAACTTGAGGATTGGCGAAAGTATTCCACCCCGTTATAATGCACATTTCGATTGTCATATTCTAAATCCATATTTTTAATTTCATCCGGCATTTGGTATACATCTGTATTTAAATTTGCAAAACTCCCGTTCGTGGTGATTCCAGATGCATTGAGAACCGCTCCAATAAATCGGATACAATCTAATCCATCCACTGATCGAAACCCATTCGCATCTACAGGATTTACAGCAGATACCACTTCTTTTCCATCAATTAATTTGTATCGTTCATACGAAATTTTCCCTTTCAGAGATTCCGCTAAGAGTTTAGCCACATTTACCGCATGTTCGGTGACAAGTTCCTTGGTAGAGAGGTCAACATTTTTGGAAGCTTCGGAAATTTCTTTCCCTAATCGTCTCAAATAGGACGCATTTGTTTCTTTTTTTGTATCTTGTTTTAGATTGATTCCTGCTAGAGCCTCAGTAGATGGAACATAAATCGTCTTTTCTGGTTCGAATGGAAACTGAGAATTACCTTCTCTCAATCTTATGTATTCATTTAGTTCTTTTTCAATACTCTTTGGAATGGGAACATCTTTACCACCACGGAGTTTTTTTAACTTCGCTTCGATCTCTGTGGTATCCGAACCCATTTTACGCAGTTCATAAAGTTTTTTTTCTGTATCAAGGCGAGAGTCTTTTGAATAGTCGTCGATCAAACTTGTTTCAATTTTTTTAATTTGTTCGCTTTGTGTTTTTTGGTTTGTCTCAGAATTGGAATTATATTTGTCGCTGGTATTTTTATCTGAGGAAAAACCAATCGCAAACTTAGAAATCGCATCCCAAATACGAGTGACTCCTCCCTTAAATGGATTTGTAAAATTCCCAAAGAAAGATTTATCGTTTGAACTTTCAAAAGTTAAAGATTCTGATTCAGATCCAATGGAAATGGGATCCACTAAACTTTCGCTCAATCGGTTTCGGATTCCCATTCCTAAACTAAGTCCACCTAATAATAAAGTTCCCATGGTACCTGCTGCTGTTGCAAAATCAGAAAAAAAATCAGAATCACTTTCCTGCAATGAAACAGTATCTTTATCGCCCGTATCACTGGCATCTTGAGCGACATTAATATTTTGTTCAGCAAAATTCATTTCTTGCAATTCGAAGCCATCCTCCGAATTAGTTCCCAAAGTTATCCCTTGTAACTCTGATGAGGTGGAAATACCATATCTATCAATCGAAGATGTTAAACCAAGTTTTGAGTTTGGGTCTATATAACCAATACTTCCACTCAAGCCCCCTCCGTTCAGATCATACATCATAGAAAAATTCCAATCATTTCTTGGTCCTTCACCAGTGGGATTGTAGTTCAATCCTACATTGGCAGCACCATTGGTTGTTACATCTGCTGATAATTGCACCCCTCCACCCAATGACTTAGAAGCTTGGACGGAAGTATTTCCCATCTCAGAAAAACTCAGACTGATATTACTAATTGAATTCCCGATTCCCAAAGAACCTCCCCAACCATTTTTTTCTGAATAGGTAATTCCTACCCCAGGGATCATTCCTTTCAAAAATCCAGACTGTATTTTCCCCATACCTTGAGATATACCACCGAGTACACCATTAGCGAAGCCTGCCACTGCTCCTTTTGGACCTTCATGACTTCCCGCAATTGTTTGTATAAAAGTAGAAGCAACCGCTTGTCCTACTTGTGTTGTTGCTGGCAAAAATCCATTAGAAATACTACTCACTGCCTTACCAATTGATGAAAGTGCTGAATTAACCCCTGTTAACATTCCACTTGCACCCAAAGTAATCGCTATGGAAGCAGCATTTACCACTGTTTGCCTCACGGCATTCGACTTTGCTTTTTTATCAGTTTTTTGTTTTTGATAAGACGAATAGGAAGAATCAACAAGTTGCCCAATCACACTTTCATCAATTCCCATTGATTTTGCGATTTCTTTAGCGAGTGCTTTTTTCCCAAGTTCTTCAACTACTGCTTTTGAATCCCGTAGATTCAGATATTGGCTCTGGTATTTGGTCCAACTCGCCTGCATTCCGAATGCTTGCAAAGTATATCCAAAACTGGCACTAGTAGATGCGCTGTGATTTACATCTCCTGCGTTGATGATTTCATTTGTATCTTCCATAATGGATTGAATTTCATCTTCAGGAAGTCCGACAGCCACAATGGCAGTTTTAAGCATTCCACCAAACGCACCAACTATCTGCGATCCCATATCAAAAATTGGATTTTTTGCCATCTTCTTATTTGCTTTTTTAGCTTTCCGTTGACTGTATTTATCACCTAATATTTTCGAGATCGCTTCCGCAGGTATACCCGTACCTCGAGAAATTTCCATAGCAATTCCATTCTTAATTAACAGTTGTTCGTTGTCACTAATCTCTTCTAAACTTTTGCCTGACCCAGCAATTTGATCATTCAGTTCATTATACTTCCGCTCCCCAACTGCTAACTTTGTAATTGCCATTATAGGTGCTTGTATCATATTTAATGTAACGGTTGAAAGGCCTAACGTTACTGCGTCGGCAGCCTTCAGGGTAGTTGAAACTGTTTTAGCTACTATCTTTTCCATGGCTTGAATCGGATTCTCTATAGAGATATATTGATCGCGCGATTTAATTTTTCTCGCTGTTCTCCTCCCCCTCATAAAATCGATCACCATCGATGCAGTTTGAATATCAGATTCACTTCCACCGGTGGCATTGATCCATGCCTTCGCCAATTCGCTATTAATTGCCGAATCAAGTTTCCCCTTCAAAGATGCTCTCATACCTGAAGCACCTCCAGTAAAATAAGCAATTGCCAATTCTTGCACTAAAGAATCTGCACTTTCTTGGGATTCTTTTCTTATAAAAAATAATTCGCGATTCCGATTATTTACATCTTGGATGGAATTAATATTTGAAGTGATATATTTTTTATCATTTTTTAGAGAGTCAGCTAAAAAGGATTGGGCTATATCGGCTTTCTTTTGAAAAAGTGTCGCCCAATCTTCATCCCTCCATGTAGTAAAAAAACTATTCCCATTAGGAACATTTATTTTCCCAATGGAGCTTAATTGAATCTGACGAATTTCTTCTGTTTTTCCTGCATTGTATTGTCCTTCTTCATTTTTACCAGCAAGTAATCCGTTATAAATTTCTTTTTTTAAAGTAAGGACACCGTTTTTACGATCAATGGTCGTATCATATTCTTTCTTTAATAAATTTTTACACAAATCTGCGCTAGGATTTTCGTAACAGGAACCAAACCGACTTTGTTCTTCCTCAGTTAGTTGTGAACCGTCATAGGAACCTAACAAAATTAGTTCTTCTTTAGTTAACTCACGCCCACCTAACGAATCAAAATTTAGAGAATATGCCATTTGATTGATGAGTTTTGTTTGTTCTGAGCTTTGAAGTTCTTCCAAGTCACGATTCATTTGGACAAGAGATGCATATTGACCTACGCCAGTGATGGTTCTTTGGAATTCAGACAACAATCCAGACCCGCCAATTTGAATTCCCCCTATTGATTCCTCAAAATTTGCTAAAGAGTGATATTCTAAAGCTTTTGCATCCAGAAATTCTTCTTTTTTAACTTGGGGAGTCCAAACAGAAATCACAGGAGGAGGATTCGTAGTTGTTTCACCTGCTTGGTATAATTCCGTCCAAGTTTTTAATCCAAGATGTTTTTCATCTTCTAGACGTTGTAACCATTCCTCCTTAGAACGTTCTATTTCTAAACGATTTGCTTCAAATTTTGAAGCTGCTTCAAGAACCAGATTGTTTCTATTTTCCTTCCAGTCTTCATAACGATCAGAATATTCTTTTACTTTTGATTCCCAATGAGACACAGCAGGGAGTAATTTTTTTTGGAAATGATCTGATTGTCCATCTAACTGAGAATAGTTGTCTTTCCAATACAAAGAAGACTGGGAAGAATTCTCATCATACATTTCATAAAGAAGCGCATACCCAATCGCTCCCATTTGAAAACTGATTGTTCCTGGAGTAAAAATAGTTATAAACCGATCCCCAGTCCAATACCCGTATTTCCCTTTTCCATCTAACAATAAGTTACCGTGAGTATATGTTGCCCCATCAAAAGGAATATAAAAATCCCCGATTTTTTGATTGTTAATAAAATGGTAAGCGTCAGTATATAAATTGGCCGAAACTAAGGATTGCACCCGTCTCCCACTACCTAGCTTATTATTAATAATTGAGATAAGCCGCTCGGTATCAGAATGGTGAATTGACTGGAAAATTCCCTGCATTTCTGGGTCAAAAACTTGTCCAAACGTCCCCACTTCACCACTTCCGCCAGTCAACCAATTTTCATATTTATAACCAGAAGAAAGATCATGATAGGTCTGATTCCGAAGCCTCCACTCAGCTCCAACCAAATCAAAACTTGACTTTGATTGATTTAACTGAATCTGGAAACCAGTTTGGTATGTATAAATCTGATCTTTGAATACCGTATATTCCGAGAATGCTTTGTTGGATTCATCTGATAAAAAATCTCTAATCTTTGTCGATATAGAAGTTAAAAGTGAATCTGGATCAATCTCAGATTGACTTAACTGAAGAGAAAGTTCCCCAATGAATGTTGAAAATAACTTTCCGGCATCATTAAAACTTCCATCAAAATTTTTATATTGGCAACCTGTCGAAACAGAACATGAGGAATCCAAACCTGTTTTTAATTGAGTTACAATTTCATGTAAGGCAACCTTAACGGTATCCTTATATGAATTAATAGCATTTAGATTTTCAGAAAATTTATTTTCAGTCTCAGACAATGATTGGATATAGTTTTGGTAATCGCTTTCCAGTTGTGAAATTGAATTCGCAAAAGAATCCAATCCTTCTTGCCGGGTTTGGTCCCACTGAAACTCCCATTCTTTAGCAGATTCCAAAATTTGATTTCTGTTTTCAGTCGCTGACAATTCTTCAGCAGTATAATCCTCATACAAAGACTTTTGACCAATTCGATAAAAATACAAAGCATCTACTTTCCCAGTTTCTAATTTATCTAAAAAAGCGTTACGATTATCAAAATAATCATCAATCAAATCTCTTTCCCAAGCAGAATACAAAATGGAAATTTCAGTAAAGAGTGAACGCCTCCTCTCATCCAGATAACCATCATTTGATACAAAGGCATCCTCTCCATTTTCCTGTGATAAAATTTGTTCCACAATTTTGTCTGCATTTTCCTGCCACTGACTCATCGATAAATACAAAACTTCGTGGACCCTAGATTCCCATTCATCAAGTGAATTGGTGAAATATAGATTTCCATAAAACTCAGAATAGTCAGAGGATTGATAAACTGGTGGGTTCCAAGTTTCTGAAATACTTTGACTATATACATTACAAGTGAAAGAGAGAAAACCAAGCGAAAAGATAATAAAAAAATAAAAGGAGGATTTTGAATTCATAGAGAACCTCAGTTCTCTTAGGTCTCAAAAAATAAGTTTGGTTTTCATTATTCTCCATTTTTGCCATATTTTGAAATACAACAGAAAAAAAATAGAGATCAGTAAAAACCCTCCCATAAAAAATCTACCACCCTCCCCCGGTAGTATATAAGACAAAGTTAATAAAAGAAAAAAAGGAATAAAAAGTTTCCAGTGAAAGGAAGTTTGCGGGAACCATGTTAGCAAAAAAAATATAAATGAAGCCACAGATCCAAAAAGAAAATAGTCAGCTCCCAATACAGAAACATCGATTTTCCAAAGCAAAAACAAAACACAAATGGAAACCAACCAAAACGGTTTATTTTTTTTCCGATACAAAAACAAAGAGAAAGCCAACAAAAAAAATATTGGTCTGTATTTTGGTAAAGATTCTTTAAGTGGAGCAATCACCGTGAACTGAACCTTTTCTTTTGCCAAAAACTGTTTCATTTCTGATTCTAATTCTTCCCAGTGAATTGATTTACCTTTTACCAAAATTTCCAAACTGGTTTCTCCATTTTTACGATAGATCCTAGCTGGAGTTTTTACAGTTTCGTAATTGCTCAAAGAAGATGTAAAAACTGGAATTCCTAGGTTCATTTTTGTTGGTTTGGTGGGATACCTCTCCAATTTTTTCTCTTGTTTGGCAACAAAACGAATGTCTATTAACTTTTTATCTAAAATCATTTTACCCACGATAGAAGATTGTAATTCAATGGAGCGCTCTCTAAGAGAATCATCCCAATCCAATCCTAACATATTACGATAATATGCGGAAGTTTGTAGGTCCAATCCTTCTGCCGAAGGTTGGAAACATAAAACCACTTCTTCAACTTCTTTTTTTGTGCGTATCCACGGCGTAAGCCAAAGAATCGTTTTTTCTAAAATTTCTGTATTTGCATTAGAAAAACGAATTTTCCGATCCGAATTAACATCAGACTCACCTAACAAATGGAAATAACCTGGTTCTATAGGTAGATTTTGGAACCCAATCTTTCTACCTAATTCGTTCAAACGAAAATAAAAAATAGCATTTGATGGATTTTGTTTCACCACAAGAAAATCAGTTATTTTTCTCATTAGGATGACACTTTCTACTTGTTTGGTAATTCGGATAGATTCTTGTTCTGGCAAAGAAGTTGGAAATTCCAATCTTCCCATTTGGATCGAACCATATGGAGCTACCACGGTTTGAAGTCCAAAACTCGAAAAAAAAGAAACCAACACCCCCATCATCAATAAAAATAAAGGCAGGATTAAATTTTTTTTTTTAGAACTTTTTATCTCTCTAGTGAACATTTCCTTATGAGAATGATAAATTTCTCTAAAAGAAAATTTTAAAGAAGGGTTTCCTTTTTTTGAAAAAGATTGGAGAAGATTTCTTGTAAATGGAACTAACAATAAAAAATAAAGATGAACTAAAAATAGAAGCCCAAAAATTTTGGGAACCCAATTCAAAATAATAAAAAACCATAGGAGCGAAAAGGATATAAAAAATGAAAAAACCCACTTCCCCATTCTTCTGATTGGAAAGAGAACTAAAAAATATTTCCAAACTAAAAACAGAAATAAAATCGATCGACCAATCGGAAACAATAAGAGGCAACAAATACCAAGAAAAATAACTAAAACAATATAAAATGATAATAAACTAACAAAAATAAATTCCCACTCGACTGGATAAAAGAACGGTACAAAGAAAAATATCAAATCTAGAAAAAGAAATAAAATAAAAAAGTGATACAAATCATCAAAAAAATCCTGCTGACTTGTATACAACAAAACCCAATCTTTATGATTTTCTAAAATTGAATTTAATTCCTTTGTTATTTGATACAAAGAAGTTCCATTCTTTGCATGGACCAAAATAGTTTCTGAATGTAATCCATTGATTCGTGTTCCGCGAGAAGATTTTTTTTTCTTTAGTTTTCACATCCCCAATCGATGAGACCAATAAACCTTCCCCAAAGCGAGAAGGAATTCCCAATTTCGACCAATCCTTCGGATTGGTAGGAAAATCTTTCTGAAACCACAAACCATTGCTTGGATCAAAAAAATAACCGAAGTTGTGGTTACGAATGGCAGCAAACACGACCGATAAAGATGGAAATTCGAAACCTTGGATCCGTGTGGGCATAATCTCTAAAACAATTTCTTTTTCAAAATCAGAATGATGCTGAAAAGAAGAAACACCCGCAATGGTTCGAATTTTTTTCTCTAACTCTTGTCGACTTTGGTCAGAACTTTTCTGAACCTTTTGCAAAATGACAATGAACTGGTCTTCTGGCTTTCCCGTTTGGATCTTTGGTGAAAGAGAATCCTTTGGAAATCTTTGTCTTTGCAGTAAATATTCGTTTCGAATTGCAAAAACAATATCTTCCTGTTTTACATTTTTTTCCAATTCCAAATGGATATGTGCATTCCCACGTTCAGAAATAGATTCTATTTGTTTATATCCAGAAACACCTTTTAAAATTTGTTCCCAGGGTTTAGTGATTTCTTCTTCCACTTGTAGAGCAGTTTTACCAGGCCATTGGATTTTTATCTGAATGGATTCAGATAATTCAAAAAATGATTCTTCACCTAACAAAAGATGATTCAATTTCAAAGTAGAAAACAGACAAAAAAACATCAACAGTGCAAAAAGCCGATAACGAAACCTTCGAATGAGATGTAACTTCACTGTATTTTTTTCCAAAATTTTTGAAAAAACAATGGGTAGAGATAAAAAACAAAAATTAATGAAATCAATATGCCCACAAACATTGTAGTAGCGATAGACCTAGAAAATTCGGAACCTGGGCTTACAAAAAAAATCACAGGAAAAAGTCCCATCATTGTTGTACCCGCATTTAGTACAATGGGCAAAGCCAACCAACGGAAAACATTTTCTTGTCTTTCACTCGCTGCAACTATATGATTCGAAACTTCAACCCATCTTTCACCAAACAACGAAATACTATCGATGGACAATCCAAGCAAAACTACAAAACCTATATAGTGCCCCAAATGAAAATTCGTAAACAAACAAATGATAAAAATGTATGTGACTACAAGATAAACAAAAGCAATGAGAAGATAAAATGCCGGGATCCGAAATGATTCATAAATACCAACTAGAGCCAAATAAATAAAAAGAAGAGAGACTAACAGAAGTATCAAAAGAATCAAATAGAACTTTTTAATTTCCTCATCAAGAGAGACTTTCAATAAAGACAAACGGCCTTTTGGATCTAAAACCATTGGGTCCAAGTCCAGAATCTGACCAACCCATTCTAAATAAAACAATCCAGATTCCCTACGAAACTGATCCAAACTTTCTTTTTTCTTTGTTGTAAAAAGGGTACTGAGAAAGGTAGATTCATTGGTTTTTGTTTTGAAACTAATCGTAGAAAACTCATTTGAGTTTGTTTCCTTAGAAAGAAAGGGCTCTAATCCTAGATACAAATCCGTTTTGTTTATATCTCCGAAAGAACCTAAATATTTAGGAGATTGTTCGTATAAAAACTTTTGTTTTAAATCTTCCTCATTCGGATGCCAAGCAGGATCTGGGATCTGAGTTCGACTCCAATCTTCGAGTGTAATTGTTTTTGGTAAAAAATCGAATTTACCATCCGAACTTTTTGTATTCGATTGGCTTTGAAAGTTTATTGCAATTTGTTTTAACTCTTCCCAATTTTCATGAAGAAAGGTGACCGAATCAATAGGAATGAATGGCAAAGCTCTCGTCACTTGCGAATGTATTTGCTCCAATTTCCAATCCCATTTTGATTGCCAATGTTCGTGAGAGAAAATCAAATCTAACTCTTTTTCCTTTGTGAAACCTAAAAATTTGAATTCAATTGGAATTGCTTTTTGGGGATGTTGGACTTTGTCATCATAAGAATAGATTGGTGATACAAATGAAGAAAGTCCGGGATCAAATATTTTGATTTTTTTCTCCAAAGCATAAACAAAACGAAGTTCCTCTTCCAAACTCATTTGATGTTTAGGTACCATTTGTAATCTAATTCCAACAGAACTTTGTTTTGGAAAAATTTCAAATTTCAACCCTAAACAAAAGTAACAAAAAAAAGAAACTAGAACCATAACAAACATTACTATACGGAGGTTCCTCAAAGAAAATAAGTGATTTGTATTATTATAAATTCTTAACAAAAAATCTTCTATTATCGATTTTTTATTTTTGTATTTTAATTTTTCAGACATCAATATAGAAAGCAATGGTACAACAAAAACAGAAGAGACAAAAGAACAGAAAACCAAAAGAGCAATACACACTCCGGAATCAAAAAAGAAATCTCTCCAATGCATTTGATAAAAAAGAAGAGGAATAAAAACCACAATCGTTGTAAGAGATGAGGAAATGAGAGAAACCAATACGGACCGAATTCCTTGTGTCACAGCATCCAGTGTTGGGAAGTTTTCAGACAAATGTTTTCGAATGGCAAATACAGTCAGATTACTTGCATCAAATAACAAACCTATCCCAACCGAAATTCCACCTAAACTTAGCAAGTTGATTGATATTGAAAAAAATAGAATCAGATGAAAAAACAAAACAAGAGAAAATAGAACAGACCCAAATAATATCAAAGCGGGCATCAAAGTCCGATATAGTAAAAATGAGAATAAAAAAGCAAACCCTAGTCCCCAAATCATATTAAAAGCACTTTGGGTGATTTGATTTTGTAGTTCCGTAGATCCATCGTAAAAAATTTCTGAAGCTAGGATTGGATCTGAGTTTTCTAATTTTGATTTAATTTCAGAAGACAACTTCAAAGGGTTTGCCACTGATTCAGTAAAAATGGAAATATAAATTGAATCTTTACCATTAAACCTTGTGAGTTTTTCTTTGGGTGATTCCGCTTCATATATTGAAGCCAATCGACCGAGCGAAACGGAGTTTCCGTTTCCTAAATGGATTGGGAACTCAAAAAGGTTTTGGTGATTAAGAATATCTGGCGAAAACTTTAGTTCTGTCTCATTTGTATATTCTTCTACTAGGCCAAGAGATCCACCACGAATTCCTGCAAGGATCTGCAATTCCAGCTCGTGGATGTTAATCGGAAATACATCCAAAACCTGAGGCCTAAGAGATATAAAGGAAGATTTTATGGGATTCCCGGAAATCCTAACTTCCGTTACTCCAGAAATTCTTTCCAATTGAAATACCAATTGTTTCAAATGAAATTGTAACTGAGATAAATCAGAACTTCCTTCTTTAGGGATTAGGATTTCAAAAAAAGGGTGGTCATCTATCTCCCCTTGTACCAACCGCGAAGTACCGACTCCAAAGGGTAGTTTATCTTTCATTTCCAAAATTGTTTGGTATAAGTCTTCCTTAAAATCTCGAGTGGAAACATCAAATTGTAGATCTATTTGTACGATGGACTTATTGTGTTCGGAAATTGTGCGGATTCGTTCTACAAATTTAACCGAAGATATCATTTCAGAAATCGGCAAACTGACCATTCTGTCTGTATCCTCGGCAGAATGATTGGGAAACTCTGTAAGAATGAAAAATCTAGCCGGAGTTAGTTTAGGTAATAACCAAATTTCTAATTCAGAGATTCTAAAAAAAACGGCAATAACCATTGATATACAAATTACAGAATACAGACGTTTGTGTTTGAATAAAGAGAGAACAAATATTTCTATCTTCATAAAACTAAATTAGTTTCTATTTCATCTTCAGAAGAAAGTCCAGAGAGTATTTCCAACTCATTTAATAAATATGGCTTTACTTGGATGAATCGTTTTTCTATTTCACTTCCATTTTTTATATTCACAAAAAAGCCACTTGTTTCATCCCCATGAAGCGAAGATGTTGGAATTAGAATTTTTTCAGTTACCTCATCTAACTTAACTTGCAAAATCCCAAACATTCCCGGTAAAACAATCTTCTGGTTTGGGTCCAATCGAACTTTGATCCCAATGCTATGAGATCTGGGTTCCAAATATCCACCGATTCGATCCACCTTACCTTTGATTGATGTTAAATTTGTTTGTGAAGGTAGAAAATAAACAGATTTTCCCGGAGAAAAATGAACCAAATCGGTTTCTGCAATTTGGAATCCGACTGAAAGTTCTCCTTTTTCGATCAAAACCATAACTGGGTTTTGATTGGTTAACTCTCCCTCCTTGGTCTGAATTTTTAAAATTTTACCTGATTTCGGAGCACGCAAACGTGCTTCACTTAACAACTGTTCATTTGATTTAATTTGATTTTTTATGATTTTTAATTGGGATAAACTGAGCTCATATTCTGAGCGTTCTATTGATGTATTTTTCTCTTTCCATATTCTTAATTTTTCTTCAAATCGATTTTCCTCAGACTCCAAACCTAAGTTTACACCAGAAAGAAGATTCTCACGGTCTCGGAGTAAATTTTTATATTGTGTTTGTTTGGACTCTTCTTCTTGTTTTATTTTTTCCACCTCAGAGAGAGAAACAAAACCTTGTTTCCAAAGAATATTTTTTTTCTCTTTCATATCTCTAATCAGAGTCCATTCTTTTTCAGCCAATTCAATCCATTCTGTTTTTTTATCAATTTCTCTAAGTTTGTTTTCAACTTGCTTCTCAGCCAATTTCCATTTTTCAAAAACGATACCAGACTGGGATTTTGCGATTTCCAAAGATAGTTGTAATCTTTCCCCTTCTAATCGTATCAATTCATCATCAATTTCCAAAAGAATTTGTCCCTCTTTGACAAAGTCTCCTTCTTGCACAAAAATTTTCCGAATCCGACCATTCTGTTTATTATGTAATTGAATTTCTTTTGTAGGTTCCACAACGGCTGGAAACTCCAGTAACCTATTCTCTTCAATAATTCTTGGTTTTACAAACGCCAAACTTTGTTTTGGCGCTTCCATAGCGGAGACTTCATTTGTTTTTCCCCATTCGTTTGGGAAATATAGAAATTTTACCAAAAACGGTAATCGATTCCGAATTTCTCTCGTAGACAAATAGGTATAAAGGATGGAGGAAAAAAGAAATAAAACTCCCAATACAATTGATTTACGAAACCAAACTTTTAGATAATCCCAAATTTTTCTATTCATACATTTGCCAATGCTAAAACAAAAAAGACAAATAGGATTGGATTTACAAAACCCAAACTATGAGATAAAAAAGCAACAAAATGATCTCGAGAAACAAACAAACGTTTGTATAATTCTCCGCTTTTGATGAGAAAAATTAAAAACAAAGCAGTCCAAAACATTACAACCAAAATTGAATAAAAACTAGAAGCTAAAAACAGACCCAAAAATTGGTTCCCTAAAAATAAAACACAAACAAAGAAAAAAAATTCATGAAATAAGCTTATCATCAATTTTCCAATATTATTTCGAAGTGTTTCTCTTGCCCTATGAATTAAGGAAAAAAGAAAATGAATACAAAGTGAAAGAGACAGATACAAAATCGAAACGAATAGAACACTGAAAATTTGAAAGGGATACAAACTCCATAATGAAACTTGTTTTCCTGAGGTTATTGCCTCCATTTCTAAATTACGATTGTCACTCATAAACTCATCCCAATTCCAAAAACAATGTATTCCATAAAGAAAAAGATAAATTGAAAAATAGAAAAAAGGAGAATGATAGATGAATAAAATTCTTTCCTTAATTGTATTCGCAATCATATCTCTGTAGCGTTTAATTCGTTTTCCAATCTGAGTGATATTCATTTAGTAATCTCCAATTCCTTTTCTAATCTATCTAAATGGGTTTGGAATTGTTTTGCTTGGTCCAAAAATAGTTTTTTTTGCTGATTCGGATGTTTACTGTTTTTGAGTTTTAAATACAATAAACAAGCCTCAGGTGATATAGGAAGTAATTCGATTAATTTAGATTCGTCTTCAGCTGAAATCGTTATGGGAAATTTTGAGACAATCACTGCTTTAAAATACAACAAAACTAATTCAGGAGTTTTGTATGTAAGTTCTGACCAATGGGAGAAAAACTCTTTCCAATCACCTAAATAAAACAAAGTTTTAGTATAAAGAACCTCTTCTAATGGTAGTAATTCTCGTTCTTTCTTTTTGTCCGTCAAAATAGAACTGACTACTGTTAGATGTCCGGAATGGTAAGCATCTGCCAGAACTTTCAATTCAGATGGGACTGGAATCTGTTTTTCAGAGCACTGAAAAAAGAGAACCGTGAACAAATGAACGAAGGCCAATTTTTTTTTCATGGCTGAACTCCTAAATTTTTCGGCAGAGATTCACGAATTGGCAATGGATTGGATTCATCCCAATTCCAATCAAATCGATTGATTTCCTTGTTTAATAAATGAATCCAAACCAATCGAATCGAAGGTCTGATTTCTCTAGATGAAAAACAAAAACGCAAAATAAAAACTTCGTTTGCCCCCACTCGCTCCGCTTGTTCTTTCCAAATTTGAGTTCGAGGTCGGATTTCCGCTGGCGGAAGATGCAACTGATTTCGAAAGTTATCTAAGTGATTTTCTGGAGTCGAGACCTTCACCTCATCCCAAAGTTTATCTCCGATGACGATAGAATAACCCATCAATTCTAATTCTTCCTGTATCTTAAGACTTATCTCTTTTTCTTCTGAATAACTGTCGTAAAAACCTGGCGATACAGAATGAAAGAATAGAATCTTTTTATTATTGGGAATGGGGTATGTAACTTTTCTTAGATTGTTTTTACTTCCAATACAAGTGAGAAAAATGAAACAACCAAAGACAAAATAATATTTCATTTTGCTTCTACCTGAATGGTAAATCCTACTTTCATTCGTTTCCCCGAAACAGACTTGGCTTCTGGATCTAATCGAAATTCATAATACGGGTAAAAGTTAGGAGCCCGAGCAGAGAAAGATAAATTAAAATCTCCACCAGTTGAAATATTTCCGAACAATGTCCCATTACAACTTGCTTCACTTTCCGCAAAGGAATAAGTCAATTGTTTACAACCAAATGGAGATACTGATTGGCAATGTGACCAATTCCATGTCGACAGACGAATGTTTGTTGATGGAGGAGATATCTTTGATAAACGGGACGCTCCAATCACAGATGTTGTATCCATATATTGGTTAAAAAAAATTCTAAAGTTGTCTGTGTTTACATCTGCACAATCTGAATTGGTTCCAGGTCCTCCGAACCCAGAATCACCACCGCGAAAATGATAAGAATTTGGGCTTAGAATGGGTAGTCCTCGGCTCCAAAAACAAAATCCAGAATCCCAAACAGCTCCAGTATCTGACCCTAATTCTTGAATCCCCAAACTGCAGTTTTGTGATTCTAAACCAAATCCAATAACTTCGGGATCATTCAAATCAGCCCCTACTAAAAAATCCGAACGAACGACTGTTGAGAGTTCCGCACCATCCAATGAATGAAGGCCAACTGGAAATAAAATATTATACCTTGTTTCGGGTGACCAATTGGTGTCAGGTAAAACAGTCAATGATGTGGAAGTTTCCCATTCCAAACGGTAAGAAATAACCGGCTCAATCCGTAGACCAAGTCCAACTTCAACTTGGTTCATTGGTTTGGAAAATTGAACTTGGATGGGAGAAGGACCTGGAATTCCTGAACAAACAAGATGATCACCGTCTAACAACAAATTATTGGCTATTCCACCTGCCAAACATTCGGAATCTGTTCCAGTAAAAGCAAAAATCGAATTTACTTCAGGAGACCCTGGAGTTTGTTTTTCACCCACACGAAACGGAATTGTATATACTCGATCCAAATCCTTTCCTGTTTTATCTTCGCATTGTTTGGTGAGCCGGATCACATAACCTCCGGATGGCAAATCTGTTTTCGGAGAATATTTTAGAGTGAACTCGGATGTTTCAAAACTCCCACGAACCGCAGGATCCAAAGAAAAAGCTGAGACACATGACTGAATCGACATAGCTTTACTAAATACAACGGAGATATTTGTTTTTGGATCTACATTGTTTGCATCTGACGAAGGAGAAAAAACAAGCACTTTGGGTATATCATTTGTGTTTAAAATTCCAATCCAGTCATCTAAGGAACCTATTTTTGAAGAACATTGAAATAACAGTGCGAATAAAAACAATAATTTCCATCTAACGAGTTTCATACGGATCCTCCATTAGAAATGGGTAAGGTTTCTTTTGAATTGGTTCGTTTATTTTTCTTATATCATTTTGAGGGAGATCTTTCCAATCCGCGAGAATCTTTGAAAGATCACTTGGGAATCGATTGGGTTCTAACCGGTAATAACGATTATCAAATGGATTTTCTCCAAGCAACAATACGAGTTCCAATGCCGTAGAAATATATTGGAAGTAAGGTTCCAACAAAAGTTCGAGTCCAACAAATACTTCTTCCTCTGATTTTAGGTATTCGATTTCAGAGATGAGTCCTTGTTTATTTTCTTCCCGTTTGGATCTGTGTTGGTTTAAATTAGATTTAGTACTTTCTAAGTAGAGATTGTATTTTTGATACAATTCATGTAATTTAATTTCTATTGAATGGACTTGGCTAAAAAAACTAATCTCCGATTGTTTCCAGTCAGCTTTGGCTTGCAAAAGACTCATTTTGGAATCGAATATTTTTTTGTTTCGGCCTAAATCATCAAATAACCCAATAGATCCACTTTGAAATGAATTTTCACCAGGACCAACTGGTTGTGGTCCATAACCTGGAATTCTTTGGATTCCGTTTCCTTCCGACTGGATTCCGTTTTGTGTGTTAGACTGAAAACTTGTTCCACCCAAGTTAGCTTGAACACCCACACTAAGTCCATAAATTTCATTCTGAAGTGGGAAACCTCCATTTCCACTTTTTCCGACATAACCACCTAACACCAATTTTGGCTTCCAATCGTTTTCCAAACTTTCTTCTTCAAGTTCTGCTAATTCTATTTGTAGCCTTGTTTTTCTCCGAAGTGGATGATTTTCATTTACAATCATTTGGTCTGAACTTGGATCAAACAGACGAATGCGTTCCGTAAATCCTCCCGCAAGAGAAATAGGAACATTCGGATCGAGAGACATGGTTTGGTATAAATCCAAAATAGCGAGTTTTTTTGCGGATTCAGAATGAATCCATTTGGATTGGAATTCAACTTCCCAAACTTTTCGCCATTCTGATTCGCTTTTAGAAGAAAGGCCAAGTTCCATTTCTTTTTTCCGTTTTTGCTGTTCCAGTTTGTAACGTTCTGATCTAAGTTGGTAAATCGAATCAACTAACTGTCGTTTTTGGAAAGAAAGATAGGCAATAGATATGGATTTAAATATTTTTTCTCTAAGAAGTTTTTTTTCTTCAGAATGGATCAGTTTTCTGATTTCCAATTTTTGTTTTTCTCTTTCTGTTTCACCTCCATCATATAAAAGTTGTTGAATCTGCAAACGAACATCGCGGTATTCCTGGTCAATCTGTTCTGGGTTTTTAGAAAAGATCCCAAAATAATGAACTCCTAATTTAGGTAAGTATTGTTTCCATTTCTCCCGAGACAAAATTGGGAAAATTTCCGAACGAACCTGTTCCAAACCCAAACTTCCATTCCGCTCCATCCCAATCCAAACGCAATCCTCCCATAACAATTTGCCCTCTGCCAACAAGGGACCAAAGAGTATTCCGATACCAAAACAAAAAACCCACAACTTATAGCACATATCAGTAGATAGGTGATAAATTCAGAGATTGGTTCTAACTTATCGTTTTTGTAGGGGATTTTTCGATTTTTTTTTTGGTTTTTTTAGCTTGTAAGAGGAGTGAGTTCTCTTATAAAAGTGGCATGATTCGGATCATTGTTTCCATTTTGTTTCTTCTTTTGACCACAACCCTTGCCGCCGAGGAAGTAGGGATTATTAGTTTCATCCAAGGAACAAATTATCTTTCTGGGCCTCGTTTCAAAAAGGGAAAAGAGCCAGTAAAGTTAGGTAGTATCCTAAAAAAGGGGGATACGATCACTACAGAAAACGGAACTTGTGAAATCCAATTGGCAACGCAAGCGACTGTCCGATTGTCCAAATACTCCTCTATCCAGATAGAAGACCTTCTCAATCCCAAATCAAAATCCACTACGCTCAAACTCGTTGGCGGAAAACTCTTCGTAAAAGCACACAAACCAGCAGCGGGTGTTCCAAGCCAAAATCAAATCAGTGTGGTCAATCCTAGTTTTGTGGCAGGTGTTAGGGGAACCGAATTTTTAGCTGCTTCTCCTGACGTAGGCGGAGTTGACGAAGACCTTAGTACCGTTGAAACTGGAGTTTATGTAAACGAAGGGACTGTGGCAGTTAGCCCAGACAAAAGAGGAAAACCGACCCTTATTACTGAAAACGAAGAGGCTATAATTTCAGGAAAAGATTTAAAAAAACAGATTTTAGATGAATTTGTAAAAGATAAAATGCGCATTTTTGAAGAGTTCAAAGCTATCAAAGAAGAAAACTACCAACGAATCAAAGAACAATACGAAAAGAACGACCAACTCATGAATCAATACAAAGGCCAAGGCAGTGGAGACGAGTAATGAAACAATTCCTAGTTCTCTCTTCGATTATTTCTCTTTCACTCTTTTCTTCTGACAAAATTGGAAGGTTACCTGTTTATAAAATTGCAATAGAGACAATTTCTTCATCCGACGATGCCTTGACTCTGCGTGATTTTATTAGAGAAGAAATCCAGACTACATCGCGGGGAGTAGTGACACCGGCCTTAAAAGAGTTTGAGCCTGGTATTTGGGAATTTGATAAAGAAGGAAATCCATCGGAAGAAACTGTTCTCCGTTTAAAACGACTCACAGCCATGGATAAACTCCTTCTCGTTTCTACGGAAGATGGACAGGCGGTGATTTCCTTTGTGGATGTTTTACACCAAAAATTGGAATACCGTAATTCACTTCCGGAGAGTCTTTCGAAGGCTCTTGTCTCCGATTTCCTCGGATTTTTAGATAAAAAAAATATTTACTTAGCTTTGTCAGAAACGGGTTCAGGATCCAATGCCCAACTCAAAATCAATTCCTTAAAACCAACTTATGTTGCCGGTGAACCCATTCGTTTTGAAATTGAATCTGCAGAAGACAACTATGTCTATGTCGTATTAGTTCCCGAAAATCAAAAAGGAGAACCAATCCTCCTATTTCCAAACCAAATTCAAAATGATAATTTTGTCCGCAAGGGCGATCGCGTGACTATTCCTGATAAACGAATTTCGTTTAGGGCATCCTCTACTTCTTCTAAAGACAAGATACGTGCTTTTGCTTCTCGCGAGGAATGGAAGGAGTTCCAACTCAGAGGCAAAAAAGAAGATTCTTTCTATAGGCTCCTGCCCCCAGCTGTCACAGGAACCAAGACCAGTATCAAACCAATGATTGTATTGCCCAATACTCTCACCGCATCCATTGAACAAAGTCCAGTGATGGAGTGGGAATACCAAATCCTCTCTCGATAAATTCTTGCAAAAACTTCTCAGATCTTTTTGATCAAAGGTATGAGAAGTTTTATCATTCAAATCAGCTCCCTCATCGCACTTAGTACACTCGTCTCTTGTTCGTTATTTCAAAAAGATGATAAAAAAGACGAAAATGTCCTAGGAGCACTCCTACTTTCCGTTTGGGCCTACAACCAATCGGCTGGTTGCTCTGGACCCAAGTCTGGATTTACAATTTGTATTCCCAAAGGAATCGCTGAGTAAATCATGAAAAAGATTCTTTATACGCTCATATTTTTTGGGATGAGCCTTCATCTTTCCGATTTCAACAAACTCACCCGTTTGAACAGAAACGACCAACTCATTCATTTATTTAGTAATGCCATCCATTTGGGAATTGGTTCCGAAAAACTTTGGTCGGCAACTAGTGCAGATAACTGGGGTTTTGTGCGCCAATCAGCCACCTGGGCTCGGGGGAATTCAGGAATCATCGATTCACTGATCCTTGCATTAAAAAACGCAGGTTACTTCAATAGTTCTGCACCAAGGAATGATGTCTTAAACAATGTCAATTTAAGCGGATTTGGTTCTGCAACTCTTACTATCAAAATCAGCCAATCTATTTCAGGAATCGCTTCCACTGCTTATACGGGTACCAAAACATTTAACCATTTTTTTGAAATTAAAAAAACAGGGGCCTCCACTCCCTCCTTACAATTGTTCTTCGATGATCCAGAGACAACTTTAGGAAACGATGGAGCTTTGGTTTACTATCGATTGGTTGATTTTGGAAATCCTCAATTTGCCAATGTAGGAAATGTCATCACTGAAAGTTATACTGCAAATGATTCAGTGTATGGAACCAAATTCCAAACTTATACATGGAGAAACGGACCAGAAAACGTAAGTTGGATTAGTAAACATGGTCGAGTGGTTCTAACGGAAGTAGATGCGGGAAGACAACTTTGTTTTCGCTCTGTGGTTCGTTTGACCTTTACGAAACTCAAAGAAGTGAATCCATCGGGAGCAACGGCATTAGACAATTTAAAAACTGTCTGCAACACAGCGCAAGGAACTGGCTCTAGCGACCAAATTTACTATGCATTGGCTTATATGCAAAAGTTTGATTCTCCTTTCCAAACGACTGCCAAAGCAACATTTACTATGAGTACCGCAAGGCCGGAAACAATCTGTGCCATACCTGAAACTCCATCTTCTCCTAATGTCCGTTTGTCTTATGGAATTTTTAATATTAATGGATATGTAACGGATCAGTTGTTAGCGGCCCAAGTTCCCCAAGACTATCCAAGTCCAACTGTTGGTGGAGCCGATTTTATGTCTGTAGATGAAGCTTTTAATAGAACTTATGTTGCCTTCGGTGCAAGTATTTCAGGTCAAACAGCACTAGGCACTGTCAAACAATACGAAACTACTTCCAAAGCGTTTTTGGATGCGTTTGATGGTTCCGACCAAAACCTAACATTTAAATAACGGTCATCAGAGAGACCAAATTTAAAAACCGCTAGTTGTTTCTATAAATTGCGTTGGAGAGAATGGATCCAGTGATACCCACGATCTCCAACCTCACATAAGAATCTTTTTCTTGAAATTGATATTTGGCAATATTTGTGTCCGGGTCCACTTGTAAAATCTCACCTGATTGGCCAATAAAACGTATTTCTAAATAACGCTCGTTAGAACTCAATAGAATCTTCTGGTCCGTCACTTGGATTCTTGGAACCTTTGGATCGTCTGCTCCATGGAAAAACTTTTTCACACAATAAAACGATCCTGATTGTAGAGCCGATAATACGGAGGATTGGTCTTTTGTTCCTTCTTTTGTAACGATATAACGAAGAAAACTTTCCCCTTTCCGCCCTCTTTGGTTGCCCAACATTTGAATGGCATTTTTCCAACTTGGCTGCTCAAAACGTCTGATTGAAGTTTCAGGAAAATAATGTAAGTCATCACTTGCCATACAGTGAACATTTCGTCCTTGGCTAAGTAAATTATCCAAAATTTTTGAATCATCTCCATACGGAGAATATACTTCTACAGCTTGAAAACCACCTAAAGAAGTCATCTCCTCTCTGGAAAAAGAATCAAATAGTTTAGGATGGGGTATGATAACATATCCACCTAACTTTTGCATACGATCCATAACCCAATTGAGATTTTCTCTTGTAGCATAAATTGGGAAATAATCATAAAAAGATTTTTTAATTCCAATGGCCAAAAGATGGCGTTTTTTTATATTTTGTCCCCATTCCAATCCACGAATGTATTCTGGATTTTCTGTCTCGGAAATTTGACCATAATCAGTGATGGCAACATTTGAAAAACCTTCTCGTTTGTATTCAGAGACAATTTCTGAAACTTTATGTCTTTCTGGAGTAAACCAAACCTCGTCAGAATGAGTATGTAATGAAATCTTTTCTTGTCCTTCCCCTTTCCAATTTTGGTATGGATTGGCTAGTTTGGATCCTTGAAATGGTGAGGAAGGTAGGATAATCGTTTTTCTAAGTAGAAGAACAACCGCTAGTTGGTAAACGGCCAATATTCCAAATAATGAAATTAAAACCAGTACGTAACGATACTTCCATAAGGATGGTCTGTTCGCCGTTTGCCTTCCGGTGTCGGTAATGGGTGCAGGAACATTGAAAAGCATATCCAAACTCTATAGTTCTTTTTTTCCAATTTGATTCCAGTTTTGTTACAAAATGAATACAAACCTAAGAATTCAAATCTGCTTTGACAAAGCAGACTGAATTATCTGTCTGGAGACTGTGAAATTCTTATCTGTCCACCGCACTTTTCTGATCTTACTTTTTGCCTTAACCATATTTTTATTTTATGGAAATACCTCTCCCTTGGTTGACCAAGATGAAGCAGCTTATGCTGGTTTTTCTCGAACTATGGTGGAAAACGGAGATTATCTCAGAATGGAATTCCCCTATTCCACTCCTCATCGCAAACCACCACTTCATTTCTGGATCACATCCTTTTTTTTCAAAACCTTCGGTGTTTCCGAATGGGTTTTGCGTCTATTTCCCACAATTTGTATCTTAGGAACAAGTTTATTAACTTACCATCTGACAAACGTTATGTTTTGTTCAAGGACAGCATTATACGCATTTAGTATATTAGGATTTTCTCTGTATTTTCCACTCAATGGGAAAATAGCTTTGGTCGATTCTCCTTTAGTTTTTTTTGGAATGGCTGGGTTTGTATCTCTTTACCATTGGATCAAATCTAACAAAAAACGTTTTGTTTTTTTGTTTTGGTTCAGTGTTAGTTTAGGGCTACTTGTAAAAGGTCCTCCCATCTTGATTTTCCTTGGAGGGACATGTGTTCTTCTTTTAAGTATCAACGAAATCCGTTCTAAAATTTGGGGCCTTCATCCCTTTTTATGGCTTCCTGTTAGTGCGATTCCATTATTTTTATGGGGTTACCTTTCATGGCAAAAAGATAATGGAGAACTCATTCGATGGATGTTGGACTGGTATATCTTTCGTCGTGCGACAGATCCTGTTTTTGGTCAAGCGGGCCCACCCGGCACCTATCTTATGTTATTCGTAGTGACGTTATTTCCCTGGACTAGAATTTATTTATCCTTTCTCTATGAAAATGGTTGGAAACTATTTGCCTTAATCAAAACAAATGGTCTAAGAGTTTTTAAAGATCTTTTCCCTTGGCTTTGGAAAGAATCCGATTATACATTTACACCAAAACGTTTTTTACTCCTTGGACTTGTTTTTTCTTGGATATTTTACGAAGGATTGGCAAGTAAACTTCCTTCTTATCCCCTTTCCGCTTATCCCATTCTTTCCATTTTATTAGGAGACCAACTCGCGAGAAAACACAACCAAATCTATATGTATCGAATTTACCTAACGGTCTCACTTGTGATGATAACCATCATTTCTTTTGTGATCCTTCCCAAGTTTTCGGAAATCAGAAAGGATACGAAAAATATGGCAGGGATTATTAACGGATACGTTCCCATCGAAAAAACATTACATTCATTTGGGTCACATGGAATCCCGAGTTTCGCATTTTATTACCACCGGCCCATAAACGAAATCACTTGGTCTGAAGTCCAATCAACCAAAGGATACTTATTAGTCTCTGATTCTGACTACCAGATTTGGAAAGGTATGGGAGTGGATTGGGAACCTGTGGGAGATTCTTTTTCTATCTATGCCTATGATCGAAATAAAAAACTAAATCTTAGGCTTGTCAAAACAAAAGATCCTTAGTTCAAAAATCGTTTTTTTATGTTTGGTGAAGGAACCATACAAGCTTCTGCTTTCCCAAACCAAACATACCTACGTTTGGCGATAAACCGATAAATCGAATTTCGAATCATTCGCGGGAAAAACCAGAATCCAAAAAATAAAAACCAAGGGAATTTTAGTTCCCTAACCAGTTGTAAAATGGCATCGGATTCTAAATACAATGTATCTTCTTTCCAATACAAAATGCTATCCGGAAGATTAGGTATTAAATCCTTTGAAAAAAGGGATTGAAAAGTTTCAGAACCAATGGAAGAAAAATATAAATTTTCTTTTTGGTTTCTTTTCAGAAGGAACTGAACGGATCCCATACACAAATGGCAAACCCCATCAAAGAAAACAATTTTACTTTTTTCCGGTGGCATCCTTTCCCTCTACTTCCAAACTGACATAATATCAATTGAAATCGAGTCTAAATCAATAGAGGTCTTTATGTTTCCTGAATTTCATTCTGAAAATCTTCCTAAAAAAGAAACTGCCATTTTAGAAAAAATGGAGTCTAACAAAAAGTTCATCCAATCTCTACTGAATAACGACAAACCAACATTTCAAAACTTCGTTAAACCTTACCAAAGAATCCAAACAGAGTTAAGTGATCTTGTTACAGAAATTTCACATCTCAATTCAGTCAAAAACAGTGACGAAAGCCAAACCATATATAGCCGGCTTTTACCGAAACTAAGCGAATATTATACTGACCTTGGACAAAATGAAGATATCTTTTCTGCATTTTTGAAAATCCAATCAGCAGAAACAAGTTTGTCTAGTGAAGCCAAAAAAGTATTAGAAAATGAAATTCGAGACTTCCGATTGTCTGGGGTGGGACTCGAAAAAAAAACTAAAGAAGAACTCAAACAAATTGTAATACGATTGTCAGACCTTTCCAACCAATTTTCACAGAACGTTCTGAACGCAACCAACGCATTTTCTCTTAAACTGACAGAAGAAGAGGTAAAAGGACTTCCCGAAAGCGAAAAAATTTCAGCAAAACAAGAGGATGGAAGTTATTTATTTACCTTACAATTTCCATCTTACATTGCTTATATGACCTATGGTGAAAACAGAGAAATTAGAAAAAAACTCTATGATGGATATTGTACACGCGCACCCGAAAATGGGAAGTTAATGGAAGAAATTTTGGAGCTACGAGAAAAGGAAGCCAAACTTCTTGGTTTCTCTTCTTACGCTCATTTGAGTTTGGCAACAAAAGTAGCAAACAGTCCAGAACAGGTTTTAGAATTTATAGACCATTTAGGTAAAAAAGCAAAACCTATCGCCGAACGAGAGCTAGATGAAATTAAAAATTTTGCTAAAAAACTAGGGTTATCCAATCTTGAACCTTGGGACCTAACCTACTTTTCAGAAAAACTAAAAAAAGAATCTTTTTCTTATGATGAAGAAATCTATCGCCCCTATTTAGAAAAAGAAACTGTAATAAATGGTACCTTTGTATTTTTGGAAAAACTTTTGGGTGTAAAATTTAAACAAGTAAATACAACCGTATGGGAACCATCTGTTCTTTGTTATGACCTAGTTGTTGATGGCGAAACAAGATCACGATTGTATTTGGACTTAGAAGTACGAACAGAGAAAAAAGGTGGAGCTTGGATGCACAATTGGAAACCGCATTTCCAAGATGAAACAGGAAAAACCGAACTTCCCGTTGCCTTTGTGGTTGCAAGTTTTCCTAAAGCCACAAAAACACAACCTTCACTGCTAAGACCAAGTGACGTTGTCACTCTCTTCCATGAACTAGGTCATGCCCTCCATCACCTTCTTTCGCGAGTCAACGAACCGTTTGTAAGTGGAGTGAATGGAGTTGAATGGGATGCAGTGGAATTCCCTTCTCAATTTTTAGAAAATTTTGTTTATGAACCAAAAGTTTTAGAACTTTTTGCCAAACACTACGAAACAAAAGAACCCATTCCGAATTCTTACATTGAAACCATGGTAAAGGCCAAAAACTTTATGTCTGCGATGGGAGTGGTTAGACAATTGGAATTTGCTAAATTTGATATGTTGATCCATTTGGAAAAACCAACCGAGGAAAGAGTCCAAGAAATTTTGGACCAAGTCAGAAAAGAATTTTCTGTAGTGTTTCCTCCTGTTTATAACAAATTCCAAAATTCATTTACTCATATTTTTTCAGGTGGGTATGCAGCCGGATATTATTCCTACAAATGGGCAGAACTACTTTCCGCGAACGCCTACTACTCGTTTGTTGACAGAGGAGTTTTTGATTTAGACCATGCAGCACATTTCAGAAAAACAGTTTTGGAAAAAGGTGGATCTGGAAATGCAATGGACCTCTTCCGAGACTTTTATGGAAAAGATCCAGAGATTGATGCACTACTTCGTCTCAATGGAATTGCTGCTTAACTTTCGTATGGAATTGGTGATAACCTCTATAGAATCGGTTGACTTGATAAGTTTTCGAGTTTTCCGATTTTGATCTAAAACGTATATATAAGTGGAATGGTCAATACTTTGGCCATCATCTGCCTTTTGTACAAAGGCTGCATATTGTTTCAGAATTTGGTTAGTAGTATCTATTGAAAACGATAGTCCAATGGATTGCGGTATATAAAATTGAACATACTTTGTAGTTGTCTCTGGTGAATCTCTTTCTGGATCTACAGAGATAAACACCACTTTAAATTTTGTTTTTTCTGCTTCTGAAAGCGGTTCCACTGCTGCTTTAATTTTTGCCAATGTATTGGGACAAAAATCAGGACAATAGGTGTATCCAAAAAAAACGAGTAACACTGGTTCAGAGAAAGATCGAAATGAAATCAGTTTTCCTGTTTTATCTTTCGCTTCTACATTCCCACCAATCGGAAGATCTGTGAATTCCAAAGCAGAACCACAAGTTCCGAATAAAGCACAAACAAACAAAACTATAATAAACTTTTTTTTCATAATGAACGCTCTTCTACAATAATGACTCTTCTTTCTCCATTCGAAAATTCTAGTTCTAATTCTAATTTTTCTGAATGATTTAATTTGTCGTATAACATTAAATGTTTTCCTGTTCGCTCTAGTTGGATCGATTGATTTGCTTTTAGAAGTATAGGATATTCCAACTTTCGCATCTTTGCAACTTGAGTTTCGTTGTCTACTTTGGTTTCATGGAACTCTATTGTTTTGTAAGTGGAACTTACAATGTTTCGAATCTCCACATCCACAGGGAAAGGATTCCAAATTTCACCATACACGGCAGCAGTTTTTGCTACTTCTGGCGGCGGTGTCATCCAAAGTTTGCTGGTCTCTGTCGGTTTGTGACAGAAAACAAACAAATTGACTTGAATTAGTAACAGAATTCCTGCATTTGTTATATTTAACTTTCGTAACAAGAGAACCTCGATGAGAATAATAATCAAATGGGTGATTGCCATCACTCTCATTCTATCTTCATTCCTAGTATCCACTTACAACTGGTCTATCAGTGAATACAATTATGATTCCTCGCAGAAATTCGAAAATTTCGATGCCTTTTACCAAAACGAATTGAAGATCAGTGCAAAAGAAAATACAAGGCCAAACAACGAAGAACTTCTTGTCCGAGTATCAGAAGAAAAAACACCCATTGTAATTGTTTACATTCATGGATTTGGTGCAAGCCGTGGTGAAGGAGAAGAAGTCACAAACAAACTCTCCGAATACTTTGGTGCTAATACATATTATTTAAGATTACCAGGGCATGGAACAAATCCCGAAGACCACCTAAATACAAAATTTCAAAATTATCTTCAAGATGCAGAAGAAAGTTTAATTTATGCAAGGGAACTAGGTCAAAAAACAGTACTCATCGGAACAAGTATGGGTGGTAACATAGCATCGTATTTAGCAGCGAAACACCCTGACCTTGTTGACTCACTTGTCCTTGTGTCCCCATTTTATGATTTTGATGATCCGTCGGCTCATATTTTTAGATTCCACTGGGGAAAATCTTTTATCAATGCAATCAAAGGGGAAATGCGAATTTCTAAAACTGACCCAAAGGATGAGTCCGCTAAGTATTGGTATTTAGATCAGTACTACGGAGCTATACAAAACATTTTAGACTTAAAACGATTTATGGATCACAACAACCCATATCCACAAATCGCAACCCCCACCTTACTCATGTATTATTATAAATCAGAGACTGAACACGATTTTGTTGCATCTATACAAGCAATGTTACATGTTTATGATCTGATCCAATCCGGACCAAATCATAGTCCAAAAAATAAATTGTTAAAAGTTGAAAACGGAGCACATGTTTTACTTTCAAAATACGTAAAATCTGACAAAGAGCTGATTGAAAAAGAACTCATTCAGTTCATCAAAGAAAGTACGGGAGCGGAAGAAGCACCAAAACTAAAGAAATCCAAACGATAACAAAATCGTTTCATACAATTCATCAACGGATATTGGTTTAGAACGAACCAATATCCCTTCTGCATCCAACTCCTCCGAATCTAATCCATCCATATTTCCCGTATATAAAACCGCAGAAAGATTGGGATTTGTTTTTTTAATTTTTCGAATGAGACTGAGGCCATTCATTTCCCGCATTCTATAGTCTGATAAAATAAAATCGGGAGTTTTATCCTTCAATCCATCCAATGCCATGGATGAACTTCGAAAAACCTTAGGCACTACCTGTTTTTGAGAGAGCACAAAACAAATTGCTTCACTAGCAGCTTCGTCATCTTCAACAATCCAGATTTCTTTTTTAGAAATCTCTAACCAAACATCTTTTGGATTGTTTCCTTGGATATGAGGCGAAGATCCCAATAAGATTTGTCCTTCTTCTAATGGAAGGAAAATATGAATAAGGACAGTCATTGGTTCTGGTTTTTCGATATAAAATTCCCCACCCCAGTTTTTTACATAACGATTGATTAGGTGCATTCCAGCCCATTGGAATTCTTCATCACCAAAGTTCACAAAATCAAGTGTATTGAGACCAGAAAGACTCGGTAACGAAAGTCCCGTAAACTCCATAGATACCAAAAGTTTAAATTCGTCGGCCGGAGACGTTTGAATCCGAACGAGTCCTCGTTTTCGGTCATCCCAAACAAGAAGTCCTCCCGAAGTGAGCTCACAGAGAATTTTTGAAAACCGAACGGCATCTAACTTAGTATAAAGGGGAGATTTGTAAAAATCAAATTGAGCTTCCACATTTTTAGGCAAACCAGCATTCACCAGAGGAATCGAAGACTCCACAACTGAGGAAATTTCTATTTTAGTAGCAGAGTTTTCATCCTTTACTTTTGAATATTTGATAATTCGATGAATCATTGAACGGGCATTATCTGCACCCATTCTTATTTTTTCTAAATATTCCAAAATTCGATTTTGATCAAATTTTCCAGACTGAATTTGTTCTTCACCTAACTGCGAAAACACATGTATGGGTTGGAGGTAATTATTTAAATCATGTGCAATGTTTGTTGCTAAACTCCCAATTGTTTCCATTTTTTGAGAATGAAGTTGGTAAGATTCGAGTTGTTTTTTTTCTGTAACATCATCCAAAAACACATAATAAAAATCTGGTTTTCCCTGTGAGTTACGAAAGGCACTGATTCGGCGATAAACGCTAATTCGACGCCCATCTTTTCTTGTGAGTCTAGACTCTTCGGCACCTTCTTTAAAAAAACCAAAGTATTCCATCTCTTCTTCTGATATTGGTTCACCTTTAATTCGTTTGATATTCAAATCCGTTAAATTTTGAAAACTATATCCTGTGATTTCTGTAAACCTTGGATTGATTCGAAAGTATCCACCTTCCCAATCTTGCAATGCCATACCTACAGATGCATTTTCAAAGAGTCCCAGAAAAAATTGGATTTGTTCGACAATATTGATTTCATTTGTTTTTTCATTGGTCACATCACGAACAAAAACAATTTGTAAATCCGAATCCATATTGGGTATTTTTACTTTTCGTTTTTCAAATTGAAACCACCGCACAAGCACTTCATTCGGCATGAGGAATCGGTAATCTCCAGTGATCGTATCCCGATCAAAATGTTTATTCGGAGATAAAAACTGGTTTCTAAAGTTTGATTTATCTTCTTCCGCAACCCATAACAACAAATCGGATTCCAAACAATCTTGACCTGGCTTAGCACAACCCAAATTGTTTTTAAAAAAATCGTTAGAAAATAAAATCTGACCGGTTTTGGGATCTGTTAAGTAGACACCACCGGAAAATAGATTGGGCAAGACCTTAAAGAATTCTATCATTCCGCTTGCTTCTAGATTCGTTTGCATAACTCTTGCCTTAAGAGGGAAATATGCCATCCAATCCGTTTTCTTTTCAAGCACCTATTGCTTTTTTTAATTTAGGACCATGGGAGATTGCACTCATCGTTTTCTTAGCGTTACTTTTTTTTGGTGGAAAACGCCTACCAAGCCTTGCCAAAGATTTGGGTTCTGGAATCAAAGAATTTCGTAAATCCTTGACAGGCCAGGAAGACGAACCATCTCAAACCAGTTTTCCGCAAGAAGAGCCAAAAACTACTTCTGGCGCTTCCAAATCTGGAAAAAAGAAAAAAGCATAAGACTTAAACCTTGGCCGGGAAAAAAAGAACCGCACTACCGCCGCCGGAGGATTCTGAAACCAGGGAAAAATACATGTCCCTGGGGGACCATCTCGAAGAACTCCGCCAAAGACTCATTTATTCCATCTTAGTGGTTTCTGTTTTTATGACGGGCACCTTGTATTTTGGTAGTGAGATCCATACCTTTCTCATCCAACCTTATAAATCAGTCCTTGGCCCCGATGCCCATTTTTTTCAGATCCAGCTTATGGCTCCGTTTCTGATTTATCTCAAAACATCGTTTATCTTATCGGTTTTGGTTTCTCTACCATTCCTTTTGTACATCCTTTGGGGATTCATAGCTCCAGCTGTGGATCCAAGGACGGAAAAATGGGGAAAATTCATCATCCTATTTTCCACATTACTTTTTTGGTCGGGACTCGCCCTCTGTTGGTTTACAGTTTTTGAAAACTTCCTTCGGGTTTTTCTTGTGGTGTTACGTCCAGACGGAGTCGATCCGTATTTACCAATTGACGAGTATTATGATTTGTTTTTTAATTTGCACCTAGTGTTTGGTGCTTCGTTTCAATTGCCAATTGTCCTCATCCTACTTGGTAGGATTGGTATCCTTTCTTCAAAGTTTTTGATTTCCAGATGGAGAGAGGCGGTGCTTGTCATCGCAGTGGTTTCGGCTGTTTTATCGCCAGGTCCTGATGTATTTTCTATGTTAATGTTACTTGTACCTCTTAGTTTTCTATTCTTTCTTTCTGCACTCATCATGAAAGTTTTGGAAACAACAGACCGCAAATGAGCTTCCGAGTCAAACTCCCTGTACTTTTAGGTATCATAAGTTTTATTTTCTTTTTCATCCATTTTTTATTTGCAGAATTTACTTTTACCCATTGGCAAAATCCCAAAGGAGAAAATGCACTTAACTTTAATTTGGTTGGGATTTATTCTTCTTTTGTATTTTCATTATCAATTGGTTTTTTAACTTATTATTTTCTTGGATTTTTGTATCAGTATATTTTACATTTAATTGCGCATATCCAGGACAACGAACTTCCCAAAGACATTCGCAATCTAAACAAAGATACGGAAGAATACAAAATTTACAAATCGGTTCGATTTACGCTCCTCCAAGGGGATGAAAGTTTTGGTGAAGAACAATTCGAAAACAAATTTGATTGGAAAACCAATCAAGCCGCATCTGTTAATAAACAAATCCCAGACATCCATATACCAAAAATCCATGGGTTCGATGTTTCTGTATTTCCGTCTGTCATGCGTTATGCGGGTGCAGATTACATTCGTATAGTAAAAGCAAAAGATGGAATTTTTGGGATCCTTGCAGGACATATGGAACCAGGGATTTTAGAGTCTTCGGAAAAAGTATTCATCCATGGTATCATTTCTTCTTTTGGAGACGGACTTTTTACAACAGAAGAAATTTTGGAAAAATTAGAAGCAGCACTTCACCAGTTTACTTTTTTAAAATTAAAAATTTCTGCATTTGGAATCCAAAACAAAGAAGATAAAATGTCTTTTTTACATTATATGGATATGCCCATTTTTCAATTTTCTGATCATGGAATCCAAGTGATCGAAGGGAGTGGAGACGACCATTGGTATCCCAACCACAAACACCCACTTTCCATCGCCGACGGAATCGAAATTGGAGATTATTTGGTTTGGGCAAGTGACAGGACCCTTACTCAGTTTGGTCTCACATCTTTTGAAATTATGGAAGAATTTGTAGATTATCTTTTGGATTTAAAGCCAAGTTCATCAAGACAGATGTTACTTGCCATAGCGAAAAAGATGAGTGCTTTAGGTGCTGAAAGAAATCTTTCAAACCCTATGGAAAAACTTTCCATCTTAGTCGTTCGGCGAAACAAGTAACCGAATTGTATGACGAAGTAAATCCAACTTGCCCCAGTCACCGTGCCCCGGAACCACCACTTCAGCATCAGGATAACGTGACAACACCCGCTTCACAGAGTTTGGCCATTCATTTAAATCTGCTTCTTTGACATTCCCGAGGTCTTTTGCATCGATTGCCTTGATAAGGCAACCTCCAAAGAGGATATGAGTTTCGGGAAGCCAAACTACAATATTATCTGCCGAATGCCCATGGCCCGGGAAAAAAACTTCCACCGATTGGTTTCCAGCACCAAGTCTTGTTTGGATGTCTAGGATAGGATTTGTTTTTCCCAGTCCTCTTTCCTTGGCAAGTTTTGCCGTTAAAGAAGTACTATAAACAGGGATGTTTCGTTTTTGGAAAAGGGAAACACCCGCCATACGGTCGTCATGTGCATGTGTCACAACTAAAAACAAAATCTCTTTTTGGAACTTGGTGCTGATCTCTGAAAACAGTTCTTCTGTTTGAGATTCTGTCCACGGAGTGTCAATGACAACAGCTCCTTTGTTTGTGAGTATCGCAAGACCATTGGCAGAATAAACTTGCCCACTAAAAGTGCCGAAACTGCGATGGATCCAAACAGTTTCTTTGATTTTGATCCACTCCAAATGCGAGGAGGATACACTTGAATCTAAGATTTTCCTTTGGTGAGTTGGTGTGGCAATTGGATCAGTGGTTTTTCCAAGTTGGCAATGGGAAAAAGAAAACCCAATGCCAAATAAAAAAAACAATACTAAGAATCGAAACATGAAAGGCAAAGTGAATTCGTAGAACCTGTTTTTGATTGGATCGGAATCTAACATACATTACCCCTAAAAAAGAAAAACCTATCAATCAGATAGGTTTTACCAAATTCCCTAGATCCATAATTTTAAAGTTAGAATCCAGAGTTACTATTTTGAACTTTAAGCGATTTTTTCGATATCACCTTTTAAGATCGTGATGGGTGCTTCTTTTTTAAGAACTGTTTCATCTGTCACAACCACTTCCAACACATCTTTACGGGATGGAATCTGGAACATAAGCTCCATCATAATTTCTTCTACGATGGCACGAAGTCCGCGGGCTCCACTTTCTCGTTTAATCGCTGTTTGGGCAATGGCTTCGATGGCAGACTCAGTAAACTTCAGTTTTACGTTCTCAATATCAAACATCTTTTGGTATTGTTTGAGAAGGGAATTTTTTGGTTCGGTAAAAATGGATTTCAAACTATCGATGGTAAGTTCATCGAGAGTGGCAATGATCGGAAGTCGACCGATGAACTCTGGAATCAGACCAAATTTCATGAGGTCATCTGGAATCACATGGTGCACCACCGATTCCCCTTCTTCGATTTTACGACCTTTGTCATTTACAATTTCGTTGGAATGGAATCCAATTGATTTGACTCCAACTCGTTGTTTGATGATGTCACTAAGACCCACAAACGCTCCCCCACAAATAAAGAGGATGTTTTTGGTTTCTACTGGAATGTATTCCTGATGAGGGTGTTTACGCCCCCCCTGTGGAGGCACATTGGCAACAGTCCCTTCAATGATTTTGAGTAGAGCTTGTTGTACACCCTCGCCACTCACATCACGAGTGATGGACGCAGAATCAGACTTACGAGAAATTTTATCAATTTCGTCAATGTAGATGATTCCCATCTCCGCACGTTTGACATCGTTGTCAGCGTTTTGGATGAGTTTGAGAATGATGTTTTCTACGTCCTCGCCCACATAACCCGCTTCCGTAAGAGCAGTTGCATCTACGATCGCAAAAGGAACTTTTAAGATACGGGCGAGAGTTTGTGCGAGAAGTGTTTTTCCAGAACCAGTAGGGCCAATGAGCATGATATTGGATTTTTCCAATTCCACATCACCCGCCTTACGTTCGTTATGGAAAATTCTTTTGTAGTGATTGTAAACAGCAACAGACAAAGCTTTTTTAGCTTGTTCTTGTCCAATCACATACTGGTCTAAGATTTTTTTGATTTCGGTTGGTTTGGGGATGTCACCGACAATGGCAGTTTTTTCACCACCTTGCGGCTCTTCTGCGATGATTTCATTACATAGAGAAATGCACTCATCACAGATATACACACCAGGACCAGCGACAAGCCTTCTTACTTCGTCTTGGGCCTTTCCGCAGAAAGAACAATGTAATTTTTCTCTGGAATTACCCGTTTGGCTTGGACGTTTGGTCATGATTTAAGCCCCTCGATTAAGCTTGTGGCATCTGTTTGCGTTCTTGGATGACGTTGTCGATGATGCCGTATTCTTTGGCTTCTTCGGCACTCATAAAGAAATTTCTCTCTGTGTCTTTACGGATTTGGTCAGAAGATTTTCCCGTATGTCTTCCATAAAGATCGATGAGTTTGTCCTTGATCTTGATGATTTCTTTTGCTGAAATTTCGATATCGGATGCTTGTCCGCCTGCTCCACCGTAAGGTTGGTGTAACATAATTCTAGAATTAGGAAGTGCAGAACGTTTTCCTTTGGCTCCACCTGCAAGAAGAAGCGCTGCCATAGAGGATGCTTGTCCTATACAAAGAGTTCTTACCTCAGGTTTGATGAGTTGCATGGTATCGTAAATGGCAAGGCCAGAACTCACATACCCACCAGGGCTATTGATGTATAAATAAATATCACGGTCAGGGTTCTCAGCCTCTAAAAACAAAAGCTGTGCCGAAATGACATTAGCATAGGTTTCGTCGATAGCAGATCCAAGAAAAATGATCCGATCTTTCAAAAGCCGTGAAAAAATGTCGTATTGGCGTTCGCCACGGCTTGTTTGTTCGATTACATAAGGCATGAGTGTAGACATAGTTTACTCTTCTTTCCCGCTAAGAATTTTCTCAGCTTCTTCCGTTGAAATAGTCTTAGGCGACTTCTTTTCTACCTCAGCGTATACAAACTCGTCGATTTTATCAAACAGGAATTTGTCACGGTAGAAGGTTTCCGCCTTTTGTTTTTGGACTTCTTTTTTCAGGGATTCGGTCGGAATTCCTTGTTGAACCGCTTCTTTTTCGTATCCAGACTCCACTTCTTCGTCAGAAATCTGGATTTTGTGGTCTTCCGCAATTTTCTGCTTCAAAATATAGGTTTGGATGCGTTTTTCAGCTGCTTTTGAGAAGGATTCGCGAACTTCTTTTTCTTCCTTGTTCAAGCGTTTTGCGTAGTCAGCAAGGGAAGATACAGGAAGGCCAAATTCACGCATAAAGTTTTGGAATACGGTTTCTGTTTCTTCGTAAATCAAAGATTCAGGAATGATGAATTTGGATTCTTTGATGATTTCGTTATAAGCATCATCTGTGGCACGTTTTGTGAGTGCGTTTCCAAAAATTTCGAGTAATTGTTTTTTGGTTTTTTCTTTTAACTCTTGTAAGTTGGCAGAACCATCCACTTCGGATGCAAAGTCATCGTTGATTTCAGGATAAGTGACTTTGTAAATCGCAGAAACAGTTACTGTGTAAACAATGGTTTTCCCAGCAGACTCTGGAGATTGTGGGTAAGAGTCAGGGTATGTGAAAGAAAACTCTTTTGTTTCGTTTAGTTTCATCCCAAGGAGATTGGTTTCAAAACCGGGAGGGTTTTGCGGAGCTCCCATTTGGAATTTTCCCACTTGGCCTTGTTCCGGGTATTCTTTGTCTGATTCTTTGAACTTATAATTGATTTCTAAAAGGTCAGCAGATTCTACAGGTTCTCCCTCTTCTTTCAAAGAGTTACGAGCCATGTTTTTTTGGATCCCTTCCAATTCTTTTTGAATGTCCGCATCAGAAATTTTAATTTCTTTCGGTTGGATTTTGATTTTCTTTAACTTTGGTAAGGTGACTTCTGGTTTGGTGTCGTAAGTTGCTTTGGCTTTGGCACCAGTATTTTTATCAAAAGTTTCCATTTGGAATTGTGGCAGGCGAATTGGTTTGTGTTCCAATTTATCAAACAGGTCTGCCATTGCTTGGTTCAGCATAATGTTGGCTGCATCATCCATAACCGAATCACCGAGAACCTTTTCGACCATATTGAGAGGTGCTTTTCCGGGACGAAAACCAGGGATTTTTACTTTTTCGGATGCATTTTTGTAAGCCTTAGAGTAGGCAGTGCGGACTTCTTCAGCGCTAAATTGAATGCTGAGGTCACAAGTTGCGTTGTTATTTTTTTTAGCAGTAAATTCCATCGTATTATATCCAGTGTAAATAAAGAGAGTGTAGTGGAAAGAAAAAGAAGCGTACCTTCATTAGCGGGAAACGGGACTTGAACCCGCGACCCTCTCCTTGGCAAGGAGATGCTCTACCGCTGAGCTATTCCCGCAGAAGGTTTGTGAAACCATCATTTGGAATCTGGACAAATCGGCAAGGAAAAAAGATCAAAATCACATAGGAAAATCGGGGGGTAAAGGGAAATCTCCAAACTCTGAACTGATCGAATGAAAAGTCGTTTAGACCAACTAACTGTTATTTAGCGAGAGGGCCAGGTTTGTTCTGTCCAAGCCTGTTCCCAAAACATCCATTCGTAATTACAACTTTGTTGGAAAGCGGCCACAGCCCGTTTTTTAGAATCTTCATCAGCAAGATCTGCATACTTTTGCAAACGAGCCAAAAGACCTGTCATATATTCATTAAACCCAGGATCGGAATACATGAGTAACCAAGAGGCATAGGGATGGTCGTCAGGGATTGTACCCTTTTCCTTTAAAAGATGTTGCCCAAGTTCAATGTACAACCAAGGACAAGGAGTTATGGCGGCAAATCCTTCCACTACCGAGCCTTTGACAACCGAAGCAATCATATGGTTTTGGTATGCTAAATTGTTAGGAGTTGGTTCTGTTTCGGAAATGGTTTTGGCATCGTAACCAAGTGTTTTTCCATACCCAATGTGGAGTTGGCCTTCTACAACTAGTGCCATTTTTGCCGCATCAATTAGCCAAAGTTTATCCTCCGGATCTGTGACCCTTGTCGAAAGAATGGCACAGGCATCTGAAAAAGATTCTAAATACTTGGCATCTTGGATTTGGTAAAAACGAAAGAGTTTGGGATCTAAGGTTCCATTTGCAAGAGCAAGGACAAAGGGATGAGAAAAGGATGCACCAAATGATTTTTTTGCGGATACTTTGCATCTATCAGCAAAACTAGGGATGGGAAAGGAAGTAGACATTCTTTACTCCAAAAATATTATTTTACAAGTAATGGTTTGAGGTAAGGGTACACAGTGTCCGCTACCAATTTATGTCCAGCTTCCGTTGGATGGATTCCATCCTTCTGGTTGAGTTTTCGAATGGAGGCCACTTTTTCTAATATAAAGGGAACTAGAGGAACACCTTCTTCTTTGGAAAGGTCTGGATAAATTGAATTAAATTCTTTTGCGTATTTTTTTCCCATATTTGGGGTGGCATACATCCCAACTAACAATATCTTGGTGTTCGGGTATTGGGATTTGGTTTGGCGGATCATTGAACGTAAATTTTCTTTTGTAACAGAAGGACTAATCCCGCGTAACATATCATTGGCACCTAACTCGAGTACGAAGATAGATGGTTTTTCTGCCAAAACCCATTCCAATCTTCCGAGCCCTCCACTGGTAGTATCTCCCGAAACTCCAGCATTTGTCATTTGATAGGAATAACCTTCCGCTTTGATTCGATTGGTGAGGACATGAGGCCAAGCGTCTTCAAAATCCAATAATCCATATCCGGCAGTGAGTGAATCACCAAAAAAAATGATTCGTTTTGTGTTGTTGGAACTTGAGGATTCCTGGTTTTTGGGATTCGAATTCTCAGAAGAATTTCCGCAAGCAATCATAAGTAAAAAACTAATAAAGATAAAATACCGCATCATCCATTAGATTGTTTGGATTTGGTTAAAAATCAAACATTTTTAAAGTGTTAATAAATTCCGTCTGCGTCGTAATAAAAGGAGACACCAGGCATGATATAAAATTCGGTCACTGTGTGTTTGATGGAACCTGACATTTCAGAAAATCCAATGTACACACTTCTTGCGGAATAATCACTTCTTGGGACATTTCCAATGGTATCACCTAAATATGTATCGTAAGTTCTTTTGACATCTTGGCGGATCATACCGATATCCAAACTAAACCGGCAATACTGAAACGAAGTTTCCAGATTTAGAATGGTTCCTTTGTCTCTAACTTTTCCACCATATGCGGGAACAACTCCATTCAAATTGGAACTTCCATCTGTAAACACTTCTTGGATGATTTGAGAACCTAACACAGAAAAGTTTCCTTTTCTATCTAACAATTCCACACGAGCTCGAAGTTCCCACCAGTCGCGAAGTTTAAACTTTGCAAAAATTCCAGGTAAAATTCCTTTCATCGAATATTCGGCATTGGCATCCCCACCTATGGACCAGGTGACTTTATTGGGAACAGCTGCCTCGGGCCTACTCGTAGAATACGAACCATAAGAAATATTATTTCTTTCCGTATAACGGTGAAAATTGATGGAAGGACCAATCATAAAAATCTTTGAAAAAGGATGTGTATAAGAAAATCGTAAATGTTGGCTCACTCCTTCAAAACGAAGTAACCGATTTCCTTCGAATGTACTTGCCCAATAGGTATCTGTTCTTGGAGAAAAGAAATTATTGGATGCGGGTAGATCCCGGCTATAAACACCGAGAGATGTATCTTCCGCAAATTGAACTTCGAATTTATTTTTATAACCGTATCGAATGTCCCAAAACTGAGAATTCACTCCCAAATCTTTGGCAGGTTTATATGGAATTGAAAGTGGAGCGCCAGGTTCTCTGATTTGACGAAAAAGAGAATTTTGAAACCAAGCAGGTCCTGTTTCATTTAAAATGGCAGGAGATAATTTTCCAATCCCCCAACCACCCCGAATCATCAACCTATGTTCATACACTTGGTTGAAGATATCCATTCGAGTTTTATTATCTTCTCTATCTTCTAGTGGAACAGAAGTTTGTTTTCCAACTTCTGCACCTTCTTGTTTTGTTTCCTCAGCTGATAAAGAAAAGAAAACTCCAAACAGGAAAATCAAAAATACAAAGGAGTGTAGGGATGTAAAAAAACGGTACCAGAAATTAATAAACAATACGAACCGTCCCAACGTAAACTTCTGTTCTACGGTTTTTCTTTTCCGCAAGCATTGTATCTACTATTTTTTGTAAATCAGCGAAACCATCCACTTCCTTAAAACGTTCTTCAACAATTCTGTGAATTAGTTTTAATTCAAGTTTTACAGATTGAGAACGTTCCTTACTTAACTTAAGGTTCATTGAGAATGCACCCACACTATCCGTGTGTCCACCAATTCGACAATTGGTTTCAGGGTATGCTTCCATAGCGTCCCCAACTTTGGCGATGAGTTCTTTTGCTTTTGGAGTGAGAGTTGATTTTCCAGATGGGAATGCTACGTCCCCATCGATCACTATTAAAAGTTCTCGTAACCTTTTTTCATCATCTTCAATACGTTTGAGTTCGACCCCTTTTCCAACAAGACTTCCTCCTACTTCTTCAAATGGAGTTCCGGAGTGTTCAAAATCACTGCGAAGACCTTTATACAATTTCTCCAAATATTCGGAAGTTCCCAGTTTATCCAAAGAACCTACGGGTAAACTCCCCAAATAGTCACCGGCTTTCTCTTCTTTAGGAATAACACATCCGCAGAATTTTTGAAAAGCAACTGAATCCTTCCATTCTTGTTTTACAATACTATTGCAATTGATAACAAATAACAAAAGGAAGGTGGAATGGATTAGGATTGATAAGTATATTCTTTTACGCATAAAGCCAACAGTCCTTATCTTGAGAAGTGACTGGGAAAATCAAATGAAAATTAGTTCAGCTAAATTTAACAGATTTAGAAATAAAAAGGAAAATCATTCTACCATAAAGTTGACACATACATTAGGGCTTCACCCTAAAATTTCAACTTAGATTCCACTACAAACTGCTTGTTTTTTCACCACCAACTAACACAAACATGGACATTGTTTCAAATTTCTATACTCATTGGTTTTTCGTTGCTCCGATCTGATTACTGAAAACAATTGGACAAGCTAAAGCCACTGGAAACCGGAAATGATTATGAACTTATACCAACAGATAAAATCCTCACTTTTGATTCTATGTTTATCTTTCTTTCTATTCCAAAGTTGCAGTGGACAAGTTTCTGCAGGGGATACGTTTTTATTTGGGTTAAGTGAAAAGTTTGATCGACTGTTTGGAAACGAAGCAACGGTTGCTTGTTCCTCTGATGTAACGATTTCGACAAAGGCTGTGTCGCTTGTTGAAGACGGAAATGTTTCAGCATCATTTAGCACAACGGAAGATTCTGGAATTACACCTGCACCGACTGATAGCGACTTTGGATACAGTAGTTTCGAAACTTGTATTTATCCAAATTCTCCGTTTTCAGGATCTGTTGAAATCCCAGTATCTTTGTCATCTAACTACGGCTCAAGGGTCACTTCCACTCAATCTGTACCTGGACCTTCTGCTCTACCATCAAAACTCACTTTCACTGGAAACGGATTAGCTGCGAGACAATGCCTAAGATTCACAGTTGTCAACGATACCGACAGAAGTCCAGTTGTAGATCCAATGACCGTTGTTTTAGGAACGATGGTTCAAAAAGACGGAAGTGGAAATGTAACCTCAGGAACTTATTCAGCAAAAGATGCCTGCGATATTTCAGTATCCCTAGAAGATGATGAAGCACCTGGAGTTCGCGTTTCTAATATCCGAGTGATGGAAGAACCAGGCCCTTCTGCTACAACCACCAACGGAACTTTTAAAGTTCGGTTAAGAACAGCGCCGACAGCTAATGTAACGATTCCAATCAATGATGTTTATGATGCAGTGAATGTTGGGAATAGAGAAGGTACTGCAAATCCCAAAACACTCACATTCACGACTGCAAACTTTAATACTGACCAAACTGTCACAGTCACTTCTGTCGATGACTTAGAGTTAGATGGATTAAAATCGTATACTATTGAACTAGGAAAAACAACCAGTGCTGATTCTGAATACAATGGAATCAAACCAAGAAACGTTGTGGTTTATAACCTAGACCAAAGTGTGCCCGGATTTAGCGTACTTAAGTTTAGCGGTGGTGCCACCATCAATTCTGCAAGTTCAAGCATTTCTACAATTGATGGATTTGCAACTGATGAGAGTAATCGATTCGGTGACAAGTATGCAAACTTTCAAATTCGACTTCGTTCCAAACCAACAAATAACGTTACTTTAAATTTTACATCTAATTGCGGAAGTAAATGTACGATTCAAACACCATCATTGGTATTTACACCGACAGATTGGAATGTCTACCAAACCTTTCGTTCAATTGGTGCCACAGATTCAGCAAATTCGGGAAACCAAGATTACACAGTTTCTTTTACCGTAAGCTCTTCGGACTCAACGTATAGCACAACCGTTTACAAACCTAATTTTTCAATTCGTTCTTGCGACAACGATGGAACTCACCTCATTCAACCTTGTAATTATTCAGGTTCACCTTACGGCACTATAAGCGGTCGACTCAGTGCACAGGAAGGAGGATCTACACAAATTTGGCTCATCACACAATCTTCTCCTGCATCCCCAGTCACCGTCGGACTCACATCTAGCGACCTGACAGAAGGGACTGTTCCTGGGACTGTCACTATCGATTCGAGCAATTTCAATGCTATGGAAACAGGTGCAGCCACAAATAGAATCGGACTAACCCATGTGGATGATGCGTTGGTTGACCTCACACAAAATTGGATGATAACAACCAACACATCTACGGGAGGATTGGCTTATGACCCTCTTGATATTTATGCATCCACCACAGATGATGAAAAAGCATTCTATGTAACGCACACCGGCTCTCCGAGAGAAGGCACAGCAAATGTTGCCACAGTCCATGTTTGTTTGGGAGGGAATAACCCAACCCAACCAGTGGTTTTGAATATAACTTGTAAAACATATACATCCACGGAAGCCGCTTACAACGAATGCGGAGCGATCACAACATCTCCCATCACATTCCCTGTAAATAGCGAAGTAGAACCTGGATATGCATCTGATTCTGGATGTGCCAACTCAGCGAACAAACGCTCATTTACAGTCAGTGGTCTTGACGATAATTTTGCTGATGGAAATCAATCGTTTGACATTCGTTTTGCGATGGTTGCCAATACAGATACCAATTACCAAAATGCATCCAATCCTTCCGACCACTCCATCACCAATGAAGACGATGAACCAACAGGAAAGAAAATATTTACAACCTCCGGATCCTATAAAGGAGAAATGGGAACAGATGGAGTCTTCGGTGCTGACCTTACCTGCAACAATAACAAACCTGCGGGCGTTTCTGGAACTTACAAAGCTTTGATCATCAGCAATAGTGTTGGAGATGCATCCATTGCCAACCACCGAGTTCCTGGCGGAGTCAACTGGGTGCTTTCACCTAACTATTATTATTATCGCTGCACAGGTTCAGGATATAATGTTTGTAGTGATGAATTCACAAGGCTCTTTTACACCAATGGTTCTGCAACTTTTGATCCAACAGCGATGTCTCGTGATTTTTCAACGACTGCCTCTGATGAATTTTGGACCGGAATGACAAATTCCGCATCTCTAACCCCCGCAACACAAACTGCATTAAACCCAGATTTAACTGCGTGTAATGATGCATCGCTGGTTTACCGACAGAACTGTCATGGATTCAATTACGAAACTTGTACAACAAATGCTGCTACATACTTCTATGGAGAGATATGGGTTCGCAGCGGCAATGGCTCTGTGTCCAACGCATCAAGAAGATGTGATTTACAGAAAAAACTAATCTGCGTTGAACAATAGAGACCCATTCCTAAAGCAACTTTAACTTTTCTTTCAGCATCTTGGCGGCCATCGTAAAACCGCCGTCAGCTCCATCGACAAAATGAACTTCTTCGGAAGAGGCCACTTTTAAGACACAAGTCATAAGCGACCTGTTGGAAACAAAGATCCCATAACGGAGGAGACCTTCTGTTTCCAATTGGTTCAAAAAAGAAACAAGTGCTTCCCTATGTTCCTTTGATCCGTCAATTACCATCTTAAGAGTTCCATCATACTTACGAAAGTCAGCAGAAAGAGCTTGGTAATCTTTTAGTTTGTCGAGAGAATAATGACCTGACTTTAGAGGGATTCCAAACCGCATCGCAAAAGCCATAAGGGTTCTTTCGATCCAAATTTGAGTTAATGTTAAATAGAATTTGACTCCGCTGGATTTACCCACACGAGCCAGGGCTTCATTGCGTAAATAAGGACCCGAATCAAGTTCAATGTTGTTCACACGTAATGGATGGTAATCACCCTCTTCTCCATATTCAGAACGAATAAAATTAAGGACACGAGTGACCGTTTTTTTACAAACTTCAAAATCTTTGTGAATGGGTTTTACAATGAGAGAAACAATCTCGCCTCTCTCACTGGGAACGTCTTGCCAACGACAAGTAAATCCGGTAAAATCAGCGGGAATGATTTTTTCGTTTTCGCGAACCAGATACGATTCGTCTTTTCCTTCTTTGATCCATTGTTCTGCAAGAGTTAAGGCATCACCAAATAGAGAACATTGAACGTAGTGAGAGGAAGCACGAAACTTACTCAAAAACAATTCTGCCCCGGCACGATACAACTCCTGGACAGGAACAATCCCTGCGCGCATTTCTAAACCAAAGGCAGCCTTCACCTGCGAAATGGTATCAGCAATGGCCGAACGAATGGGAAACAATAAATTGACAGGCAATAAAAATGTCACCCCGTCCCCGCCAAACACAAAAGGGAAATTCATATGTCCATAAACATTAGCAACAGCAATGGCCGTTAGCCCACCTGCCGTATTTACATCTTTGTATCTTCCTTCTTCAATCGCCTTCGTGGATCCAACAATGTCTGTAATGAGGACAAACCAATCATCAGGAACTTTGGTTGGCATACTGCCATCAAATAGATTTGTAAAACTAGGACTCGGTATTAGGTTTTTATAAAAGTCATCCACAAAAACTCAGACGTTGGATTCGAATAGAATGTGGATTTTTTTCTTGGTTGTCTCGGAAAAGCCGTCCGTAGATCGTACCATCATAGCTTATGAACCAAGTTTTACTTCGCACATCCTTTTCCCTCTTTCTCCTTTTTGGATTTTTTGGCTCTTCCTATTGTTTTGGATTTTATCTTACAGAACTTGCCGCCAATGAACGTAAAACTTGGTTGGAAACAAAAGCTTGGTCCATCACCAATGCAATGACAGAAGAAGAACTTGTCGGCCAAACCATCCATATCGCCATCCCACAAAAGACGGTGGATGAAGTGGCACTAAATGAAATTGCTGCCACCAAACCAGGTGGAATCATTCTCTTTGGAAAAAACTTAGGCAAAAAAGAAGAAATCCTTACTCTCACTCATGGATTACAACTTGCTGCAAAAGACGAAGGTCTTGCTCCATTTTTTATCTCCACCGACCAAGAAGGTGGTCGCGTTTTCCGTGTCCAAGATGGAATTACACCTTACCCAGGTGCGATGGCTGTTGGCCAAACTGGAAATACGGAATGGGGAGAAGTGGTTGGTTTTGTAACCTCTTATGAACTTCGAAACCTCGGTCTCAATTTTCTTTTTGCACCAGTTCTCGATATCAATAACAATCCATTAAACCCTGTCATCAACACACGTTCGTTTGGTTCTGATTCCAAAAGAGTTTCCGAAGTTGCCGTAGCATACGAAAGAGGAGCTAGAGTTGGTGGTTGTTTGCCAGTCATTAAACACTTTCCAGGACATGGAGATACCACTGTCGATAGCCATTTGGGGCTCCCTATCATTAACAAAACATTGCAGGAATTGGAAACATTGGAACTGGTTCCCTTTAAACGATCCATTGCCGGTGGAGCAGAGGCAGTAATGTCTGCCCACATCATGTATCCAAAAATTGATCCAAAGTTTCCGGCAACTCTATCAAAAACTATTTTAACGGATGTTTTGCGGAAAAATTTAAACTTCGATGGAATTATCATCACCGATGCTATGGAGATGCATGCGATTTCCAAAAACTATGAAAAAGACAGACCAGGAGTTCTTACCATCCTTGCTGGTGCCAATATTGTCCTTCTAACAAGTTGGGGGGAAACAGCAAAAAAATTCAAAGCACAACTGACAGAGGCTTATCAAAATGGTGAGTTTCGTTATGTGGACAAAGACGGTAAAGAACGTGATAAACTAAAAGATGCAGTCCAAAAACAAATCCGAAAAAAATTGGAACTTGGCCTTTATGATGAAAACTCCATTTTACCAACCGTATACGATGAAAATCCAAAACAAAAAGAATTCTTAACCAATTGGAACCAAGAAAGAATCCAAAGGTACACAAAGTTAAACGAATCAAAAAATTTTGTAAAAGAAATCAACGAAGAATCCATTCGTGCCTATCCAAAATCCTTTCTGTCATCCGGGATTTTGCCTTCGGAAACTCTTTCCTTTGTAAAAAACAATCGTTTAAAAGAAACTCTCAAATCAAAAAAGATAAACACTTTGACTTTTAAATCTTTTCCAGCCCAAGTTAAAGACAAAACAATTTCTACTTATGTTTTTGATTCCACGTCCGAAAACGAAGTTTTATCCATTGCGGCTTTAGCCAAAAAATACCCAAACAAACGTTTTGTGGTCTTACACGGAGGAACTCCGTTTATCAAACTCCCTGAGTATCCTAACTTACAATATTTACTTTCTTTTTCCTTAACCCAAGGTTCTTGGGAAGCATTTGGCGAAAAACTCACTTCTGGAAAAGAAATTCCAAAAGTGGATTTAATTTTATTACCGAAAGGGTCAAAGACACCTTCAAAAGGTGCCTTTCCTGAGAGGTTATAGTTTTAAGATAACACTTCTCTAATGCCACCTCGTTTGCGGATTTCTTCATACAAAGTTTTCCGCACAGTTTCATCGGCATCTACATAACGAAGGAGATACAAATCTGACTTTTGTTTGGTGGGCATCATTTTCGCACGGATATGAAACAAAGGCCCATTATCAAATCCAAAACTCACTTCCCAAAGGTCTTGTTGTTTCCAAATTTCTGGAGAGATTTCTACTGGAAAAGTAAACAATATCCCTCGATCGGAAAGTCGTTCCGAAAGCGTAATAAAAGGCCTTGGCGTTTCTTTGATATCAAAACGTTTTTCGTTATTTTCTTTTTGATCTTTGGCAATTCGTTTCAATACTTCCAATTGTTTATCAATATTTTCTTCTGTTAATAGAAGTTTATTTTTATCCAATTCCAATACTTGTTTTTTTTCGTCAGGTGGGGGCCAAGGAGCAACAGTAATGGAAAGTTTGTCGGTTAACATCAAATGTGACTCACCTTTTCTCTCAATTTTTCCATTAAAATGAAAAATCATTCCACTTTCATTGGTTCGAACCACTTTTCCTTCCAGCAGATAACCACCGCTACTTGGTCTAAACACATAAAGTTTTGCTTCCTTTCCAGGTACTAACAAATCTTTAGAAAGACCTTTCATGGAAAGAAGGAGTTCATCTGTTGTTTTTTGCATGACATAGGTTAGTTCTTCTCTTCCATCTGCCTCTAAGGCTGCCACTTCCCCAACAGTAAGTTCATTCAAAGAAAGAATTTCTTTTTTGAATTCCACTCCAGACCGAAAGAGTTTATCAAAAAGATCAACCTCTTTCTCGGTTGTATTGGCATTCGATTTTAAAAAGTACCGATAAAGTGCATTTTTGAGTTTGTTTCTGTTTTCAGGCAGAAGGTAAATTTCACGTTCATCTTCACTTAAGTGGTCATAAAACGAGTGGAGGATGTTCAGTTCCACTTGGTTGCATTTTCTTGCAACAGCATATCTTTGGAACTCTACCCAATGGTTTACGACGCTTGATTGTTTGTTTTGCAAATAATTCATCACCTTCACGTAAATAAAGGCGGCAACACCCATTAGAAAGATGTAAAAGAGGTAGATCGTATCAAATTTGGGAAAAATCCAAACGACTTGTGCTATAAAATTCATAATTTACTTTTCCTCATATCCGTATTGTGTCGAATGGAAGCAAGGTGAGTTCATCCTACTTCAAAATTATCGGCAAAAATCCTCTGAACGGGACAGTAGTTCCCCAAGGAAATAAAAATGAAGCGCTCCCGCTTCTGGGAGCCCTCCTTCTTTGGGAAGGAGACGTCATTCTGGACAACCTTCCGGAAATCGCCGATGTGCAGAAACTTATGGAAGTCCTCCGCCAGATTGGAGTGGATATCACCTCCACAGGTACAAAAGGATCATACCTCTTTCAGAAAAAAAATCCAGTGAAATCAGACCTTCCTTATGAACTTTGTTCGCAGCTGAGAGGAGCCGTCACACTGGCAGGTCCCATCCTTGCTCGCACAGGCAGAGTGTTCCTACCAAAGCCTGGTGGAGACAAAATTGGTCGTCGCAGAATGGACACCCACTTACTTGCCTTAGAGGCACTTGGTGCAAAAATCGAAGTTTTCCCAGATGGATATATGATCACAGCCGACCGTTTGGTGGGTAAAGACATTCTTTTAGATGAAGCATCCGTCACTGCTACAGAAAATGCTGTGATGGCTGCTGTTTTCGCAGAGGGCCTAACAACGATTCGTAACGCCGCCTCGGAACCGCATGTCCAAGGCCTTTGCAGGTTTTTAATTGCTGCCGGTGCCAAAATTGAAGGTGTGGGAACAAACCACCTAACTATCACAGGTGTAAGTTCGCTAAAATCTCCTCTTGGCGGACTCAGGCATCGAATTGGTTCGGACTATTTAGAAATTGGTTCTTTTATTAGCCTTGCTGCCGTAACAGGTGGTGAAATCCACATCACGGATGTAAACTTAGAAGACGTTCGGATGATCCGAATGGTCTATTCTCGTTTGGGGATTGAAGTGAGGCCCACTGAAAATGGAATCCTTGTTCCTTCTGACCAAAAGATGGAAATCATTCCTGATTACCACGGTGCCACACCTAAAATTGACGATGCACCTTGGCCTGGATTTCCAGCTGACATGACTTCGGTGGCTCTTGTCACTGCAACTCAGTGCAAAGGAACAGTCCTCATCCACGAAAAACTTTTTGAATCCAGACTCTTCTTTGTAGACAATATCATTGCAATGGGTGCACAAATCATCCTTTGTGATCCGCACCGAGCCATTGTGATTGGTGCCAATCGTTTGTATGGCCAAAGAGTAGCAAGTCCTGATATCCGAGCTGGGATGGCAATGATCATTGCTGCCCTTTGTGCAGAAGGACAAAGTGAAATTCATAACATTGTTCAAATTGATAGAGGTTTTGAATCGATTGACACCCGTTTGCGTTCCTTGGGTGCCCAAATCGAAAGAGTCTCCGACTAGATGAAACGAAAAGATCTTTTCCGAGAAGGTTTTAAATCCGTTTTCCAATTTACCTTCAACAAAGCGGACGAATTTACAGAAGCCATCAAAGAAGTTTGGGAGGACGAAAAAACTCCCAAAGGTAGTTCCACAAAAACCTCAAAACGACCATCTAGCAAATCAAAGTCGAAACCAAAACCAGCAACAGTCAGGAAACGAAAAACAAAAATGTTCCAGACATTGGCCCTTCCTCCGGGAGTTTCTCCTGACTTTTTTTCTCTCTGCACTGGATGTAACGAATGTATTTTTGCTTGTCCTTACGCCGTCTTATTCCCTGTTACAGTGCAAGAATCAGGAAAATCATTTCCTCATTTTGATCCGAATGCAAAGGCCTGCCATATGTGTTCTGACTGGCCCTGTATTAGTGTTTGTCCTGAAGAGGCTCTCTTACCGTACGATTTGTCCGGTGGAAAACCAAATTTCGGTAAGGCGAAGGCCATCACAGAACATTGTATTAACGAAAAAACAGGTGAACCCACTTGCGAAGTTTGTTTAACTACTTGTCCCATTGAAAAAACAGTCAAATTTAAAGGGAATTTACCAACTTTTGTATCATCAACCTGTACTGGATGTGGGTTATGTGTAGAATCCTGCCCTAGTTTTCCTAAAGCAATTCAAATCAAATTCAAAAAATAATAACGATCGCCTATCAATCGTTTTAGAAAAATAAAACACCGCAAAACATCAAAAAATTGTTATTCGGTGAAAAAAATATCTTGAATTTTTCAGAGAGGAGAGAGATACCCTTGTTAGGGCAAGGGAATTTCCCTCGTCAAAAAAAAGATAAAATCTAGATTTAAAGGAAAAAGAAAGCTATGGAACCACAAAAAGTAGGCCCAGGACAAATAGACAAAATTGCAGAGGATTTGAAAAAAGATCCTGAAAAATCCATTGGAAATTACCTTTTCAAAGGTTTCAGAATTCAAATCTCTAAATACAAAGCTTCCGGAGCAGAAAGAGTACAACAACTCTACAAAAGAAGAAGAGCTCAGGGCCTTTGCATCGTTTGTGGAACCAAAGTAACTCGTAAAAACCCTGTAACAGGAATCCTTTACAGACTTTGTGACACACACAGAGCAGAAATTGACCAAAAAAACAAAGAAAAAGCAAAAGCAAAAAAAGGAAAATAAACCTTTCGCGGCATTTTTCTAACTAAGAGGGGACTTTGGTCCCCTTTTTTGTTTACAGACAGTATCTTCTCTTTATCTTTTTTGTCATGAAGTCCCTCCTCCCAGTTTTAGCCTTAACCCTAATAGGATGTTCTCAAATGGTCTGGCGCCAAGCACAATTGGCAGAAGAAATCTCTCCCAGTAACGAGCCGAACACCAACTTAGTTCTCTCCGTCAGTTACGAGGAGAAAGATTCTTGGAACCCATTAAACGGAACGACTGACAAAAGAAATTATAAAAGCAAAATCAAATTGGTAAAAAACACCGCCACTGGTGGGAAAACCATCAAAGAATGGGACTTACCTTCTTGGTCCCTAGGCGATGGAATTTTTTACCATACAGGTTCATCCACTTTATTTGTGTTATATGGGAAAGATGATGAGTATGGAACCCTCAACCAAACGCTTTCACTTTACCCAGAATCCGGTGGAGCCTTTTCTTACCCTGCCACTCCTGAAAAAAGAATCATTTTCCAAATGGCACCGTCTCCTAACGGTAGCTTGGTGGCCCTGGTAACAGCCAGTCCCACAAACGAAGGTGAGTTTTCTGAATTTGAACTCAACATCATCCAACTCTCAGATAAAAAAATCCAAAGTTTTCCTATCAATTTTTGGACAGCTCTCCCTCTTTATGGAATTCGTTGGGCCGAGGATGGAAAAAAACTGTATCTAAGGACCCCTGATCGCATCCTTTTATGGACTGGTTCTTCCATTGAAGAAACCAAATCCTTTCCAGATTGTTTTACCGTTTCCACAAATTTTGGGAAATGGGCCTATGAATCAGCAAGCCTGGGAGAAGGTGGAAACGTGATCCTTGGTAAAAAATTGCCGACTCCTCGCCAAATCACCAATATCGACCAAATCAAACTTTGTCGCTAAGGCAAAGCTCTGTTCCTTACCTCCACCCTTCTCATCCGAGAGAAAGGTGGCCGGCAGATTTCTAGAATTCCAGAAATCCCAATTCGATAGACTCTTCCTACCCTTCAATTCGCTTGATTTAATTATGTCACATGATTGGATGAGTGAAAAGCCCCCATGATTGAAAAGAAATTTACGGAACATATCGATGCCATTTCCAAATACCTGAATGTCGTCGAAAAAATTGAACCCATTCGCAAAAGTGGGGTCGTTGTATCCGTGGTGGGCAATGTCATTTATTCCCAAGGCCCACCAGATTCCAAAGTGGGAGAAATTTTAGAAGTCGAACGTGGCTCAGACAAAGGATATCTCGCTTGTGTCCTTGTTGGTTTTAAAGACCATCTTTACACCTTAATGCCATTAGGCGATACGCAGGAAATATTTCCTCATGCCTTTGTATTTTCATCTGGGAGACAAATCACTCTCAATGCAGGTCCTGAACTTTTAGGACGTGTATTGAACGGACTTGGAAAACCCATCGATAGCAAAGGAATACTCATCACCAAAGAAGAAAGAGCCTCCGAACCTAGATTTTTAAATCCACTGGATCGACCTCCCATCACAGATATTTTAGAAACAGGAGTCCGTGCCATTGACGGTATGTTGACCGTGGGCCGCGGACAACGGATTGGAATTTTTTCAGGTTCTGGTGTGGGTAAATCCAGTTTACTAGGAATGATCGCTCGTTATACGAACGCAGATGTAAACGTAGTGGCTCTCATTGGAGAAAGGGGTCGAGAGGTAAATGAGTTCTTACATGTAGAACTTGGAAAAGAGGCCCTTGCAAGATCAGTTGTTTTTGTTGCCACTTCCGATTCATCCAAAATGGAACAAGTAAGTTGTGCCAACTTAGCATGTTCTGCAGCTGAATACTTTCGTGAAAAAGGAATGTCTGTCAATTTGTATATGGACTCTCTCACTCGTTATGCGGAAGCACTTAGAGAACTTTCTATTGGAGAACCAGTGGTAACAAAGGGATATGCATCCAGCGTATTTACCAAAATGGCAAAACTTGTAGAAAGAGCAGGAACATCACATAACGGTGGTTCCATCACAGGGTTTTATACTGTGTTGACAGATGCAGAAGATGATATGGATGATATTGTCGCCGATAAAGTCCGTGGATTTATTGACGGACATATTGTACTTACGCGTAAATTAGCAGAACAAAGTCACTATCCGGCCATTGATGTTCCTGCATCTTTATCTCGTCTTATGCAAAAGATTGTGAACGAAGACCATTATATGCGTTCCTCTATTGTTCGTGAACTCATCTCAAAATATAAAAACTCTGAAGATATCATTTTACTCAATGCTTATGTCCGTGGTGCTGATGAAAAAGTAGATATGGCCATTGATAAAAAATCACAAATCGATGATTATTTAAGACAAAGGATTGAAGAAAAATCAAGTTACAGTGACGCCACAAATCGACTTACAAAAATTCTACAATCTGCAACACGTAATGAGGATGATTTTTAATTTTAAAAATCTATTCAATCTCTAAAATTACTAAGGTCACATCATCGTCCGGAGATCGGTTCCCAGTGAATTCTTTAATCCTTTCGAGTAACAAACGTTTGGATTCTGAGATAGGATATCCGCTGTATCTTTGTACGATAGATTCCCAATTTTCCTGACCTATCATCTCTTTATCGGCATTCGTGGCTTCTGTAATTCCATCCGTATACAAAACGATCCGATCTCCAGCTTTTAAAGGAAGTCGATCTTCTTGGATGTCTAACTCGGGAATCCAACCAATAAGTTTTCCTTGAGGAAGACTTAGTTTCGGTTTGGACTCACCTTTTCGATTTATGATAAGAGGTGGATGTCCACAACGTGCATGTACCAATTCTTTTGTTTCGAGATTAATATAAATATAGGAAGCAGTGACAAAGGCACCTTTCATCTTACCCAGTAAAGTCGAATTGATTTGAGTCATAAGCCCGGCTGGTTCTCGTGATAACCTTACTTGCATGGAAAAAGCAATTTTCAACATGGCAGATATCAGAGCAGCCGGAATCCCATGTCCCGATACGTCAGCAATCAAAACACCCAACTCTGTATCTGAGATGGCATGAAAGTCAAAAAAATCTCCACCAACACTATCCATTGGTTCATAGTAAAATTCTGTTTTGATCCCTGGGATATTGGGAGCTTCTTCAGGGAGGATGGAACTTTGGAGTTTCCTTGCGAGTCCTAACTCATTTTGAAAAGCAATAAATTTGTTTTGTTCTTCGACGGCTTTTTTGAGAGTGATTAAGTTTTTTGCTCTAGAGATTAACTCACGTTTGTCGAATGGTTTTGCCAAATAATCATTTCCGCCTGCTTCTAATGAAGCAATGATGTCGGTAATTTGGTTTTTTGCAGTTAAAAACAAAATAGGAAGTTGGTATAATGAATATGATTCACGTAAAACAGTACAAACATCATATCCGCTCATTCCAGGCATCATTATATCAAGTAACATCAACTCAAATGGTCCATCGTCTCGCACCATTCGAATTGCATCTCCTCCGTTTGAAGCCTCATGAACATCGCAGCCGATCAGAGTTAGGTGGTTCTTTAGAACTTGCCTATTGATGGGTTCATCATCCACAACAAGGACTTTTATTTTTTCACCGTCGTATTCTTCTGTTGTTTCTTCAATTGGTTCAAATTCTGGAGATTCACCACCAAACCATAAATCAGTTTTTCTTACTGGAGGTTTTTTCATAGGGATTTCCCCTTCCCTTGCCAAAGGGAGGGTGAACCTAAAGACAGAACCTTCCCCTTCAACCGATTCGACCCAAATGGTTCCGCCGTGAAGTTCTACAAGACGTTTGGTAATTGCAAGGCCAAGCCCAGTACCACCAAACTTCCGTGTGGTGGACGTATCACCTTGTTCAAAGGATTTAAATATATCAGAAAACTTTTGGGTTGGAATTCCAATTCCTGTGTCTTTAATTGAAAGAACAAGCATCCTCTCCATAATTTCGGCAGAGACGTCAATTCTCCCTTTTTCCGTAAATTTGATGGCATTCCCAATCAAATTGAAAAGGATTTGTTGGAGTCTTGCTTCATCACCTAAAATAGGTGGGAAATCCATAGGCACATGATTGCGAACTGTTAGATTTTTTGTAACATAGAGGGGTCTTGAGATCACTAAAACCAAATCACAAATTTGATGGAGATCGATTGCCTTTAGATCCAAATCCAAATCTCTATTTTTCATTTTGGAAAAATCCAAAATATCATCCACAAGAGAAGACAAACGTTTTCCCGAACTTACAATCATCCCTAAGTTTTGTCTTTGTTCTTGATTGAGTTTTCCACCAATTCCATCAAACATTGATTCGGCGATTCCAATAATCCCATTAAGAGGTGTTTTTAATTCATGAGAAGTATTTGCAAGAAAATCGTCTTTTAGTTTATCCAATACAAGAAGTCTTTTTGATAACGATTCCACATCAGAAAAGGCACGACTAAATCTTCTCGAAAGTGTGAGTGACTGAACTAAAATAAATACAAAAATACCGATTGGAATCGCTTCCACCGTATAAACAACTTGGTAGGCATTGAGTAAGTCAATAAAGGCAGCAATTGCGACCGAGACAATTCCAATTGCAAACAAAAGACTACTTTCCTTTTTATTTACAACAGCACGTAAAACACCTTGTAAAATCAAAATTACCGCAGTAAGAAACACAATCTGAAAGTAATCATTTAACTTTGTATAAATGGAAGTTGGTAAAACAAATAAAAAACTTATAAATATCAAAGTGGGAATCAAAAGTATTCTATCCATCAAACGCGGATAATATTTTGGATAAAACTCACGAAAAAAAGCAAAAAATAGATAAGGAGATAAATAAAATGTTAAATATTCAATCCGAAGACAAAAATTCCAACTGATAAGAGGAGATAATTCATTGAACCCAAACCTTTCGCCTGTAAACAAAGTTCTTAGAGATAATAATAGAGCAGCAAAACCAAATAATAAATTTCCTTTATCTGTGCGTCTAAAATAAAATAAACCAAAATGATATAAGGCAATGATAAACACTGCACCTGCTAAAAATAAAGAAGAAGCTAGGTCTTTTTCACTTGCTTTAAAAAGTTTTTTCCACTCACCAACATAAGGTGGTTCCCACATTCCTCCTTTGTCATGATGAAAATTGGAAATTTCCACCAAAAGTTCGTTAGGTCCTTCTTTCCAAGGTAATGGATAAAACTGAAATTGGTAAGAAGGTTTCGATTCTTCAGGAATTTTTGATACAACACCGGAAGACCCAAGGAGTTTTCCATTCCAATAAACTCGAGAGGCCGTTGCCATATCCACGAGTTTGATTCCATACACAGTGTCCGGGTCTATCCCCTCTGGCCGTTCCAAAACCAAACGGTAGGTTCCAAATCCACTTCCAGAACCAAGAACCGAGTTCCAAATCCCTGGAACCTGCAGTTTTAGATTTGTTTGGGGGGGTTCACCTGGTTCGGAAAGGAAAACTTGGGGATAAAAATCCCATTCCCCTTCCAAGTGCACCGGATTTCCCTGACTTTTTTTGACAATCTCCGTAGGGGGAGTAGCAACCAAAGGCTCTGCGACCAAGCAGAAAACCACACTGGTAGAAATCAAAAGTTGTAAGTATTTATAGGACAATATTGCAAGTTTTACTCATTTTTTTAAAAATACGAGTAAAAAAGAGTACAAAAATTATTCAGAACCGAAGAAATAGACAGGTGTGAAACGATTTCGTTTTAGTTTAGAGACAGTCCTCAAATTACGAGGTTGGCGGGAAGAAGAAGAAATCCGGCGGCTCTCTTCTGTTGTCTCAAAACTCAATGCGCTGATTGGAGAAAAAGAATCCAATGAACGTGAAATCGAATCTTCCTATGAAGCAATTTTGGCCTCCTCAAAAGTAGGGACAAGTCTTTCCGATTATCTTTCCATCGAACAATACATCCAGGGTCTAATGCGTCGTAACGAAGAGTTGGCGGAGAGGATCACTACACAAAACCAAGAAGTAAATTTGGTTCGTAAGGATGTGATGGTGGCTCGAATGAACAAAAAGGTAATCGAAGTTTTAAAAGACAAACGATTTGCAGAATGGAAGAAAAAACGAAACCGAGCAGAACGAAGAGAAGTAGAAGAATTTAATCTTCAGTTAAGCAAACAATCATTATTCGATTCGACAGAAAGTTACGGACCTTCAAAATCTAATAAAATTCCAAGAACTTTCAAAATTTTGAATCGAGAGGACGGAGGTGACGAACTCACATCCGACTTCAAAACTCTTCGTGATTTTTATGAAAAATATTACCTAGGACAAGGCAAATCATAATGGCAAGTGTAACCGATAGCACAAGATCGTTCTTTTTAATCGTACTCATTTTTTTCTTAATCGCCATCGGTTTTTTTGTATTTGATTACTTCCAAGTCATCAATGCAGAAGACTATCTTCCCTTCTTAAAAAAACAAGCAGGCCTTGTAAACCAAGACTTACTTTCTCCAACGGAACTTGAAAAGTTGGAAATGGAAAAAGCAAAAGAAAGACTGATTGCAGATCGCGAAGAACTAGAACAAATGAAACGAGAATTAGAAGAAAAATCTTCTTCACTTCACGCTGACAAAGAACGTTTGGAAGAACTCAAAGAAGGCATCCAACGAAAAGAAAAAGAAATGGCGGACAAACTTAAAAAAGACAATGCCCGCGCAGAAAAAGTAAAAGTTCTCGCAAACAAAGTTGCCAATATGCCACCGGAATCGGCAAGAGATATGTTAATCAATTGGCCAGACTACGATATCATTGAAGTGTTTGAACAAATGGATAAAGATGCCGAAGAAGAAGGAAGACAAACCATTACAACTTACTTACTTACTTTGTTTCCTGCAGAAAGAAGGTCAGTGATTTCCAATAAGTGGCTGGATGCCGGTTCTAAAAATGTTCCGAATTACGGCAAAAGTATTGATGAGGACAATGACGAACCATAGGAGAAAAAATAATTATCTTAAATTGGTTTTTTGACTAAGGTTTAGTTTTTAAACCGAACAAGATGGATTTGACGTCATGAATGGCGTCTTCCAGTTGATCGTTCACGATCACATAATCAAAGCTTGGTGCTTCATCCAATTCTTTGATTCCGTTTTCAATCCTTCTTTCAATACTATTTTGGGAATCAGTTCCCCTGCGGATCAGACGTTCTATCCAAATTTCCCGGCTCGGCGGTTCAATAAAAATAGTAACAGACTCTGGACGAAGGGCTTTTACGGACTTAGCACCTTGTACATCCAAATCTAAAAGTGCCACTCGGTGATCACGAATGGCATCCAAAATCGGACCTTTCGGTGTTCCATAATAATTTCCGTGCACTTCTGCCCATTCATAAAATTCATCTGCGGCAATTCGTTTTTGAAACTCTTGGTTTGAAAGGAAATAGTATGTTTTTCCTTCGATGTCACCAGGTCTTGGTTCTCTCGTGGTACAAGAAACCGAGAAATAAAAATCTGGATATTCTTTGAGAAGAGCAGCGATGATGGTTGATTTTCCACCTCCAGCTACAGAAGAAATAATATATAAATTAGGACGAACGTTCAATCTTCTTGTTCCTCCTCTCCCTCGCCAATATGGTTGTCCCCAGATTCTAAACGTTTGGATAAACTCTCTGGTCGAATGGCTGAGAGAAGGACATGGCCTGAATCTAAAACAAGGACGGAACGTGTTTTCCGTCCACTAGTAGCATCAATGAGCCTACTTTCTGATTTTGCTTCTGAACGGAGCCGTTTAGCACCTGCAGAATCTGCCTGAAGGATGGTAAGAATTTTCGATACAAATACTACATTAGAAAATCCAACATTGAGTACTGGAAACGAAGACATGGAAACATATTTTTAGATTCTTCTAGATCGATCAAGTCGAATCGTTTCTATTAAATGAATTTCATGAATGCCAATATTCATCGCTTCTGAAATTTCATCATGTTTGTATCCTTTTTTGATGAGATGAACCACTTTATCAATCTTTGTTGCTGATGGAGCAAGTTCTTCCAAAGCCGATTCAATCGAAAGATCCACTTTATCCAAACTCATTTTTTGATACGAGGCAAAGGCCGGGTCATTTGCTTTTGATACTTCGTTTAAAAAATCTCTTTTTTTCTGACCCTGAGTGAGTTCATTACGTATTAAATCTGTCGGATTTTCTTCTGTAAAAGGATTCCCTCCAACCGTATAATTCATCTTAGGTTGGAATGTGGGAACTTCTAAATTATCAATTGCTTCTGCAGAAGGAGAATTCACCGCTTCCATTCCAAAAATTCCCTTAACAGCTTTGCCTAGTTTTCCAAATGCTTGGTTCACGGCTCCTTCCGTTGTTTCTACATCATCACTTGGAACAGGGATTTGGTTGGATTGGTAAATTTTTCCAATCCCCGTCCTTTGTTCTTTGATATCAAGAGTTGGTTCTTCTTCCTTGTTTGGCTCGGGGACTAACTCTGATTTCATGGAAAGTCCAGTTGATTGGTAATGTTTAAATTCTTTTACCAATACTTCTCCCTTTTCCATCATGGAACGTAGAGCCACCATTTTAGATTCGATAACAGCTACCGTTGCATCTAGTTCACGAATGGTTTCCGCAGTGGCCATATCAATAGCTCGGTTTAATTTTTTATCGTAATATTCCCCGACTGCTTTTTGAACTTTTGCAGAGATAAATACATACATCATCCCACAAAATAGTAGATTGATTAAAACAAGTGAAAAGAGTTCCATGTCGCTCTCCTGCAGAACATTTCCAACAACATTCCGGAGTAAGGACTTTAAGCTTTTAAATCAAAACGAGATCCTCTTTCCAAATTGGGACGATCATAAATGACTCCTTCTTTGGAATAAGCGTGAACCGAATTTTCTTTGTCTTGTTTCGGTTTCGCCGCCGAACCCTGGTTACCTGACTTTGTCTCTGGAACCGTTTGGGCTCTATTTTGGGTTTGGATCACTACCTTTTGCAATTCCACCACCTGGTTTTGGTGGGTAAAAGGATTCTCTGCCTGTGCCCTACGTGCAAAATCGTAGTGGTGGGCGATACTCGCGAAGTTTTCGTTTAGAATCATCGGGAACCCTCTTAATTCTTAGACTTACCACGCCCTCTCTTTTTTCTCCAGTCATTTTTCGTTTCGTCTGGATCTTCGTATGGAGCACTACGGACTTGGGACTCTTCTTCGTAGAAAGTTTTGGCTTTGGTCTCGTGGCGGAGTTTGAATTCGGCATTGCGGATGCGGATGGTAACACCTGGGAAAATGGTCTTCTCGACCGAAATACGGCCACTGGCGGCCTGTTCATCCATATATTCTGTTAGAGTTTGGATGTCCTTTCCGGCCTCTGCAATCCGCTTTTCTAATTTTTTGGTGCCAGCTTCCAATTTCTGTAAATGGGCGTCTTGTTCTGCGGTAAAACTGGCAGGATCCGCTTCTTTTCTCGCTTTGAGAGTACGCATGGTCTTTGTGAGTTGGTCCAGCTTATCCTGGTTCTCTTTGCGTTTTTCTTCGTATTCCTGGATCTGCTTTAAGATTTTGGGATTGTTTCCAACGATGAGGTCGGTCTGTGGGTTGGCTTGGGAACCGATGATTTTGGCCGAGATCAGTTGGGCCGCTTGGATGGTCCCTCCTACAATTTGGCCTCGTTTTCCTTTGCAGGATATTTTGCCCCCCGCCATCAAATGAGAATGTAAAATTCCCTCTTGGACAATGATGTCTTTTTCTGTAATGCAAGTGGCGTTCTGGATGAACTTCGCAACAATGTTTCCTCCAGTGGATTCCACACGTGCCTCTTCCCTACCAGTCACCCCTTGGCGTACGATGATATCGCCATCGGCTTCAACAATAGCCTTTTGGACCGTTCCGTAGATTTCAATATTACCCGCCGCTTTGACAGAATAGTTATCTTCTACGTTTCCTGTGATGATGATAGAACCCAGGAAGGTAACGTTTCCTGTCCGAACGCCCACGTCTCCATTGATTCGGTAAACCGTTTCTACAGAAAGTCTACCAGCTGCATATAACACCTGCCCGTTGACTTCTGCGGTAAGACGCATTTTGTCTTCGGAAAGAATTGTTCCTTTCCCTTGTTTGAGTTCGGTATCCAAACCATCTTTGGCAGGTAATACCATTCCGAATAAATTGCGACCAAACTTTCCTTTTTCTGCAGGAAGTTTTTCGGCTAACAGTTGTCCGACGACAACGTTTTCGATCATATCTAAGTCTTTATAATCAACACGACCCGACTGATCTTCTTTGAAGTTGATTTTCTTTTCTGTACGAACATAGTATTTGATTTCCGCATTTTTACCATTTACAGGGAAATCACCTTCGGCCCCGATAAAAGGTTTGTTCACTACATCTTCGTCTAAGTATTTTCGAATTTCATCTTCTTTGAGTCCAAAAGCAACCCCCATTCCTTTGAGAGCAGCAACGATATCAGAAACTTCCAAATCACGTCCACCTGGCCTTGCAGGAAAAACAGTCACAAAGGCACGCATGTTTTCTTGTGCAATTTCAACGTTGCAACTAGAATCGTTTCCGGCCTTTGGTTTTTGGTTGGAGATGAGGGATGGTTCCCCTTTTTTTTCTTTGAGAATTTTATTGATTAAGGTCTGGTCAACACCAGCAACTCCTCGAAAGGAAAGTTTTTTGGAAACATCAGCCATTGTCATTTCCAATCCTTCACCAGTAGGAGGATAAACAGTTAAAAAAACACCGGTTCTATATATCTTAACTGTAACGCGACCATCTTTATTTTTAGGAGTGACTAGTTCTTTTAAATCTTTTGAAACTAATTTCCCACTACCGCCCGTTAGATGTTCATCCAAAAGACTTAGTTCATCTAATAACATGTCATCTGGGATGATGGAAGCTCGGATATGGTAAGGTTCTGAAAAGAAAAGAGACTTCTTTCCTCTTTTTAAAACAGTATAATCGATCTCATGAACTTTGCGACCCAAGTGCTGCGACGCAATTGCAAGACACTCTTCTATGGTATCGGCAATGACTTCTACTTGTTCTTTTTCCTTACGATCGAACTCTTTCAGTTCCTCTGTAAGAAATTCAGAGAGAGACATTTTTATTTACCTTTTTTGGATCGCGGATTTTACTTTTGAAAGTTTACTGCGAAGTCTTGCGACTGCTTTTGTATGAAGTTGGGAAATTCTTGATTCCGTAACTTCCAAAACTTCACCTATCTCTTTGAGAGTGAGGTCTTCATAATAATAAAGAACGATAACCTTCTTTTCTTTTTCCGGCAAAGATTGGATGGCTTCAACGATTACATTTTTGATTTCTTCTTTTTCGATGATATTGTCAGGGTTCATATTCATCGGAGATTCGAGAGTTTCCATAAAGGAAACTTCATCGTTCTCATCACCGAGAAACCAAATATCATTTAAAGAAACGAGCGAGGTTCCAGAAAGTTTTGCTAGGAGTGAATTGTATTCTTCCATGGAGACGCCGAGTTCTTTAGCGATCTCTTCATCATCCACTTTTTTGCCTTCTTTGTTTTCAAGCATGGCAATGATGTTTTCGAGTTGTTTTGCTTTTTGACGGATGGAACGAGGGATCCAATCCACACTTCTTAGTTCGTCAAAAATGGACCCACGGATACGGGTCATCGCATAAGTTTTGAATTTAATTTCTCGGGAAGGGTCGAACTTTTCAATGGCATCTAACAGACCAAAGACGCCGTAACTAACGAGGTCTTCAAATTCGACATTTTGAGGCATACCAATTGCAATTCGCCCTGCCACGTGTTTGACGAGAGGAGAATATTTTTCAACAAGGTAACTTCGGATCTCCGCATCTTTTGTGACACGGTATTTTTTCCAAAGATCTGTCTCATCAAACTGATTGTATTTGTCTAGCAATCTTGACATAGGGAACCGAAGTACGGAATCTCTTTACTTTATAGAAAAAATCGTAAAGAAGAGGAAATTACAAGAGGATTTTTTCTTATGTCCTCTAAAAACGGTAATTTTTCAACTCTCTTGGGTGTCATCCTTGGCCATCATGGTTCGGATGGCCTCTGCCATGAGTTTTGGCTCGTTTTTGATCGCAATTTTGTCCACAATGATGTGATCTCCAAATTTTCCTGACTTGGCCATGGCAAGTTTTGCATCCATAGCTGCATCCCCCATCGGTTGGACTCCAAAGTCATCAGAGCCCATCGATTCGGAACGAGACGAGTCCATCCCACCGTGGTCGTGATCTAAGTCATCAGAATGACTTTCGCCACCAAATCCTCCAATTGAGAATGTGGATACGAACTCTAAAAATTCAGGGACTTTCTTTTGTAAGACAGTAAAAACACCGAATCCCAAACCACCAAAGGCAAAGGTAGAAATGAGTGAGACAAAAAAGATATATCCAAGTCGGTTTCCAACAAGAAACCCACAAACGGAACTGATGATGGCTCCGAGAACCGCAAATCCCAGTACAAATCCGATCTGCACTTAGTTGTCTTCCTCCATCTTCTCTTCCATTTCCTTCTCTTTGAAGTCAACGAAGCTGAAGAATTTTTTAAAGAAACCAGTGAGTCCTTCTTCATCAGAAAAACCACCTTCGGTTTGTAAGAGGGTGTGAGTGACTCTGGTCAAACAAGCGGCTGCCTTAGAGCGAGGAGCTCCGATAATGAATGGTTTCTGTTCTCGAATTGATTTTTCTACTTCTTCATCTTGGAAAATAAATCCCAAGTTTTCCACTTGGACTTCTAAAAATTGACCAGAGATGTCGATGACACGGTCAGCAACTTTTTTCCCTTCAATGGCAGAACGAACACGATTGACGATGATTTTTAAATTTTTGTCTTTGGATTGGGAAACAATGGATTTGATGAGGCCATAAGAATCTGTGATGGAAGTTGGTTCTGGTGTTGTGACCACAACCACTTCGTCTGCAGGCATCACAAGACCAATCACGTTGGCAGAGATCCCGGCACCAGTGTCAATGATCATGACATCATATCGATCGAGTTCTGCAAATCCTTTGATGAGATTGTTTCTTTGAGTTTCGTTGAGATTGGCTAGTTGGGAATACCCAGAGGCACCTGCAATGATGTCTACGCCTTCCGGAGTGGAAATCACGATGTCTTTTAGAGACTTATGGCCTTTCACCACATGGTATAAATTGTATTTCGGAATGATGCCGAGAAGGACGTTGACATTGGCAAGACCCAAGTCACCATCAAAGATCAAAACCTTGAGTCCAGTCTTAGCTATGGAAATGGCGAGGTTGACAGAGACTGTACTCTTTCCTACTCCACCTTTTCCAGATGCTACAGCAATGATTTTGGTTTTTTTCACTGTGTCCTGGGGTTGAACAAGTTTTAATCCAGCACCAGATTCAGTGAGCTTTCTAAGATTTGCAGCTTGGTCCATCGTTACCCCTAGGCCTTAAGGATAACGAAGTTGGTTACACGGTCTTTTCGAAGACCTCCCCCGCTATCCCTTTCAATTTTTCTGGAAAAATCACACATTCGGCAAGAAGTTTTTTCGAGGCATTTAGGATGTCAAAAGGAACATCCTGGCCTACACTTAAGAATGCGAATTCCCTGTGAATAGTATCGGCTAATTCCACTACAGAACCTAAAAATTCTGCTTCATCCAGCTTAGTTAATAAAATTCTTTTGTATCCCACCGATTCGTAGGCATTGGCTACGGCAAGCGCATTGTCTTTTGAGACCGTGGAGGAAAGCACTAAGACTGTTTCAATATAATCCTTTTCCCCAAATACTTGGTAGAATTCCTGAAGTTTTTCTAGGTTTTCTGACTTTCTATGAGAGTATCCAGCAGTATCTACTAAAATCAGTTCTGATCCATCGCGAACAATGGTTTCCTTCCACTTACGTAAATCTTTCGCTGCATAAAAGGGAAGTCCCATTGCGTCAGCATAAAACTTAAGTTGGTCGATGGCTGCAATTCGGTAGTTGTCAGTCGTATACAGGGAAACTTTTTTACCCATATGCAAACTATACTTGGCAGCGAGTTTAGCAATGGATGTTGTTTTACCTGAACCAGTTGGTCCTACAAAAAATATCACTTTTCGTTTTCCGCGTGGCGTCCCACTAAACAAGTCAGAATCAATTTGGATCCTTTCTTCTAAATAGGTCACAGCTTTATCAGTCACATTCGCATAACGAGTGAGATCCACTGCAGATAACCTACGTTCTAAAGCGATTGCCATTTCTTCCAAAAAGGAAGAAGATAAACCTTCATTTAACAGTCGATCTACGAGTCTTTGGATATGAGGGTGTCTTTCCGGTAATTGAGGTTTGGTGGGTGTTGTTAGTTCTGGAATGGAATCTTTGGCTTCCGAAATAGATAAACCTACAGATCTTACCTCTTCCGCTTCAATTTCGTAAACAGGGGGATTTTGTCTGCGACGACGCTCCGAAAAAGGACGGACGGCATCGATGTTTTTTTTGCGAAGATGATGATTCCCTCCATTTCCAAGCGAGGATTGGTTCGAACCAATTCCGACAAGACTAGATTCAGGTAGGGATTCTGTTTTTTGTTTTTGTTTGATAAGTTCTTTGAGGTCCTTTAACTTACGTTCAATTCTCTCTTTCGAATTTTGTTTTTCTGGAACACCTACATCAATTTCATACATTCTTTGGGCCATAAGCCCCGTACCAAAGAGCCCACCTTCCGTGATCACTCGTTGGTCATAGAGATGAGCCTCTGGACCGTATTTCATTTTCATCTGCATGATGCAGTCTTGTAAGTCTTTGCCCCGGATTTTTACAAAATCCATAGAATATCCCCCGAACCTGGGAAAAATATGAAGAGTACCCTCCTTTTGGAAAGCCTTTTTTATGAGACATAATAAATTCAGAGAATGGACAAACCAAAAAATGGAAATTCCTCTAAAGAACCTATAAAGATGGGAGAAACGTTAGAAATTTGGTATATGACGAAGTTGGATTTGCAGGGGAAAGGAAAGGGGGTTACTTTGGCGTGGGGTTTTCTCTTGTGAGCGAGTTACTTGTGAAAGCCGGTTACTTAGGAAAGGCACTTTCGAATGAGTGCCAGTCTCCATGGAAATTGGTATTCTTTTGTTAGCTAATTTCAAATGAGCCCCAATTACCTTGGAAACTGAGTCTCCAAAGAAAATCACTGCAAAAAGTAAGTGAGTTACCTTTTATTGCGAGGGCTAAAAAAGATTGGGTTTCCAACGCAAGCAAGCACCGAAAGATGGGATACGATCCCGATGGAACCTGAGACCTCCCCCGCCCATTCCAAAAATGCCATCAAATTCCAAGATGGTGTGCCAGTGTCTTTGTTATTCGATGATATATATTTTTCCAAAGAAGGAGGCTGGGAAGAATCGAATTATGTATTTTTGGAAGGAAACAATGTTGAATCCAAACTAAAAAATAACGATAGTTCCCATTTGCGAATCGGAGAATTAGGATTTGGATCGGGTGTCAATTTATTTGTAACATTAGAAATTTGGGAATCCATAGATTCCCCAAAACCGACAGAGTTCATCAGTTTGGAAGGTTATCCTGTAGCAAAGGAAGTCTTTAATTCATTAAACAAGAGTTATCCGGAAAAAAAACTATGGTTTGAAGAACTAATCCAATCTTATGAAAAGGCTTTGGAAATTTGGCAAAAAGATAACCAACAAAATCTCTGGACTTATCGCTGGGAACATCCTAAACTCCAAAGTTATTTTGAATTAAAAGTTTTTTTTGGTGATATCAAAATTTGTCTCCCTCAGTTTCCCGAAATAGACGTTTGGTATTTGGATGGGTTTTCGCCTGGAAAAAATCCGGAGATGTGGTCTCAAGAAACTCTAAATTTAGTAAAAGAAAAGTCTTTCAAAGGAAGTAGTTTTGCAACATTCTCTTCCGCAGGTTTTTTGAGAAGAAACCTCGCCGAACTTGGATTTGTCGTTGAAAAGAAAAAAGGATTCGGGCGTAAACGAGAAATGATTTCAGGATATTTAGAATAAGATTTAATGAACAACGAAACAAAAATTGCCGTTGTAGTAGGTGCTGGAATTTCGGGAGCGAGTATCTGTTTTGCACTGAAAAAAAGAAATATCCAAACCATTCTCATCGACTCAGAACTAGGTCCCGCTCGACACGCAAGTGGAAACCCGATTGGAGTTATTTATCCCTTCCTCACGAAACATAAACTAGCCGAATCTGAATTTTCACTTGCAGCATTTCAATATTTCCTTTCAGTTTGGGACGAATTTCATTTAAAATCTTTTGTTCCTCATGTAGATGGTATTTATTTTTTAATGGATTCGGAAGAGGCTTATGATCGTTATTCGAATGCACTCAAATCTCATCAAATACCAACTCATGTTGCAAATGAAAAGTTAGAACCTTTTTCTGGTTTACCTGCAATTTTTTTTCCTTACGGAAAATCCGTATCTCCAGTTGATCTAACCAAACAAATTTTAACCATTTCTAATCCAGAAACAAAGTATTCATGTAAGTTACTTAGTTGGGAAGAATTAGAAAGCGATTCAAAGATTATTTGCCAAACCTCAGTGGGAGAAATTCAATGCGATTATTTATTCTTAAGCCAAGGATTTCAGTTTGCTCGTGACCCTCGCTCAAATTGGTTACCATTAAAAAAAGTGAGAGGGCAAATCCTGAAATTTCCAGAACAAAACCCGACCAATGCCCATGGAATTCTCTATGGCGATTATATCACTTCCGCAATTAACGGTTACCAAGTGTTAGGGGCAACATTCGATGAATTCAAACTAGAAGAAAACCCAAGACCAGAGGAATCAATTTTACTTTGGGAAAAATTAACAAGTAAACTGCCTAAACTTTCAGAAAAGTGGGGACAACAAAACCCCAGTTTGTTTCCGACACGTGTTAGTTATCGCACACAATCACAAGATAGACATCCAATTGCAGGGAAATTACCAAATATTTCAAAACTTGATTTAACCGTAAAATACCAAAACCTATTGAAAGTAGGTAAAAAACACATGGAAATTCCTTATTATGAATCGGTTGGGATTTTAAATGGCCTTGGTTCGAGAGGGCTAACTCATGCGCTTTATGCTGCAGAGATATTGGTTTCCTCTATATTTGAAGGTCAAAACATAACGTCTGAATCTATATTTAAATCTTTGAAACCTGATCGATTTTTGCTTCGTATGTGGAAACGAGAGCAACTAACATAGATTCCATTTCCTTATCCTCTTTGATAGCCACTTGAATCAGTATTAACAGAACACGAATTTTCTTTTTTTCTAATGTTTGAACAAACCTAGAATTCATTCGCATCTTCACCCAATCTTTTTCAGTAGTAATCAACAACTCTCCATTCTGAATTTCTTCTAATAAAGAGTCCAAAGAACTATCGGAAAACTCAAAGTGATCAGGGAAAAATTTGGTTCGGATTGATGGGGATTCAAGCGAAGTACGTGCAGTTTCATAAACATGTTTTGGATTGCCGACTCCTGTTACCAAAAAGTATTTATCACCAACGCCAGAAGTGTATGGTTTTTGCATAAAACCTCGATTCAAAATCACTTCTCTGACTGAAGCTTCAAAAGTAGAGTGAAAGATTGGGGCTTGGATCTTTGATCGATTAAGTATATTCTTATATTTTTCTATACTCAATTTATTGCGATTAGTTAGTTTGGTAATTACTACGGCATCTGATCTTTTCAAATGATGAATCGGTTCTCTCAAAAAACCTAAAGGAATCGTAAATCCATTCCCAAAAGGAGAATTTGCATCCAATAATACGAAATCGAAATCACGATTTAAGGTTTTGTGTTGGAATCCATCATCGAGAATTACTATGTGTTTGGAAGATTGGAATTTGTTGTATTTTAAAAAAGAGTTTTTCCGATCTCGACCAATAATCACCTGCACATCAGGAAACATTTCTTTATGTTGGCTTGGTTCATCACCGTATAGTTGTGGATTCGATTCAATCGGAAGAATGGCCCCTTCCCTACTTTTTTCAGCTTTATATCCGCGAGACAAAATTGTAATCGCATAACCCGGGTATGTTTTTCTAAAAAAATGAACCAAATATTGAACAAAAGGAGTTTTGCCTGTTCCTCCGACAGTGAGATTACCAACACTGACAACAAGAACATTCGGCAAACGGTAGGGTGTAACTCTTCTTTGTTGCCACCAAAACAAAAATTGGTATAACAAACTAAAGGGATAAAGCAAATACAGGAATATTTTCATCATGTTCCCAACGGGAAACAATTGTTAGCTGTGTCTTTTTTCCAATTCTTTGGCTATGGTAGATAAACTAATTCCCTTTTCCACCATAAGAACTTCTAAATGAAAAATTAAATCAGCAATTTCGTGAATCAGTTCTTTTTCATTCGGATTTTTTGCAGCGATGATCACTTCACCTGCTTCTTCCCCAATTTTTTTAAGGATTCTATCAACACCATCACGGAAGAGTTCCGCTGTATAAGACTTTTCAGGTAATTCTTCCTTACGTTTGCGGAGTAGTTCTTCCAATTTCAGTAAAAAATCCATATTTCGACCTTCTAGCGACCATAGAAACTGCCCATTCCATTTCGAAAAAGCGAAAATTGACTATTCAAACGATTGGAAAAACAATAGAATTCAATAGATGGTTCGCAAGATTCTGCCAATTTTTTTCTTTCTTATTTCGAGTTCGCTTTTTTCCGAATCCAATTGGGGAAGTTCAATCCAAAAGGGATTCGAAACCGCCAAACAAGACAAAAAATTCATCATTGTTGATGTATTTGCTGATTGGTGTACATATTGTTTAGTTTTAGAAAAGGAAATTTTTCCTGATCCAGAAGTTAGTAAGGTATTGGACCAATTCGTACGAGTTCGGTTAGATGGAGAAGAGTTTCCAAACCTTCGAAAAAAATACAATATAGAAGGTTATCCAACAATCCTATTCATTGATGGAGACGGAAATTACGTTACAAAGATTTCAGGGCTCGCAACAAAAGAAGATATTATCGTAGTTTCCAAAAGAATCCTACAAGAGCCAAATTTGGAATCTTATCTCAAAACGGAACTTAGAAAAAATCAAAATATCCCAGACATTCATTTTCGTTTGGGCTTATTGTATTTCCAAAACAAAGAATTTGAAAAAGCAGAACTTCAATTTGCAGAGACAATTCAAAAATCAAAACCTGCATCGGTTCTGAAAGAAAATGCACATTTTAATCTCAACTTGGTTAAATCCATACATGGGCCTAAAGAGACTGCAGCAAAATCATGGAAAGAGTTTTTAGAATCATACCCAACATCAAACCGCAAAACTACAGCTAAACTATACTATGGTCTGACATTAAAGGAAGCGGGAGAATTAAAACTGGCAAAGTCGATTTTAACTGAGGTTAAACCACTATTAGTCACGGAGACGGATAAATCGATGTGTAATGAAGCTTTGTCTGAAATAGAAAGAGGATTTTAGCCCAAACAACTCATTAGATTGATTGGGCTAAAAAAAATTATCGGTTTCCGATTGAGTAATAAGTAAAACCCAACTCAATCATAAGCGTTGGTTTGTATTGATTTCTTCCATCAAATACTAGAGGAGATTTTAAAAGGCTTTTGATTTTATTAAAATCAGGTTCTCTAAATTCTCTCCATTCTGTTAATAGAAGCATCGCATCTGCACCTTGGAGGGCGGAATACGCATCTTTTTTGTATTCAACTTTTCCATCAAAATAGTACTTCGATGTTTCAGCTGCAGCAGGATCAAACACTTGGATTTTTGCTCCATTTTTATGTAACTCATAAATCAATGGAATGGAAGGAGCTTCGCGCATATCATCGGTTCCAGGTTTAAATGCCAATCCCCAAATACCAAAAGTTTTTCCTTTCATATCGGTTGATTTAAAATGTTCAAAAATCTTATCGGTTAAACGAGTTTTTTGTTTTTCATTTACATCTTCTACTGATTGAATGATATGCATTGGTGCACTCACTTCTTCTGCAGTTCGAAGTAACGCTCTTACATCTTTAGGAAAACAAGATCCACCATAACCAATCCCTGCGTATAAAAACTGACGTCCAATTCTTGAATCAGTTCCCATTCCTTTTCGCACATCATCATAATTTGCGCCTAACGCATCACATAAATTTGCGATTTCATTTACGAATGAAATTTTCGTAGCAAGGAAGGCATTACATGCATATTTTGTAAGTTCGGCGGAACGAATACTCATCGTTATGATTGGGTTGCCATTAAGCACGAATGGAGAATACAATTCGCTCATTTTTTTGGCAGCTTTTTCAGATTCAGCACCTATCACAACTCTTTCGGGACGCATAAAGTCATCAATCGCAGCGCCTTCTTTTAAAAATTCTGGATTGGAAACAACATCAAACGGGTGTTTTGTGTTTTTTGCAACTATAGCTTTTACCTGATCTGCAGTACCAACAGGAACTGTTGATTTATCGACGATGATTTTGTATCCGTTCATCGTTTTACCGACTTCTTCAGCTACTGCAAAAACAAATCGTAAATCTGCAGAACCGTTATCAGAGGTTGGTGTTCCCACTGCGATAAAAACAAATTCCGAAGATTCCACTCCGTCTTTTAATGAAGTGGAAAAGTGAAGCCTTCCTTCTTTATGGTTTCGTTCCACAAGTTCAGAGAGCCCAGGTTCATAAATGGGAATGATCCCTTGTTTTAGGTCATTGATTTTCTTTTCATCTTTATCAATACAAATGACGTCATTGCCATACTCGGCAAAACAGGTTCCTGCTACGAGGCCTACATATCCGGTTCCGACCACACAAACTTTCATAGGATTTCCAGAATTTAGGTTTTTCCTTTGAAGGAAACTGTTTTTCTATTCTGATTTGGAAAGGGTTTGGATTTGGAATTCTGTCGGTAAATGACAAAGTCCTACAAATTTCTCAATTTTCCCTCGTTCCACCTCAAAATCCAAAATGGATTCGGCCCAAAAATAGCTGCCTTCCATATGGGTTTCTCCTTTGTGAATGGAAACTCCCAAACTGTATTTTCCATCACTAAATTGAATAGGAAATTGGAATTCGACAAGAGTGCGTTCGGACTCAAGGATCTTTAAATTTCGTTTTCCCAGGTGGAATGAATTGGTTCCAAAAATACGAATCCCCTTTTCGCTATCAATATGGAATCCGATGGTTGCATCTGTGATCTGTTTTGTTGATTGGAATTCAATTCGCAGTGTGGCTGTGGATCCAAGGAAATGATGCCGTGTGTCTAATCCCTTTTCATTTCGGAGTGAAACCAAAACATCCTGAATCAATTCAGAATTTGGGATTAATGAGGGTTCTGTTTTTTTTGCCAATACATGCATATATTCTTCAATGGCAACTCTTGGGCTTCCATCAAACAACATAGTACCATGATCAAGTAGAATCGCCCTTGTACAAAAATAAGAGATGAGCCCAAGATCATGGCTCACAACCAAAATACAAGACCCAAGATTAGAAAACTCTTTGATTCGTTTCAAACATTTTTGTTGGAAACTGGCATCACCAACCGCCAAAGCTTCATCTACAATTAAGATATCTGGACGTATTGCTGTAGCGAGACTAAAACCAAGGCGCATTGCCATTCCGGAACTATAATTCTTTAAAGGAGAATTTCGAAATTCTTTTAACTCTGCGAATTCAAAAATGGAATCGATTAGGTCTTTGATCTCAGATGGTTTATATCCCCAAACAAGACCGTTATAATATACGTTTTCTTCACCAGAAAGTTCTGGATTGAATCCAACACTCAGCTCAAGAAGTGCACGAACTGAGCCATTCACAATCAGGTTTCCCTTATCTTTACTGATAACACCTGTAATTAGTTTTAAAAGTGTGGATTTGCCTGCACCATTTTTCCCGATGATACCTAAAATTTCACCAGAACCAATGCGAACACTTAATGATCGTATGGCGGTAAATTTCAAATCGATTCCGAAATATCCAAAACTCAGTCCTGCAAGGATTCGTTTCCAAGGTCTTGAAAATCCATGATAATCTTTTGTTAGATTTTCTAAAACAACAGAAGGCATAGATTAAAGGTGGTCCAAAATGACCGATTGGAATTTACGTTTGGCAAGTAAATAAACTAGAAGGAAAAAAAAGAGAAACGGTAAAATATGAATCCAATCAAATTGGGGTGTGAAACCAGGAATGACGGAAGTGCGAAAAATATCCAAAGGAATTGTGAATGGATTTAATCGATTCCACTCTTTTAAATATCCAGTGGGATAATACAAAACAGGGATTCCCCAAAAAATCAACTGACTCACCAAACGAATCAAAGGTGAAATGTCTTTTAATAAAATATTTAACCTAGAAAGATAATGGAGAAGTAACATCAAATACAATCCGGCAAAAACTAGAATCATATACCCTACAAAAATTCCAGAAAGGTTTAACTTACCAGAATAAGCCAGATAACTAAATACGGGGATGGAGGTAACAAGGCTATGGATGAGAAACTGAATATAAGGAATCCACAAAAATAAATCAATCCCTAGGCTGGAACGTTTGAGCAAACTTCGATTGTCCGTAAGAATTCCCGTCCCCCTGACTAGTAGTTCTTGGATGGGAAACCAATAAAGAAGTCCTGTCAAAAGGTAAGCAGTGAAGTCTTCTTGTGTTGAGGGGGTTTTTAAGTTGAGCACCAAAAAAACCAGTGCGTACAAACTAATGAGTACGAGGTTCTGCAAAAACATCCAGGAAATTCCCAAAAAGGACCCTGCATACTGCAGTGCATAGTCTCGTCGAACAAGAGCCCAAAGTATGGATACTTTCTCCATACTTTGATTGTCGGCTAGCGGCTCCCGGTTCTAGAACAGGAAGCCTGTTTTTGATCCTACATCCTTTTTAGGTTCTTTTGGCCAAGAGCGGAAAGACCAGGCGATACCCACTCTCCGTTTTGAACCACTTCCCCTTGGAAGGCTTCCAGTAAATACTCTTCAAAAGTTTTCCCAGTTTGATTCTGGGAAAATCCCTTTTTCGGACCTTGGCCAGCGAGACCTGAGTCTTTGTGGCGGTTGTAAGCGGGTTGTTGGATGGATCGAACGATCATAGGTTTTTCCTCCCCGTCATCATGTTAGACGACATAAAACTAAAAAATAATACCAATAATATACTAAACGCTTGTTTACACTACTTAACATTTGGAAAGTTAAGTCAATATTTTTTTCACGTTTTTATCGGTTTCTAAATACAATTTAGCATTCCCCTGGGACAAAACCCGCCCTCGTTTGATTTTTTTTCAGTGGGAGGTTAAGAATATGTTCCTTTTTAGAAAAAAGCAATCGGACTTCGGGCAAAAAAGCGAAATTTCCGACCTCAATCCTGGTGGATTGGCAGAAAATTGCGATTATTTTGTGGATTTCTTTCGTACAGACTTTGTCTGCTGTAGAAAAAAAGCCGGACCAGATTTCCATCTCAGAACTTTTACAATCGGGGTTTCCTCCCCATTTGGCTGCGGCATGGAAAGAGAAAGCAAAACAACCACCTGAAAAGTTTTTGGAATGGAAAAAATCACTCAAAGGAAAGGATGCAGCACTCGTTTCAAAAGTTTGGAAACAAAAACAAATTACACTATATGCCAACAAACAAAAGTTTGTTGGCAATAACTTTCCTCAACAGAACCGAAGATTTACGAAAAAAGAAGAACATCAAAATAATAAAGAATCAGGATTAAAACTCAAAGATGGATTGGACAATCAATATGAACTATTTTTTGGATTGAGTTATCAAAACTTGGATGTCCGGTATTTACCAAGGAAAGAAAAAAACCATTCTTCACTTTTTTTCGGTGGGAAAGGGAACGGACAAATTTGGATCTTAGAAAAACGAGATGAAAATTTTTCATATGGAGCCAATCTCACATTCAAACAATGGAGGTTTACTTCCGGAAACCGTTACAAACCCATTCCTCATTTTTACTTTGCCAAAGATCCAAACTTCTATTCTCAGTTAGAACGAACGGGATCTCCTCTACCCCAACCTATCGAACATTCCAACTTCTTCGGCTACCGAAGATTTAACGAAGGAAAAGAATTTGAATTAGGAATATATCATGCTGCTACATTTTCTTCTTATCCTGGATTGTATTTTGTAACACCAAACAAATCCTATTCGGGAGTTTGGTCACCAGGGGATAACAAATCTAGTTTGTATATCAATGATTCCTGGACTTTTCAAAATTTAGGAATCCATAAGATTCAATCCGAATCCATAGCCAACAAAAAAGAATCCGTTGGATTCATTTATTTAAAATCAGAATCCCCCGAATCCAAATTATACTTAGATACCACAGTGTATAGAGACTCTCCTTTACTCTATGGGATGGTTTCTCCACAAGAAGTGAGACCAGAAATTCCTCAAGTCCTTGGATATGTTCGAACAAGTTTCAATCACTTGATAGGATGTGAATTTTTAGGATCTACAGAAGGCCATCGATATGAAAACGGGAGATCTGGATTTTTCCCATTTTTCTTGAGTGAGTGGGGAAACTTAATTTATAGGTATAGAGAATACAATGAATCAGGGAACTACCAATGGAATGAAATTGGAAGAGCGGCATTTTATGAATGGAGAAAAGAAAAAACAGTGGTTTCTCTTGGATTTGAATCCAGAGATAACGGAGGCCAATGGGAAGGGAAATTGGCAATCCCTATAAATACAGGAAACTTACTGGAGTTAAGTGCTATTTTTAGAGAAGGAAACTTACGCACCAGAGCTTGGTTTGAAAACTGGACTTATGCAACAGATTTTAATATTAACTTAACCGATAGAGGAGAGATCATCAAACTCAAATGGGTAAGCCCTTTTATTTCATTAAACGTAAGTTATTCGGAAAAAGAAAATGATCCGAATCCTATTTTATTTATTAATTTTCAATTATTACAAAAAATCGATCTTTAATAGAGAAGGTCATCCGTACGAACTTCGATGTATTCGATTAATTTAAAGATAGGAACTGATTGTCTATCGGCAAATTCTTTTGGTTCTGCCGGGAGTTTTTTAGGGGTGGGTAATGAAGACCGTTTTCCTCTTTCATCTACTGAATAAAAATAATAACCGATCCATTCCCCTTTCACCCGGTATGGATTGCCAGAAAACAAATCCTTCACAAAAACTTCAGCATCCAAATCAAATTTATTACGTCTGTACCGAAAGTGGATTTCGTCCCCGTTTAAGTCGTAAAAAACAACAAAATCCCCTTGTTTTCCCTTAAAAAACAGTTTCCATTCTAAGGGAAATGTTCCTGATTTTAGGAACTCTGCTTTCCCATCCAATATTCTTTTTTCAGAACGGGGAATTGGCCCCGTATAGCGACCGTTATCTTCCGAATAAAGACTTGTTTTTGAAACAATCAATAAGCAAATACAAATAGAAGTAAAAACTTTCCAATTCATTTGGGTTCTTCTTCCAGTTTTTCCTCTGTTGATTTTTCTTCATCGGGAACCGTTTCTTTTCCATTGATTTGGTCGATGGCTTTTTTGGCGGCTTTTTGTACTTTGGGACTCGGGTCCCTGTCCCTTTTGTATTCTAATAATTCTAAGGCTTTGGGATCTTTCAAATTTCCCATAAATTCAATGGCGCGAAGTCGCACCATACTATCATCATCACGAGCAAATTCATTTAGTTCTTGGAATACTTCTTTGTCTCCCATAGTCACGAGAGCACCGATGGCGTAAATCTTTAAGGATTGGGCTTTTTTCGCATCCAACTTACCAGCCGTTTTCTTTAATGAATCCAGAAGTTCGTATAACTTAGGTTTTGCAGTTTCAGATTTTAGCTTACCCAAAGTATTCATAGAATAACATCGTAAGGTAGTGGGTTGGATTTCATCAAAGGCAACTTCCATTAGAGCCGACTCTGCATCAGCATAAAGAACGGATCCAAAATACAAAGCAATTTGCCCTCGCATATCCGCATTATTAAACTTTTCGCGAAACTTAGTTTCTAAAAATGGCGCAGCTGTTTTTCCCTCCGGCAATTCTCCCAAAGCACTGATATAAAGACTTAGCGAATTAGAGTTCTTTGTGAAATCTTCTTTTTTCACTTTTTCGAGTAAGGGGTTTGTGGCTTCCGCTAATTTCATTTTTTTAGCCGAAGTGACTGCTTGTTTGGCAACGTCCTCATTGGAATCTTCAAACAAACTAATGATGGTTTCTTTGTTTTCTTTTAAGTCCAGATCACCAATAGTTTTTAAGAGGATGATTTTCATCCCCATATCTTTTTCTGTTTTTAATTGTTCACCGACGAGTATATACAATTCGCTCGCACTTTCTTTGGGGAACCTCGTCAACTCACCTAATGCTTGTTTTCTTTCCTGACTCGTTCCATAACGAACCATTTTGGAAAGGACTTCTTTTTTTTTGGAGATTTGTTCTGGACTGAGATCTTTCTCCTTCCCCAAAATTGGTGAAAGAGAAAGAAAAAAAAGCCCAAGGATAAAAATTTGTTTTTTGTTACTGTCCAGATTCCAATTCGATGATGCGACGATTGAGGGCTTGGATGAGGTGTTGGTTTTCCAAATTTTGTCGGAACTTATCCAGTAGGTCTTTGATGTCTTTGGATAGTTCGTCAATGTTCCACGGTTTTTCGACATACCGACTGAGTCCCCCGTTATTGATGGCATAGATTGCGGAATCAAGTCCTGCCTGACCAGTCAGAAGGATTTTAATCGCATCAGGAAGGCGGTGGTGCACCTGCTCCAAAAATCGATCTCCTTTCATTCCAGGCATCACTTGGTCAGAAACAATCAACTCAACAATGTCGTTGCTACTGATGATTTCGTCGATGAGGGAAAGTGCTTCTTCGGCACTACTGGCAGTCTCGATGATATGGGATTCGCCAAATCGAGCCAGAAGTTGTTCCGCAAGCGTCTCCAATACCGATACTTCATCATCGACACATATAATATAACCTTTACTCATTTGGGACCCTTTCCTTGGAACAATACAACTCTGGTTCTTTTATGTCGATTCAGTTTTGTGGCAATTTGTAGATAGTTTTTGGTGGAACTGTGTCAAGGAGAGGAACCTTCCAGATCTCTTTGGCGTACTCCCTGATGGTCCTATCCGAAGAAAATTTGCCTGACCTTGCCACATTCAGAATGGATTTTTTGGTCCAAGTGGTTTCGTCCAAATAATCTCTCGCTACTAGGTTTTGGGTCTGGTCATACGCATCAAAATCAGCCATCAGCAAGTAGTTATCCGTATAATATAGGCTATCATAGATCGGACCAAAAATCCCAGGTTCCCCCATTGAAAATAAATTCTCACGGATCATGAGAAGCACTTTGTGGAGCTCATCATTTTTTTGAATGTAATCAGCAGGTTGGTATCCGGCTTCTTTCAAACGAAACACTTCTTCTGTATGAAGTCCAAAAATATAAATATTTTCTGGCCCGACTTCTTCTAGAATTTCTACATTGGCACCATCCAAGGTTCCAATGGTCAAAGCACCATTTAACATAAATTTCATGTTACTAGTTCCAGATGCCTCTGTCCCCGCAGTTGAAATTTGTTCGGAAAGATTACTACCTGGAATGATTTTTTCGGCAAGACTCACTCGGTAGTTGGGTAAAAAAACCACTTTCAATCGGTCAGCCACATCAGGATCTCGGTTGATGACCCAAGCAACATTGTTAATGAGTTTGATGATGAGTTTGGCCATATAATAACCAGGTGCTGCCTTCCCACCAAAGATCACGGTTCGTGGTGTCAATTCTCGTGATGGATTTTCTTTGATACGTCTGTACAACGCAATCACACGAAGAATATTCAGAAGTTGGCGTTTGTATTCGTGGAAACGTTTGATTTGAACATCGATGAGTGATTTAGAATCGATGGTAATTCCTGTTTCACTTTTGATGAGTTTGGCCAATTCGTCTTTGGCAGTTTGTTTTACGACTCTCCAATCATTTTGGAAATCGAGATCATCCACAAAGGATTCCAATTTTTTTAAATTGTATAAATCGGTTGTAAACTCATTTCCAATTCGTTTGGAAATCAAATTCGCCAAACTTGGGTTTGATTGGAGTAACCATCGACGAGGTGTGATCCCGTTGGTTTTGTTATTAAATTTTTCAGGAAAAACTTTAGTAAAGGCTTGGAAAATTGTTTTTTTAATGAGTTCCGAATGTAACTCCGCAACTCCATTGACTCTGTAAGATCCAATGACAGCTAAGTTTGCCATACGAATTCTTTTTTCATTTCCTTCTTCAATGATACTCACTTGTCCAATTTCAAAATCAGATAAAATCCCTCGGCTTCGAACCTCCGTCAAAAACCGATGGTTGATTTCATAAATGATTTCTAAATGCCTTGGCAAAAGTTTTTCAAAAAGTTCCACGCGCCATGTTTCCAAAGCTTCTGGCAAAACCGTATGGTTGGTATAAGAAAAAACTTTGGTGACAATCTCCCATGCGGGTTCCCAATCCATTTCTTCGTTATCCAAAAATACTCGCATAAGCTCTGCAATTCCAATGCTTGGGTGGGTATCATTCAATTGGATGGCGATATAGTTTGGAAGTTCTTTTAAATTTTGAGTCGATTCGCGGAACTGAATTAAAATATCTTGGAGAGAAGCACAAACCATAAAGTATTGTTGTTTGAGTCGAAGCACTTTTCCTTGTTCGGTGGTGTCGTTGGGATACAATACTTTGGAAATATTTTCGGAAATGGATTTGTCTTGTACGGCTTTCATATAATCGCCGTGGTTAAAATAATCTAAATTAAATTCTTCTGAAGATTTGGCAGCCCAAAGCCTTAAATAGTTCACCGTACTCGTATTAAATCCAGGAATGGGATAATCATGTGCAGAAGCAAGAACCGTTTCATCGGGAACCCAATCATGTTGGATTTTCCCCTTCCCCGAAACCCTAGTTTCTGTATGACCAAAAAAACCAACAGAAAAGGAAATATCCGACCTTACTACTTCATAAGGAACCCCGTCAGCATCCCAGTGGTCGGGCATCTCCAACTGGCTTCCATTGGCGATAATTTGGTTAAAAATTCCATAGTCATAACGAATTCCATAACCAAATCCAGGGACATTCAGAGTGGCCATCGAATCTAAAAAACAAGCAGCAAGCCTACCAAGGCCACCGTTGCCAAGTCCCGCATCGGTTTCAAATTCTAAAACATCAGTAAGTTCAAAACCAATTCCACGAAGCATCACTTGGATTGTTTCGTATAACCCAAGATTGATGAGAGCATTCATAAGAGTGCGTCCCATTAAAAATTCTAATGAAAAATAAAACACACGTTTGGGATTTTCATTTCTATAACGTTCGTGAGTAACATTTAATCGATCGATTAAAAAGTCTCTGATGGTATGTCCAAGTGCTTTATATATATCTTCGTTTTTCAGATTAAATCTGTTTTTACCAATGGTATATTCCAAATGGTGGGCAAATTGTTTTTCCATCGAAGCCAAGTCGGCTTTTTGTTCTTCTGATAAAAGTGTAATTAATCGAGGATTATTGACAACCATGCTAAAGGATGGTAAAGAACTGTAGAAATAGATTCAAGTAAAAAGAGAAAATTTAGTCGCGGGCGGAGACCTTTCGCTCTAAAGTAAGGACTGCATCTTTGCCAATTTTGTGTTTGGCGAACCAACCTTGGTTGACTTCTAAAGCATACATCGCTGGTTTTCTTGCATTATACACTTCTTCAGTTTGGTTGGGTTTCATGTCGAATGATTCTAAAAGTCGCATATCTTCTGAAAAATAACCAATCGACAAAGGGATGAGTGTGTTCTTCATCCAAAAACTTAAATAATCAGAATGAGGAAAAACAAATAACATTCCCTCATCTTCACCAAGTTTAGTGCGATACATAAGTCCTGTCGCTCTAGTAGATGGAGTGTTGGCAATTTCTAATTTTAAAACACGATCAGAAACACTACCAAATAATATTTCGGGTGTGTTTGTTTGCGTCGGAAAGGATTCTGCTTGTTTACAAACAGAAAAAGTCAATAGAACAAGTAGAATTCCAATCCGTGTTTTCATAAATTAACCTTTGAAGTTTGGTTTCCTTTTTTCAAGGAAAGCGGAAAGACCTTCTTTCGTTTCTTCGTCGGCGAACCTTCCACCAAATAGTTGTTTCTCCCAATCCAATCCACGATCCATATTAGTTTCTAAACCTTGGCGAATGGCAGTTTTTGCCGCCTTGATGGCGTTAGGTCCACGTGAAAGAATTGTAGAAAGTGTTTTTTCTGATTCGTTTAATAACTCGGTTGGGTCAACAACCTTATTAATAAGCCCTAACCTGTATCCTTCATCCGCTGAAATCATATCTCCCGACAAAATAAGTTCAGTGGCTCTCCCCACACCTATGAGTCTCGGAAGTCTTTGGGAACCACCGAATCCTGGGAGCAAACCAAGTGTCACTTCCGGTAAACCTAATTTAGCAGAAGCTACCGCATAACGAATATCACATGCCATAGCAAGTTCCATTCCGCCACCCAAACAAAATCCATTGATGGCGGCGATAGAGATCAAGTTTGATAGTTCCATTTTTCTAAAAACAGTTTGGCCGAGTTCAGAAAAAGCCTGACCTTCACGGACATTGAACTCTTTCATTTTTGCTATGTCCGCACCTGCCACAAAAGCTTTTCCTTCGCCAGTAAGAATAAATCCTCGCACTGAGAGATTGGATTCCAACTCATCCACCATGGCACCGATTTCTGTAATCACAACATCGTTCAGTGCATTTAGGGCCTCTGGCCTTTTGATGGTAACAAGGGCAAAATTGGATTTAATTTGAATATCTAAAAAAGACAAATGAATTCTCCTTATTCTTCTACTTCCAATATGAGAAACATAGTGTCATCAGAAAAACTATCGAGTCCATAATTGGATTTTAATTCGGTGAGAAGGCTTACTTCCAGTTCTTTAATATTGGAACTTTGACTATGTCGATTGAGTAGAGCCAAAAGGCCTTCCGTTCCCAAAGAATTTCCTTCAGGGTCAGTGGATTCAATAAGCCCATCGGTATAAATAAAAAATCGATCCCCTGCGGCAATAGATATTGTTTTTTCTGTAATAGGTGGGATTTTAATATTAAATCCTAGGATCGCACCTTGGGTTTCTAACTCTTGAAAATCCTCCCCTTTGTGCGCCAAAATCAAATAAGGATGACCCGCATTTCCTAAAGTTAGTTTTTTTTCTATAAAATCAAAAAATAAATAAATCGCTGAAGCATGGTATTTGTTTAAATCATGAGCCAATCGATCATCCAAATAATCCATAAGTTTGGCCGGTGCCGTTTTGAAACGATAGGGAATGGTAGAAACAAGAACCTTCATGATGGACGCAACCATCGCAGATGAAATTCCATGCCCAGCTACATCCGTTAAAAATACACCTACGTTTCCTTCCCTGAGTTGCACAAAATCAAAAAAGTCACCACCAATGACATTAGGGCTTTTGCGATAATAGGTAAAGGCAAGACTTGGAATTTTTATATTCCCTGGAAAAAGTGCATCTTGTATTTTTTTTGCTAATTCCAACTCGTGTAACATAAATCTTTTTTCTTCAGAAAGATTGTACATATCTGTTGTGTCTTTTCGTTTGTTCAAAACAAAAACTGTACCTAGTGCAGCACTTCCCCAATACACTAAAATCAAAAAGTATTTACTAAAAAATGAAAACTGATCGGAAACAGAAGGCGGTAAATTATAAATATAAATGATATGCAATATAGAAAAATAGGAAGCACTTAAAATACATGCCTTAGGATCGAGTCTCGTACTATACAAAAGAATGGGAAAAATAAAAGACATGAGGTAAGAATTTAATAAATAAAAACTTCCAAGAGATGGGAAGGAATGTATTCCCAACATAAAAACAATATAAACAAGTCCATCACCTACAAATCCGCTGAAGTAAATGACTCTCTGTATAGGAACATTTTTTGTATAAAATTGCAAAAGTAAAATAAGTCGAGCAATAGATACCCCAAGTAGATAAGGTAAAATTTGCATTTGGATTTCGGAAAACGGAGGTGCAATTAATAAAGAGTAAACAATGATATGAGTGATAAAAATATAATAAGTATATTCTTTATCATAACGGGCTTCTACTAACTTTAAAATCTCCCATTCTGTTTTCGTTGGTTTGCGAAATATTTCTTTAAAGTATAAATAAAAGGAACGTGTCAATCAGGGTTCTCCCCATACCAAAGTTTGGATCTCTGATCCATTCAAGGTGATGGTGAAAGGTTTTCCTGAATCCAAATACTTGTCCATTTGATTCGCAAGTTCGAAAGCTTTTTTCTCATCTTCCATTCGGAAGAAAAAAGGGTGTGAGAGGGCTTTATAATTGTATGGGAATCGTTCGGAAACGATCAGTGTTACCCGATAGTGGTCAGGTCTTCTTTCCATCACGATATGAGACACTTCTTTTCTAGTTAAAATCCGAACGTCAGGTCGTAAATTCCACGGGTTGATTTCTGCGAAAAGGATTCCAGGTAAAAAAAAGCATAGACCAACAAATCCTTTCATATAGAAATACAATCGGCAAATGCGATCGAATCCTTACCTCATATCCCTCTTTCCTTTTCTTTTTTGGGCCTGCACTCCCAATTCTTTTTCCCTTCCCCAAAACCCATACGCCGATTGGGCAAAAAACAATATTGGATTACAATCGAAGAACCTTCCTGAAATCCAAGGAACTTGGAATTCAAGAGTTTATCCCTTGGATTCTAAACGTTTGGAGACACTCACAACCATCAATGCCATCGATGAAATTACGGACATTCCCAAACCAACAAAAGATTTATCCCCATGGAAAATGGAACTCAATCAAATGAATCAAACGATGCCAAAAGAACTAAGCAAACTTTTGGATTCCTATGTGTATGGAATATTTTTTGTAACAGACTTAGGTTCAACAGGACTGACAGGAATCGTGAGAAATGAAAAAGGAAAACCAATAGGAGGAATTATTTTTTTAGATTCCGATTTACTCACACAAGGTTGTAATGACTGGGCAACAGAAAAAGAAAGAACAGCCTTCCTTCCTTCCCAAGAACATTCAATTCGTATTCATTTAGAAAACTCTAACTCAAAACAAGTGGCTCTTCGCTTCATCTTATTACATGAGTTAGGTCATATTTTATCAATCGTCAAAGGTCATACTCCTGATTTTTCGGAAGACCAAAGAGATTTTAGAAAATTTCCTCTATTCGATGGAATCTGGTGGTCGGAAACATATTCTCCGTATGAGGCGACTTTTTTTCCTGAACGAAACAAAATCAAATTTTACCAAAGTGCTCCGACTCTTTCTCTATTTCCTGAAGGAAAACTTCTTTATAAAAAAATAACCAATACCGGGTTTGTGTCTTTATATGCAGCAACCAATGCAGATGACACTTACGCAGAAGCCTTTGCACAATATGTACATGTTTTTTTATACAAAAATGAATATAGGGTCATTCTGACCTCGAATGGAGTATCGGAAACTTTGTTATTAGATCCAATTCGAAAGGAAGGAGGGAGAAGATTTCGTGAAACATTCCAAGCCATTTTCGCAAATCCATATCCTTAGTTTTCTATTTTTGTTTTTTATCGTTTCAATACCTGTTTTGTCAGATACAAAACTCGATGAAACAAAACCTCTCCTCATCGAAACTAATACAGAAATAGTTTCGGACTTTTTATGGCGAGGGAATTCCTTTGCAGGAGAAGCCGAAAACCGAAGGAATGGTGCTACATACCAAAGTTTCACTTATGCTCCGGCTCTCCAACCTAGCATCAATGTTTGGTCACCTGAAAAAAAATTCCAATGGTCTCTTTTTGGGAACTTTCAACTAACAAACAGAGACGATAGAGACTCAGATAGACGAATTTTACAATCCAAACCCGGTGGAGTTGGACCTTCGTATCCTGGTGAAGAAGCAAAGTTTTTTGATCCATATGGCCAGGACCCTTGTGTTCGTTCCATCCAAGAAAGAATCTCCAATGGCGGAGAAGGATCTGATCCCTGTATGGGTTACAGTCCGAACGGAGGATATGGGCCAAAAAAAGAGCCAAACGGTAACAAACGCTCGGATGGGATGTTCTTTTCGATGAGTTATCATTTTGATCCCAGCAGGTTTGGTGATTTTGTTGTCGGAATTTGGTTTTATAATACTTTCCAAAAAACACCAAATTCTCTCCTTTCTCCTAACACTCAAAAACAAAATCTTTATGTTTCAGGTGGACCGAATAACACACAGAATACGAACAATCCTGATGCCATTACAAGACTCGTATGGCATGAGTATTTTGTACAATGGAAACTTCCTATTTTAAAAATAATGAAACCAACACTCTCCTATTACACACAGTATTCTACTGAAAATGGAGGGTTACTTGCGGGCAAAAATTATCTTTCCTTAAGTGCTTCCTATACATTCCGAGAAGAAGAATTTTTTAGAATTATGCCTCATTTCAATTTAGGTTATGCCATGAGTAATAATGCAGTTGACAATCGAAATGGAATCCAAGATATCACAACTTCTACTTCATTTTTCTTTGGTGATTTTTTTATCAAACTCGCACATATCTTTCGTCCCGATCTCTACCTTTGGGATACAAATAATTATTATGGATATGCAGGCGGAGATCCAAACAAAGCACACTGGAATCGAAGTTCTGAAGATGGGAAAGTAACCAATCCTTCGCGAATTTATGGTGCGTACAATACCTCAATCTTAAATTCAATCGAACAAATCAACACTGGGAATTCCCTAGCAGATGCAATTGCAAAAACTTGGCTGAGAGAAGCTTATACCTTACAAAAGATTCCTTCTCATTTATTCTATGTTAGCTTAGGATATTCCAAAACATTTTAGTTCTTTTTTAACTCTTTTTGTTTTTTATAATTTAATATTAGGAAAGACTTGACTAACTCAATTCATGAATTAGAATTCCGTCCACCTCTAGGGGAAAACTATGAAATGGATTCATGATCTTAAAATTCGAGTCAAATTACTTTTGGCCTTTATGGTAACCATTCTATTGATGATTGTTGTTGCTGGTGCCAGCTTCTATTCAGCACGACAAATTTTAGCTTCACTCCACACAGTGTTTGAAGATCGAGTTGTTCCGATTAGCCAAATCAAAGAAGTATCGGATGCTTATTTGATTGGAATTATTGATTCAGCCAACAAAGTTCGTGCCAAAAAAATCACAGTCGAAGAAGCACTTGAGTCAATTAGAGAATCAGAAACTAAAGCTGATACCGTTTGGAAGGTCTATTTGGGAACGTATCTTGTTCCAGAAGAAAAAGCGATCATTGATCAGATGGAAAAAGAATTTCCACCACTTAAGGCAGGTGTCAAACAACTCCGAGTCTTATTAGAAACAAGAAACGAGGTTGAACTCGAAAAATTTGTCACGGTGGACATGTATCCTATCTTTGAACCGCTTACCCACCACTTGGATGATTTGATTCGTGTTCAACTGAAGGTTGCCAAAGAAGAATACCATAAATCAGAAGCACAATTTAAAAGTTCGTTAGCCATTGTCACAGCAGTTGTAGCCATTGCTTTTGTTTTGGTTTTTGTCATAGCTATATTTTTCTCAGATTCTATTGCCGCTCCAATGAAAAAAATTGTAGAAGTAGCGCAAATGGTTTCCATTGGAGACTTAGATGTAAACTTAGAGACAAAACATAAAACCCATTCCAATACAAAACATTTAGAAGGAAATGAAATCCAACAGCTTTCACAAGCTTTTATGGAACTTGTTTCATTTATCAAGGAACGGGCCGAACATTTAGAACGAATTGCCAATTCAGATCTCAGTGCAGATGTGACACTCAAATCAGAACGAGACCAATTGGGCCTAAGTCTACGTCGTATGCTTGTCAACTTATCCGATGTAGTCGAAAAATTATATTTTACCTCCCAAGAGGTGGATTTGGGAGCCCAACAATTAGCGGATGCAAGTACCTCACTTTCGGAAGCAGCAAGCGAACAAGCAAGCGCAGTGGAAGAAATTTCAGCAACACTCACGGAAATTGGGAACAGTTTCCTTGCCAATGCAGAAAATGCAGAAAGAATGACAGAATTTTCTGAATCGACTGCAAAACAAGCGTTAGAAGGAAATTCTAAAATGAAAGACCTAGTTTCAGCTATGGGAGAGATTAGTAATTCTTTTGATCAAATTTCTAAAATCAATAAAGTCATCAATGACATTGCTTTCCAAACCAATATCCTAGCGCTCAATGCAGCAGTCGAAGCAGCAAGAGCAGGACAACATGGAAAAGGATTTGCTGTAGTTGCAGAAGAAGTCAGAAATTTGGCCCAAAAAAGTGCAAGTGCAGCTGACGAAACCACCTTACTCATTGAATCATCAATGAAAAAAGTCAAACTCGGGAATGATGCCACTGAAAAAACTGCAGAAGTTCTTGGTAAAATCTCCGACAGCGCAGAAAATGTAAGTAATCTTACAAAAGACTTAGCATTGTCCATCCATGAACAAAAATCGGCAGTTCTGCAAATTACCCAAGGGATCGACCAAGTAACAACCGTAACTTCAACAACTGCTGCCTCCGCAGAAGAAGTAGCTGCTTCTAGTGAAACCCTAAAACGCCAAGTGGAAATCATGCGTTCTGTTATTATGAGTTTCAAATTGAAAGAGGAAGGATCTAAGTCAACAGCTCTCACTCGGGTTGAAAGGCCAAGAATCATATTGTAGGTCATCATGAATCAACAATTAAAATCGTGGGATATGAGCGCAGACGAAGATACCATGAAAGATTTATATCTTTGTTTTAGTTTGGAAGATCGGGATTATGCATTTGAGGTTCGTTACCTTACAGAGATTTTGGCTCTTCCAGCCATCACCACTATTCCCGGTACGGCTCCTTTTTTAAAAGGTGTGATCAATATAAGAGGAAAAATCATTCCTGTTATGGATGTTCGCCTGCGTTTTGATATGAACTTCCAACCTTACCATGAAAGAACTTGTGTTCTTCTAGTAGAATTAGATGGTTTGCCACTAGGTCTGATAGTTGATACAGTAAACGATGTTTTGCGGATCCCGGTAGAAAACATAGACTTAGCGCCAAAGATCGGAGAATCAAAATCTTCTCGTTTTATCTATGCTACGGGAAGAGTTGGAGATTCCGTTAAAATTCTTATCAATCTACAAAGGTTACTCACACAAGAAGAAACCGTTTTAATTAAGGACATTCCGGGAAATTAATCCATGGAAAGAGACGATGTATTAGAATACCTATTAGAAGCACGAGAAACACTTGAAAACATCGAAAAGAATCTACTTCAATTCGAAAAATCAACGTTAGATGGTAGCCTCGTAAATAGAGATCTACTTGATACTTTATTTCGCCATTTCCATACAATTAAAGGAAGTTCCGGTTTTTTTGGATTATCCGCCATTGTGAAAATGGCACATTCCGCAGAAAATCTTTTAGATTATTTACGAAACAATCCGGAAGCACAAGATGAAGACACTCTCGAATTACTCATCACAGCTCTTGACCACTTAAATGAATTAGTAGAACACGAAGAATCATCTCCATCCGGTGGTGATTTTTTTAAAATTGAACAAACTGATTTTTTAAACAAACTAAACGAAAAAAATGATCTGATAAGAGTCAAACAATCCGAATTGTCCGAAGATTTAATTGCCAAAGAAAATGTTCCAGAGTTTGGATTGTTTCAGGAAACTAAAATAGAAGAAAACCCAAATGAAGGGTTCGGTTTATTTATTGATAATCCAAAATCGAAAGTCAGTGAAGAGTTTGGTCTTTTTATCGACGAACTTTCCAAGGAACAATCAAAAAAAGAATTTGGCTTGTTTCAAAAAACTGAAAGTTCTCCTACAAAAGAAACAGTTCAAAAATCAGAAGAAAATCTAAAAACCGAAAAGAAAACAATAATTAAAAAGGATATTCGGATTGATACAGATAAGTTGGATTCACTTCTCGATATCGTTGGTGAGATTGTCATCACAGAACCAATGGTAACGGATCACCCAGATATCACAAAACTCAAACTTGAAAACTTTCAAAAGACAGCCTTACAATTAAAAAAATTAATTCGAAACCTCCAAGAGATTACACTAAGTTTACGTATGGTTCCCATTGCAGGAATTTTTTCTCGTATGGAACGATTGGTGAGAGACACGGCAAAAAAAACTGGGAAACAAGTTTTACTGAGTATCTCTGGAGAAGATACAGAAATTGATAAATCCATCATTGAAGAAATGTATGACCCTCTCGTTCATATCATACGAAATGCGATTGATCATGGATTAGAAACACCTCAAGAAAGAAAAGAATCTGGCAAACAACCGCAAGGAACAATTCAACTCACAGCAAACCAATCGGGCAAAGAAGTTTGGATCGAAGTTCGTGACGATGGCAAAGGTCTCAGTCGAGAAAAAATATTGAATAAAGCAGTATCACTTGGACTCATCCACCAATCGGAAACTGAAAACTTGGAAGACAAAGATGTTTGGGAATTTTTATTCCATCCTGGGTTTTCTACTGCAAAGGTGGTAACCGATCTTTCTGGCAGAGGTGTTGGTCTAGATGTTGTTCGAAAAAATGTAACGACTCTCAAAGGATTTGTGGATGTATTTTCCAATTATGGACATGGAACAACTTTTCTCATACGAGTTCCATTGACACTTGCCATCATCGAAGGTCTTGTTGTTCGAAAATCAGATACTTATTTCATCTTACCTTCCATTGATGTAAAAGAATCAATGTATCTTTCCAATGAACCAATCAATGAACTATATAAAAATAATCATAGCATTCAATACAGAACCAATCAAATTTCATTAGTAGATATAAACTTATTATTTGGAAAAGATTCCGATTTAAATAACCAAAGATCCATTAAAGAAAAATATGTAATCGTTACCGAATCTCATGAAAAACAAATGGGAATTGTATTTGATGAAATCCTAGGGAACCAGTCGATTGTGATCAAACCCATATCACCAATTTTTAAAAACATCAATGGCCTAGCAGGTTGCACCATACTTGGTAACGGTCACGCAGGTTTAATCCTAGATGTAAGAAAACTAATTAGCCAACATTTATCATCATCGGTTACTATATGAAAAAACATACTGTTATAGTTGTGGATGACCAAAAGTCTGTGCGGAGTATGATCAAACGTTGGATTGAATCTGATCCAAACTGGGAAGTCATCGGTGAAGCAAACAATCCCTACGAGGCAAGGGATCTAATTGTAGATAAACAACCTGAGGTAATGACCTTGGATGTTCATATGCCGGGAATGGACGGAATTGTTTTTCTGAAAAAACTCCTCCCCCAATACCCAATGCCAGTCATTATGTTTAGTTCATCTACCACAGAAGGTGCAAGTATTACATTAGAAGCACTCGAAGCGGGAGCTTTTGATTACGTGACCAAACCCATTGGCACTCCGGAAAGCCTTTCGGAAACCAAAGAAGATTTACTTTCAAAACTTCACGCCAGTCTAAATTACAATCTCACAAAAGAACATCTAACGAAAAAAGCGGAATCGTCTTTTCTCCAAAAAAACAATGCGAAAACTACGTTTAAACGGAAATTTATTTTCATTGGATCTTCAACTGGAGGAACCACCGCATTACGAAAGTTATTAGAAGAAATTGACGAAACTTTTCCACCCATCCTCATTGCCCAACACATGCCGGAAAACTTTACTGCACTGTTTGCACAACGACTCAATACTGATTTAAAAATTCAGGTAAAAGAAGCAATCGACAAAGAAATTTTACAAATGGGTCACGTATACATTGCTCCGGGAAATTACCATCTTGGAATTCAAAAAATTGGTTCAGAGTATTACACCAAAATTTTTCAAACTGATAAAAAAAATGGGCATAGACCTTCCGTAGATGTTTTGTTTGAATCTGCTTCAGAACTTGGAATCGCAGACAATAGCATCGGAATTATTTTAACTGGGATGGGTAATGATGGTGCCTCGGGTCTTTTAACCTTAAAAAACCAAGGATGCCTCACCATTGGCCAGAACAAAGAAACCTGTGTTGTATATGGAATGCCAAAAGTTGCTTATGAACTAGGAGCTGTTTCCTATCAGGTTTCCTTACATTCAATAGTAGATAAAATTAAGGAAATTGCTTCATTATGATTCCTCATAGTTTATTATTAGAAAGTGAAAACACTAAACAAATCTCCGATCTATTAAAAGAAATTAATTATACATTTGAAAGAGTAGTTCAATTCGAAGAAATTGCGAAAACTTTAGAAGGAGGAAAATTCCATTTTTTAATTTTCCATATCGCAGATGTAACGAATGAAGAAAAACAGAATAAACTGAGGGAAATCACAAAAAATTTTCCACAAGTACTCATTCTCTTAATAACAGACAAAACCAAATGGGACATCACGGCATCTTTATTAAAGCAACATATGGTATATGATTTCATCCAAACACCGATAGAAACTAACCATTTTCAATTTACTTTAGACAGATCACTACAATACCTTTTAACTAAACTAAAATCACAATTCGTTTTAGAAGCAGAAAATCACCTCTACAAACGTATGGTTGAAATTTTTGATTGGAAAAAATCCCTCTCACATAAAGAAAACGAAAACATTGCCTCAGACATAATCCACCAAATGAATATTAACTTATTTCAGGGAAGTGGGATTGGAACACTAATGAGTGTTGTCAGCATTCTCATTGCCAAAAGTAAACTAGATGATGAAGGAAAAAACTATTCCATTCCAAAACCAATAATGGATTTATTATCAGAAAATTATGACGCAGCAAAAAGTATGTTTGATAGTATGTCTATTTCGCAATCAGTTATAGACGATGAATCCATAATTGAGACCCAAGAATCTCCAATTAAACTTCTTCCCATTATCGATTATGAATTAGAAACCCTAAATGAAGCGCTTTCAATCAAATCCCAGAAAATAAATTTAAGCCAAATCCCATCTTCGGTGATCGGAAAAAAAATCCGTTTCGATGCCACTAAACTTTCTTATGTTATTCGTGAAATCCTTTTAAATGCGATCAAATATTCAAAGGAAAAGGATATGATATATCTTATATTTTTTCACAAAGAAAATTTTTTAGAATTAAAAGTAATTAACCCAGCATATCAGAATCAGGATGGGACCAATGGAATCCCAGAAAAATTTGAAAGTTTTGTATTCGAACCTTTTTTTCGAATTTCCTCGGTTGTAGATGATAGTTATGCGAAATTCGAACAATTTAGATTTGGACTTGGGTTGCCTCTGGTAAAAAAGATTTTGGATCTGCACAAATCCAATGTTCAAATTTATAATATTGAAAATAATTTCCGAAATGAAAATTCAAAAGATATATGTTTAACAATTCGATTCCCATTGTCAGAAGAGGAGAAATAAAATGGCAAGAATACTAACAGTAGATGATGCACCAGCAGTTCTAAAAATATTGAACTTGGTTTTAACAACAGAAGGACATGAAGTCACTTCAGCAACTAATGGAACAGATGCACTTCAAAAAATTGAATCATCTAGTTTTGATATAGGAATATTTGACGTAAATATGCCTGGTATGACTGGAATCGAATTAACGGAAAAGGCTCTCAAAACAGACAATGGTAAATCCATGAAAATTGTTATGCTCACAACTGAGTCTAGCGAAGAAATGAAAAACAAAGGAAAGGCCGCAGGTGCAGTGGGTTGGCTTGTCAAACCCTTCGCAAATGAATCTTTGATCAAACTTATTTCCCAACTAACATAAATACTCTATGACATCAATTCTTGTAGTCGATGATTCTTCTGCTGTATTAAAAATTGTTCGGTTAGCATTGAGTAGCCAAGGGCTTACAGTCATTACCTGTGGAAGATAAACCGGAGATCGTTTCCAACGCATTGTTTCATGGTGCAAATGCTTGGATGTTAAAACCATTCAACAATGAACAACTAATCAAACTAGGGACGGAGCTTTTTTAAAATAATGATGCCATTTGAAGTAAATGTAATCTTTGCAATTACTATTATATCCGTAGTATTCAATACTTCTTTAGCATTTATAATATATTTTCTGTCGAAACATTCGAAATCAGAAGTTAAATTAGTTTATACAGCCATTTTTTTAGCTGTTCTTGTTTTTAGAAACCTTGCCCTTTATCTCTTCGGTGAAGGAAGCGAAAGGATCTTTTTTTTCTTTTCGGAAAGCTGTGCCATTTTTGGTTCTTATCTTCTAATAGCGGCAATAGCACCGATTGCCACCAAAAAAGTCAAACTAACGTATTTATATTCCATTTCGATATTTGTTTATGTATTTTTTGTAACTCTCCTTTTAACAGAGATCGGTTTTTTTTGGATCGCTCTCCCATCTGCTCTATTTAATGCAGGAGCCTTAGTATTATTTGGAGTTATTGTTTATAAATTAAACACATATCCACAAACTTTCCGAGTTTTTTTCCTAATTATTTGTTTGATCATTGCACTTCAGAGACTCACCTTCCCTTATCTTTTTGGGATAGAATGGTATAGACCTATCGGTTACATTATCAATACACTATTCATGTTTTTATTTGGAGTTGGATGTATTCTTTTTAATTTCAACATTCAAACAAAAAAATTAAATTTATCATTAGAAGAATTAGAACATTTGCAAAAAACAATCAAAGATGTAAATGTTCGCCTTCTCATCATGTATAACCAACTTCCGGCCATCATCTACAATATCGAATTTTTGCCCCAACCAAGAACATCTTACATTAGTCCCAAAATGGAAGAAATTACAGGTTATGGTTTGAATTTCTTTTATGATAATCCTGATTTTTTTAAAGATATCGTTATACCTGAAGACCAACACAAAATTGGAGAACTGTATGCGGGTCATTCACCAATCATTCTTAGAATGATTCACGCAAACGGTTCGTTAATTTGGACAGAACATTATGTAAATGTTTCCTTTGACATTCTTGGAATCGAAAAACGAATCGATGTAGTGGCACTTGACATTACTAAGTCAAAGAAAACGGAAATTTCTTTGTTACAGGAAAAAAGCCTAAACAACACAGTTTTTGATAACGCCGCCAATATTATTTTATTAACGGATGCCAATGGTATGATTGAAAGTATCAATTCGGCGGCAGAAACAATTTTAGGAATTCGAAAAGCAGATGCCTTAGGAAAGTATATTCAGGATGTGATTTTATTACCAGAAGACAGAGAATATCTAAAAGATGTATTGGATGATGTAAATGAAATTCAAAACATAGCAGAGAGTTTAATTTTACGTTGTGTAACTTCGACAAACCAAATCCTTTTTTTAGAATGGAGGCTTGGGATCATTCGTGACAATCGTAGCGAACCTTCCAAAATCATTTGGATCGGAATTGATCAAACCTCAAAACGTGCAGCAGAAATTGAACTTAAAGAACTAAATAAATCTTTGGAAGAAAAAGTAAAAGCCAGAACCAAAGAATTACAATCTAGCAACTTTGAATTAAACTCTGCACTTTATGCGCTGAGGGAAGCACAACAAAAATTGATTCAGAACGAGAAGATGGTTTCTCTTGGGCAATTAGTTTCTGGACTTGCACATGAAATCAACAACCCAATTGGGATGATCAAATCATCTGTGGAAACATTGATTTCTGAATGGGAAGAAGAAAGAATCCAAGAAAAAACAATAAAAATCAATGAACTCATTGAATTGATTCTTGATACAGATTCAAGTGGACTCCGAATTATCACAGGATTGTCAAATAGACAAGCTCGCATATCACTTATAGAAAGTTTAAAACAACATGAACTCCCGTTTGCTGAAGAACTAGCAGAACTTTTTGTAGATTCAGGGATACGTAATTTATCACACTCGATCATTTCTAAAATTAAATTTATCATACGTAACAAAGAGGACTTCCAAATTTTACGAAGGCTTTTACTCGTGAAACAATCTTCAGAACATATTTTATATTCAGTAAAACGACTTTCAAAAATTACTTATACACTTAAAAACTTTGCAGGACTACAATCAAACTTAGAACTTTCCGATTATTCTTTAACCGATACAATTCATTCTGCAATTTCTCTTTATAAGGAATATTTTTTAAGAGACATCAATCTTGTTCTCAATTTGGAATATAGTGGAAATGTTCGCTGTATCCAAGGAGATTTAGTTCAACTTTGGAGCCAAATCATTTGGAATTCTATTCAAGCAGTTGCATCAAAAGGTACGATTCAGATTCGAAGTTTTAAAAAATCAGAAACAATCGTTGTCGAAATAGAAGATTCAGGCGTTGGCATCACACAAGAAAACCAGATGAAAGTATTTATGCCATTTTTTTCAACCAAGATCACCGGAGATGGACTCGGGCTTGGCCTTTATTTAGTGAAAGAAATTGCAAATAGGCACAATGCAAATGTAGAATTTGAGTCGATCCCTGGCAGAACTGTTTTTAAAGTTAGTTTTCCGTTAACTACTTAATAGTAATGGTTCCAGAAGAATCTGTTTTTCCAATCAAATAGACATCTTCACCAAGTGATTTCAATTCAGATATCACTTCCTCAACAAGAGTTGGATCAACAACAAGAATGTATCCAATCCCCATATTAAAAGTTCCATACATATCATGACGATCCAAAGAATAATCTTTTTCTAATTTTGAGAAAACATAACTTTCGGGAAGATTGTTGATTTCCGCACCAATTCCTTTTGGTAATACTCGTGGTATATTTTCGTAAAACCCACCACCAGTAATGTGAACCATTCCTTTAATAGAACACTTTTCAATTAAACTTAAAATAGTTTTCACGTAAATTTTTGTAGGTTGAAAAACATGGTCTTTTAAAAAATCCAATTCCGCTGAAGAAGAAGGTAATTTTCCATCTTTCAATAACAACCTCCTAATTAGCGAAAAACCGTTGCTATGTGGACCCGACGAACCAAGCCCAATGATAGAATCACCAACTTTAATGGTGCGACCATCTATCATCTTTTGTCTTTCAACAACACCAACTACAAAACCTGCTAAATCATATTCATCATCAGGCATTACCCCTGGATGTTCAGCCGTTTCTCCGCCAACAAGTGCACAATCGGCAAGTTTACATCCTTTGACGATGCCTGAAACGATGGCTTCCATTCTTGGTAAAAAAAGTTTACCACAGGCAATGTAATCTTGAAAAAATAATGGTTTCCCACCATTCACAAGAATATCATTCACACACATTGCGACTAAATCAATCCCCACAGTATCATGAATATCAAGTAAGCGTGCAATTTGTAATTTTGTTCCTACGCCGTCTGTTCCTGATAATAGGATTGGTTCGTTATAAGATTTCAAAAAACTAACGTCATAACAGGCAGCAAATCCACCTAACCCACTCAAAACATTTTTGTTATGTGTGGATGCTACATTTGTTTTGATTCGCTGAACAAACTCTTGTCCTTTTTCGGTATCAACCCCTGCTTCTTTATATGTAACTTTATTTGAATTAGACATGGAGTTTTCCTGTTGTAGTATTGATAAGGGAAAGAGTGTGATTGGGAGTGATTGTTTTTGCAATCCTTCCGGCCAAGTGAACATAGTCAGAATCAGAAGTATTCAATAGAATATCTAATTGGTTTTTGTTTTCCAGGAAGTCAGGAAGATTTAAGATGCGCTTAATATGCAAAGCTGTACCTAAATTACCATCATATACTTTTACTTTTGGATAGTTATAAAGAATTCTTTCTTTAAGAAATACATAATGAGTACAACCCAAAACAAAAACATCACAATCCTTCACGACAGATTTAATTTTTGAATCAAACAAATCCCAAGCATCTTCCCAAAGATCTTTATCAATTAGTTTCGCAAGTCCTTCACAAGGTATTGGAAGGATTTCTGTTCCAACAGGAAACCCAGAAACTAGATTTTTAAACTTCTCTTCTTTCAAAGTCAGGTCTGTTGCAAAAACAGCAACCTTCACTCCTGGATTTTCAGCCACTGCGGGTTTTAAAGCAGGTTCCATTCCAAAGATGGGAACAGAATGTTTTGCACGTAGAAAATCTGCGGCTGCCGATGTTGCGGTATTACACGCAAACAAAACTGCTTCGCAATCTTTTTCTAACAAATATTCAAATGCATTTTTCGAAAGTTCCAAAACTTCTGATTTTGATTTTTGACCATAAGGAGAATTTATCAAATCACCAAAATAGATATAATCAATGTTTGATGTTTCTTTCCAGAGTGTTCGAAGGACGGAAAGCCCTCCGAGACCTGAGTCGAAAATTCCAATTTTATAACGTCCTCTGGAATTCATTTAGGATGCTAAATACTTCCTGATATTGTCTGCAAGAGTTTCGTAAATCCACTCAAACTTCGTTTCATCTTCTTCTAATAATGTAACTCTAAATCCATTACGATTACAACAAAAAGAACTAAGAGGAACCACACAAATACCTGCAGAAGCTAACAGATGCAACACGAATCGTCGATCCAATGCAGCTTTATCCATCAGGGGAGCAACAAAATCTCGAACCTTTGTGTTTGAGATTGGAAGAGTCATATGAGGTTTCAAAGCGCCTTCTTCGAAGAGAACAGTTAAATAAAACGCACCTTTTGGTTGGATGACTTTGACACCAGGAATTCCGGTTAGGATTTTGGTTGCTTTCTCGGCTCTCTTTTTGAACTTCTGGTTTCTAAACTTTAGATGGTTTAAGAATTCTGGATGAGAATAAACAAGTGGAATAGAAAGTTGTGGAAGTGTAGTCGAACAAACTTCCAACATTTTTGCATCTAACAATGATTTAATGTATCTTTCAAAGGTTGGATCATTCTTGCGATTAAAAACTTCTAACCAACCACAACGTGCACCCGGCCATGGAAATTCTTTAGAAATTGATCTGAGAGCAAACCCACAAACCTTGTCACCAATCACTTCTGATAAATGAATACTACCCCATTCCGAATAGTTTACGTGAGCATAAGTTTCATCACAAATTAAGATGATATCATATTTTTCACAAATTTTTACGATCTCTCGCATTACCTCTTTCGGATATACGGCACCAGTAGGGTTATCAGGATTGATAAGTAAAATTCCAGCAATCGAATCATTGTATTTTACTTTATTTTCAATGTCTTCTAAATCAGGCATCCAATCATTATCTGGGTTTAATTCATATGTGAGGTGTTCATATCCGGAATGCGCCGCTTCTGCAGAAGATAACGTAGAATAGGCGGGTGAAGGACCAAGGATCCTTGCTTCCCGTCTCATAAATCCAAAAATTTTTGCAACTGCGTCACCAAGACCATTAAAGAATAGAATGTCTTCAGAAGTGATTTGTGCCCCACCTCTTTCATTGACTTTAGAGGCTAAAAACTTACGAGTCGTTTCGTCCCCTTGTGTTGCCGTATAGGCCCATGATTTGTTTTGGGCGACCAGTCCACTCACAATGTCTTTCATCCAAGTGGGAACGGATTCCCCTTTTTGGATTGGGTCACCAATATTTTCCCAAGTGATACTAATTCCCATTGCCTCAATTTGTTTGGCAAGGGCCACAATTTGGCGGATTTCATAAATGAGTGCATCAGCACCCGAGTGGACTATATTTCTTCTCATAAAATTTACTGGCCTTTTTTATAGGCGGCCTCGACCAAAGGGATCGATAATTCCATCTCTTGGGTATCCCGTAATATCTTCAACCGTAAGACGCCCCCCAGACCAACAAGTCCCACTTGTTCTCGTAAATCATTGATATGGCGGATCTGGAGGCCATTGGCTCCTTCGATAAAGTCATACCGGCGAAGTCCTCCTTTTTCTGCTGAGGAATTTGGCTCTATGTCATAGACCAAAACACCCACTGTCTCCCCTGGAATTCCGAGAGAACGTCTATGGTCAGGAAGAGGGGCCGTCGCCATGACACCTAGAGTGGCAGGTCGAATGTTTTGTCCCACGTTTTGTTCAATTTGACGAAGTACACGTTTGGCATAACTAATGGGAATTGCAAAACCAATCCCAGCACTGGCGCCAGATGAGGAGCGTATCATCCGATTGATCCCAACCACTTCCCCGTAAATGTTCAAAAGTGGACCACCGCTGGAACCTGGATTGATGGCCGTATCCGTCTGGATATGAGTTTGTCCGGTTTCGTCCAAATCCTCTCGAGATTTGGCAGAGACTACACCCACAGTAAATGTTTTTTCGAGTCCGTAAGGTGAGCCCACGGCAATGGCCCAGTCCCCGACTTCGATTTCATCTGAATTTCCTAAAAAAGCGGGAGTGAAACGGTCGTTACTTGGGATTTTTAAGAGTGCGATGTCTGCTCTTTCATGGCTTCCCACATAACGTGCTGGAAAAATTCGGCCATCGGACATGATGATTTCTATGATCTCTGCATTTTTAATGACATGGTAGTTTGTGACAACAAACCCTCTTTCATCGATGATAAAACCACTGCCAATGGAAGAGATTCGGTCTTCCCTACTTTCACCAAAAGCATATGGATGGAAAATCATCTCTGTTTTTTTCGTCCGAATTGAAACTACAAATTGTTGGGCTTCGCGATATACGTTACGAAAACTAGTTTGGATCTGAATGGCCTGGCTTTGTTTGCTAGAAGAAATCGGTTTGGGAGACGCAAATAGCTTCGTTACAGCCGATCGAATCTCTGGAAAGAAGATGGCGAACAAAAGTACAAAAACTAATGCAAAGTTAATGTAGACGACTGGCGGAATCGAAGTTTTTCTTTCCATAGAATGCCAAAACCCCTTCCACTTTTGCCGATTCCCCTTCCTTGTCGAATCAAAAAGATTCTGATACTATTTGTGTTTTTACTGGTTCCCATTTTCCTTTCTGGGTGTTTACCGTATTTATTTCACTTAGGTAAGGAACAATCCTCAATAATCTTGGGTCGTGAAAAAATCGACGAAATTCTAAGTCGACAAGTGTTGGATTTAAAAACAAAACAAAAACTAAACTTAATACGTGAGGCACGAAATTTTGCCATCGGTGAACTTGCGCTAAACGAAAAAGGCGGTTTTGAATACTATACCAAGTTAGATAGAGAAGAAATTGGTTGGAATGTCAGCGCTTCAGAAGCTTTGGAACTAAAATCATATACTTGGTGGTTTCCAATTGCGGGAACTGTACCCTACAAAGGTTTTTTTAACAAAGAAATGGCAATTTCCCTAGAAAAGGAATTACAAGCCGAAGGATACGACACTCGCATCCGGGCCATCGGCGGATACTCAACACTTGGTTGGTTTTCTGACCCGGTTTTATCACCGCAGTTGAGTTGGCCAGACCATAGACTTGTGGGACTAGTTTTTCATGAAATGGCACATGCAACAGTTTATCTTCCGGGAGATTCCACTTTAAATGAGTCTTATGCAAGTTATGTGGAAGAAAAAGGGATCGAACTGTATTACACAAAAAAAGAAGGAGAAAAAAGTATACATTTAGAGAAATTCAAAAAAGACAAAGTTCGAAGAGAAATCACCTTAACTCTTTTAAAAAAATATGCAGAAGAACTAAAAACACTTTATGCATCACAGCTAACTAACGAAGAAAAACAAAATCAAAAAAAAAAGATTTTGCTTCAATTCAAAGAAGAAGTAATTCAAAAAAAACTAGTCCCTGAAGAAAAATCCAAAGAGTTTTTGGTTCGTGAATGGAACAACGAAGATTTTCTAGGTGCTCTCCGTTACCATTCTGGTGAGGTTAGTTTTCAAACCTTATTTAAAAAAGCCAGTTATAACTTTCCAATGTTTCATGAAGAAGTAAAAAAACTCTTTGATCTTCCAGAAGAAAAACGAAAACAATTCCTAAACGAAAATATTTAATCTTCAATCATTGCGGAAGTATATAGTTTGTAACCAATCCAATACCTGTCATCAATCGTAGAATTTTTTGCTGCTTCTTTCCCTTCGACCAAACGAACATACAATGGTTTTGGTAAATCTTCCGCTTGCAAAAACTGTTTGAGAAAAAACAAATTGTGAACACCCGATTGAATACCTGAATGTAAAACAAATAAGCCAGCATTTTCTCTCGCAAGATAATAAGCAACTCCACTAAAATCATTTGTATATTGAGTCGACGTTCCAATTTTTTGATTAGCATATAACTTTGTTATACTTCCACTTTTTCCGGAGACATCAAACAAAGGTGTTCCACCACTACACAAATAATTATTTTGGCACCAACCAATTGCCGAAAAATCTATACGATACGCTGCATTACCATCTTTTTTGCCACCTGTTTCCCATATTAATAGATTGGCACTAACTTCATCCTCCAAGGAAGACTTCCAACCAACAACAGACACATCCGGTTTTTTAGGCGAAATAGAGCTAAGCTTGATCGCCTGATTAGAAACAAAATCCGAAACTGAAGCTACAGAATAATATTCCATGTCAGGTAAAACCATAGGAACAACTGCATGAATCCCCGAACTATAGATATAATGTCGATTAGATTTATTTAACCGTAAACTTGTTCGGTATTTATCAACCAAAGATTCCCGAAGGATAACCTCCTGATTTCCTGATTCAGCAGAACGAAAATACCTGACTGATTCCCGGTAAATTGATTTGTTATCAGAGAACATCTCACGACCCAAAGATTTACCTGATGCAAAACTCAAAAGATAAGTTTTTTTGCCATGATCAAAAATTCCATGAAACTCTTGTTTGCCGATCATCTTTCTTTTTAATTTTTCTGAAAGTATTTCAAAATTTGGAATGTTTTTTACATACAATTCACCTTCAGAAAAACGACTGGATGTAAACCGAAACAAGTCTCGTGCAATCGCTAAGTCAAAAAAACTTTCAGAACTATTTTTCTCTAAACTTTGTTGCAAAAGAAAATGAAATAAAAACTCATACTCCTCTTTCAATTCAGGACTTAAATATTCACCTCGATTTTTACGATTGAATTCATTTAATATACCAATGTATTCTTCTGGTCTTTGAGTTTTGGCAGTTTGGTAAATTTTTAGAAACGGATTCGTATGAACAATCGTAGAAGGTTGGTTTTTCAAATAATCAAGTTTCCATTTTAAGTCATTCCACTTCTCTTGCCAAAACTTGTTTCCTTCACCCAAATCTTTATCCAAGGATTGAATTTTTGAAACCAAAGACAAAGCCATTTCGGAGTCTCCACGAAGTAACAAAGCCTTCGCCAGTTCCAAACGGAAAAAAAGTGTTCGATAACTGCGTCCTTCTTTAACTTCTTCAGCAAGAAGCAGTTCAATTAAAGAATTTACTTCCTGGTTCTTTTGGAACGGAATAGAAGTCAAAAGTAAATGATAAAATAAGGTTCGATTCAAATGAGAAAGTTTCGTTAACACTGATTCACCGCTAGTTAGGTATTCAGGTGTTAAAGACATTGGCTCAAAGTATCCTGTTTGGAGTTGTTCTTTCCAGGCAGTGTATAACCTTAAACGATACGAATCATAAATTGAATCTGCATATCCAAATTTTGTAAAATCCCTAGAAAGAACTTTTTCATCGAAATTTTTCCAATCTTTTTTGAAACCATAATTGTATGCAGAAGTTGAAGTGAGGGAAGTTAAATAAATTTCTTTGTCACCTAACAAAAAACCTTTGTGAAAGTAAATTTCCAAAATACGATTTTTTACGACTGTTTTCTCTTTTGTCGTTTTCGCAAGCCTGGCTAACTTGTTTGTTTCAGCCTCCGCTTCATAAAACATATAGTTTTGAATATATAATGTCCCCAATCGATATGCTTGCAAAAAAGGATCTTCCTTTGTTTCTACTTTGGAGCGTAGTTCATTTTTTGCGGCTAATTCTTTCACAGTCCCACGGCGCAGTTGAATATAAAATTCCAAAGCGCCTAAATAAGAATCTTTTTCTTCACCAATAAAATCCGATGTATTGTATTTACAATCTTCCTTTTCTTTAGAAGAAAGACAAGATACCAAATACTCATATCGAATTTGATTTTGGAACGGTGATTTTGAATACTTTAACCATAGTGGCCTAAAAATTGATTTTTTAGGAACGTTTGGGAATATTTCCGTTTTCAGTTTCGCCAATTTCAACTCAAGTGTAGACAAAAACTCATCACCATCATCTAACAAAGTAGAGGCTGTATAATAATTTTCATAGGCATCTACGAATTCTTTAGATTTTTCCTTTAAAAATCCATCTTCAATCAATTGTTTCGCTTTTTTATCCAAACCATCTTTGGAAATTGAAAAATCTTTCCAGTTTCCAATCAACACTCGGTTTTGATCTTTTGCAAAAAGTGAGAGTTTCATCGAAGAATAGTCTTCACTGTTTTTGGATTTGTATGAAACGATATTCTGAACTCGTTTTGAACGCAAAACTTCGTATAATTTACTGATTAGATTCCATTCTTTTTCTGTCTCAAAACTCGATTCGTTGATTCCAATCACTGAAATTTCAGATCCACTTCCTTGAAATATTTCTCGAAGTGGAAAAATCTGCGATCGTTCATCTCCAAATAGACTAGTTTGGTTTTTAAGAGAGCGATTGGTTACCAAATAATCTGTGTCATACAAATACACACCTAGATTCCCAGAAGGAAGAGTCCTTACATTTTGGCCTTGGTTTCTTTTTTCATTTTCACCGTAGATAGTTACCCATTTGAGTCTACGTTCATTTCTCTCTGGGAAAAGTTCGTTATGGCTTCTATCAAAATAAACTGAAGGAAAAATATCAAATTTATGATATTGACTTAGCAGATCTTTCACCAAACTTCCGTTTGCCTTCGTACCAATGACTTGAATTGTCGGAAAATTGTTTTGTATTTTTGGAATACAACGATTAATTTCTGATGATGTATTGCAGAAATCGGCTTTTAATTTTCCATCTTGAGAATAAAGGAAAACATTAGAATTAATTGTAGGATAGTATCCGACCCAACCATTTAAAAACAAATCCATTGCAGATCGTTTCGGTTCTAAAAACGCAGACCGTTCCGGTGATACCTTTCTTATTTTTTCAAGGATTCCGTCTAAATTTTGAATCTCGAGTGTTTGTTGTTTTAAAGAAGAAACAACTGATTCACGTTTCAATGCTTTTTCTGAAATTAAATTACTAAGTTTACGATATCCTTTGAACCATTTCACTAAATCCTGATAATACAAATTTAACTTTGAATCTTCAAATTCAAATTGTGCTGAAATCAAATCTCTGAACAACTCAAGGCTACGAAAATTTTCCCAGTGATTGACAAATGCCTTTGTTTCGTTAAATGCCAATTGTGACTCGGAATAGGATTCTAAAAAATCAATCAACCTGTGTTTCGGAGAAAAAAGCCTAACATTTAAATTGGATTGATAAGTTTGAAATGCCTCTTTCCCGTAAGTGATAAAATTATTTTTTTTCTCTAGGACAAAACGATATTTTTCCCACTTAAATCTCTGTGCATTTGCCCAAAACATTTCTTCATCTAATCGAAATTCATAGGCTAATTCGGAAGTTTCTTTCCATTTTTTTTCAGCTAAAACAAAATCACCTAACTTCATATAAATGGAATAAAGATTTAATTGTGCACGAACCCTTGTCCGCCGGGAAATTGGGTCATTTGGTAGACCAATGACCCGAGGATCCACAAGTCCAGGGTTTTCCAATGCTTCAACCGCTTTCCCTAGGATGGTATAAATGTCTCTTCCTTCTTGTTCCAAGTGTAAGGAAAGATAATATAAAGCAGTCCCGTAAACGATGTCAAACCTAGGATTCAAAGTTCTAAATTGATTTTCGCAAAATTCATTTATTTCTGCACAATTTGTAACTTCTTTTTTTCTCCAAAGTTCCAACTGATTCAAAAATTGATCCAGTAATGCACGTTTGGTTTCTAACGAAAAATCCGAAGATTCTTGCAATGAAAAAACTGAATGTGCATAATTTTGAAATAAATTCTCTATCCCTTTGTTTACAGGATTTTCCAATAGAATTTCAGTTAATTCTTTATAGTGACCGACTGCCTCTACTTGCAATTGGCTTCTTTGATAAATTTGCGCTTCTACCTGCCTTGACTTTGCAAGAATATTTTTTCCAATGATTGTTTCATCCAAATCTTTTGAAGTAATTAAATCATTTCTTGTTTGGATTTCCGACAATGCGGCCGCGTATTCTTCCTGTTCGATATGATTTTCAATTCTTATTCCTAAAGTGAGTAGGTATTTGAAATCATTAGGAAACTCACCAGGGAATCGACCATCACCTTTAACTCGAAAACTATCTCCAAAAAGTATATCTTTCCAACTCCATTTATTAAAACGCTGAAGGATAGATTCTTTATTCAAAGCATATTCAGTCTCTGCTAAATTTAACATTTGGTAAGAGTCACGAAACCTACCTATCTTTTGGAATGCTATTGCCAAATAATTTGCCAAGTTTACAGGGCTTATAAACTTAACGTCTTTGTTGTATGCAATTGCTGTTTGAAAGGAAGCAATTGCTTCTTCATAATTTCCAAATTCCAAATCAGATAAACCTTTTAGCGAAAATAATAAAGCCAATTTGGAACGAATATCATTTAGTTTTCCTAAAGTATAAGCATTAGGCTCCAATGCATACGCATTTACGGATTGGTAATATTCGTTTTTAAAATATATATCAATTGATTTGGAAAATTGTTCTGATGCCTTTTTATATTGACCTTGGTAAATCAAGGATTTTCCATAATTGAAATGATAAATTGCCTCTTGTTTGTAACTATCAAATTGATTTTTGACAGATAAATATATAGAAACATCTTCAACTTTACGATAACTTTCGTTTGCTTTTGGGAAGTTACTTAATAGAAAATAATTGTTCCCTAAATTCAAATTTAGATCAGAGAGAACCTTACGATCAGTATATTCATCGCCTAAAAATACTAAAATCTGATTATAAAGCTCAATATTAGCTTCCAAGTTTTTATCAGGAAAATATTTTTTATAAAGTGCCTCATAAACTTCAGAATCAACTTCTCCCGAATTTGGATTTTTCTGCATTTTAATCAAATCAACATATTGATACAACCACCCTAGTAATTGGTAAGCATCATAATGTGTAGGATCTGCGTAAATGATCCAACGAAGTTCCAATTCAGCTCTTTTAAAATTTTCTAGGATTTCTGTTTTGCGAACATCTGTCATTGTTCCAGTGGAATAGTAATAGGACTCAAAAGTTACATATTTATTGATTAAATAATATGAATATCCATATAGAGTAGCGAGGTCCAAATAAGGCCTTGCACGGGGAACCGCTTGTTTATAATATAACTCAGTCCAACTAAGTGCCTTCTCAGAAAGAACTTCAATTTTTTCAAAATCTTTAACATCAACTACACCACGTAGTAATTCATTATCGGTAAGTAAAGATGTAATGCCAGATATATTTCCAACAACGTTCAGTTTGTCTTTACTTAAGATATTCAGTTGATTTAATAGAGCACGTTCTTCTTCTTCGCGGATTTTTTTCCCATATAAAAAGATTGTATCAACCATCTTACGTTGGTAATAAATTGCATATTCTTTGTATAAAGAATCTAAATACAAATTTCTTGTTTTAACAAGAAACATGTTTTGATTGTTGAAAAAGTAATGGAACGATGACTGAAGTAAGTCGCCAATCCTTTCAAATTCGACCGCTTTATTCTCAAAATAGAAAAAGGCACTCTGAATGTCTTCTTCACCCAAATCAACACCAAGAATTGGATCGTAAAATTCTAAATATATTTTTAAGTTACGTAGTGCATCAGAAGTATTTCCTGCTGATTTTTGGTTGTAATACTTTAACAAGTTGGCACGTAACAAAATAGGACTTTTGTATTCTGCAATAAACGAAGGAGTTTCAAAGACAGAAGGTTTGCCTGGAGGTTCCAAGTCAATTTGAATAGGAATAGGAATGATCGAATCCAAAACTTCATTAGATTCGTTAAATTTTCGAATGTCTGATAATGACTTTGCTTTCAGATATTTCAGAGTCATTGAATACTGCGGGATTTGGTTTACCTCAGGATCAACAAGTAAGGTATCCACAAAAGAAATAACCGACTCACTATTTCGATTTTCAGTAATTTTCTGAATCACATCTTCCAAAAGGAACCGAAGATCCCTTTTATGATCATTCGAAAACGGAAGAGATGGATTCAATAAATAACGTTTTTTCTCCTGCTCCCAACCAAAAATCATTTCCTTATATAACTGTGACAATCTTAAAGAATTTGGCTGGAACTCGTATCCACCTAACCGTCGCTTAATCTCATCAATTTGATGGTAATCTGGAAATCGTTCGTAGATAAGTTTTAAATTTTCAAAAGCAAGGGAAAGTTTTTTATCCTTCTCCAATTCATCTGCATAAAGATGATACAACATTGCTTGTGCATCTTTACTCCATTTCGATGTATGGTTCTCGTGAATTTCATTTTGGAAATCGAACTTTTTGTTATTTTGTTTCGATTCTTCCCATCGAAATAAAAATAATGCGAAATGATTTTGGATCAACGCAGATTTTTGACGGTAGGAATCAAAAAAAATTCGAGCTTCTTCTTTTTTACCCACACGAATCAGCGATATGTATTTTAAAATGGCGACTCTAGCAGAATAAACTGGGAACAAAGGATCATCGGAATAAAATAATTCAACAGAATCTAAAGCTAAGAAGTAAGAATCTAAACTTTGTCCTGCAGAAAATGTTTTTGCGTATTGGTACTGCTCACGAATGTTAGGTTGCTTCGGGATGGCTCCGTTTTCTGGAATAAAATAAATATTGATCGCATTAAAATAAGAAGCAGAAAAAAGAATGGAACCCCCATTAAAATTTGAGTAACGAACGTCAAAATTAGATGTTTCACCAGAAGAAAGAACACGTTCCTCTCCCGTTTGCAAATTTTTCATCACAAGGATACTATGATCACGCTCATCCAATTTTCCATTCTGATTTGTATCCTTACGAATTGAAGCATAGTATAGATTTTTGGATTTTGGATCAACAGTAGGAGAGAAGTCCAAATAAAAATTATTGGTCATCCTTTGGATTGCAGAATTTTGTAAATTGATTCTATAAATCTCACCTTTCGAATCTTCGAAATATGAGATAAAATAAATACTATTTCCATCCGCAGAAACATAAGGAGAAGTTGCACCTTGAGTTGTAATTTGTGTTATTTGATTTTGATTTTCTAATTTGATAGCACAAAGATTTGGTAAACCGGGAGTGAAACGGTCAGAAACAAAATATATGATTTTCCCATCAGGGGACCAAACAGGATCAGTATCAATTACACCTTTGGAATATTCACCATTTTTGTTTGGTTTGTTGGTAAGTTGAATAAAATCATCACTAATAAAACGATTTCCTTTTAGTAGTTCATGAGTCCATTCCTCTATGTCCATCGGCAGCAACATCAAATCACCTTCTGAGTCAAACTCTTCAGATACAAATACAAGATACTTTCCATTAGGTGAAATTGAAGGTTTTGATTCAGAGAATGGGTGATTAGTCACAGGGACTACGATGGAGCTTTTTAAATCGCGAAACCAAATATCAAAGTTTCCCTTTTGATCAGTTGCATAAAATAAATACCTACCATCATTCGTAGTTGAGCTGTATAAATTGTTTCCTCTCTGAACTGTTAGTGGAAAAGGTTTCGATTGGGTAGGTGAAAAATAGTTTTTTGAAATTGCCGAATAATCAAAATCGACATTCGTCATTTTAACATTTTTTTGAAACAATACACAATTTGAAAAAAGAAATGAGAAGAGGAAAATTAAATATACTGGAAACCGCAAAATAGGTTTCATTGGAATTTCTCCCATCTACCACTTGTTGTTTCATAATATTCTCCTGCCGAAACAGATTGATAATATTCGTCAATTAAAGATTGTTTGAATTGAACTAACTCGTCGTCCTTTTTCCCTTTTTTCTTCTGAGTAAAAACTTCTTTTTCCCAAATGACTTTTCTTGATTCATTTAAAAACAAAATCACATCTTCAACACGTTTTCGTTTTGCAGGAATCTCATACTGAGAATAACTTGGTAACCCAATTGCTAGAGGATTTAGCTTAACTAAACCAGATGGAGTCTCCCCCACAATACCGTGCATTTTGTACCTTTTTAATTCTGGTGTTAAATAGTTTAATCGTACACGATGAGCCTTTATCTCTGGATCTAAATCTTCTGCAGCTAATTTTTCACGATTGGATCGGCCATTTGACGATGATTGAATAGAAGCAATCATCCAACCATCTTTCTCTAACTCTCGATCTTCACCTACCATTTGTTTTTCGGCCGCTGTTTGCGCATTAGTGATTGTGATTGGAGGAACTTTTAGGTTTAAGATGGATTTACATCCCAACATTAGGGATAAAAAAATAAGACGTTTCATAAATACCTCACTCTTGGTATGTTTGGATTTCGCTTTGAGCTCGTTTTAAAAAATTTGCTAGAGGCATTCTTTGCTGAGAAATTTTACCATCTTCTAAATTCACTAACAAAGACAACAACGATCGATTAAAATATACATCTGCATAAACTAATCCCTTCGATAGGGATATATCAATTTTGTTGATCGTATAACTATCTGTAATTCGATCAATAATGAAATTTTGAGGAGAAATAACATTTAAGGCACTTTTACCAAAATCACGGCCGATTTGAAAAATAGAAAAAAACAAATCTAAATTAGCAACAGGTTCACTCAAATCTCTTACGGAAATATTCAAGTCTGCTTTTAATTTTCCATCATCAATCTTATCGCGAACCTTGGGAGCCATCAATTGTTTTAAATCAATGTCTCGAATCAGAAAGTTCCCACGAAATTCCATTGATTTAGGATCCAAATTTCCTAAATTAAAAACCATATTTTTCCCAAGAACCAATCCATCCAAAGAATATGATCTTAAAGATTCAATGTTTGCATAGTTTTCTTTGTATTCTATCGATGCCGTAAGTCCCGGTCCTTCCTTTTGCCGCTTCACATATTCAAAAGGTAAATTAGGGATACTCGGATGGGTTCCAAGAACATGTCCTATTGTTAGGTTGGATGGTTGGTTCCTTCCATAGTTTTTTATAAATATTGATTTATCACCAACGATCAAACTATCTTCAACATTACGTGCTAGGTTATGTTCAATTGGAATTTTCGCGATCACATCTTCCAAAAGATAGGCTTGGCACTGTTCGCCAGGGCATCTTTGATTATTATAAGCAATCACTGGGACTTTAGAATGTAACTCACCCGTGATATCATAATCTTGAATTTTTAAATTTAACCCCAAATCACCTTGGAAACTAAGACCTTTCGCCAAATATTCTTTTGTTGCAGAAACAAGTCCGAAGGATAAATTTAAATTCCCGAAATATGGACCTAACGGTGGTTTTGGTTTGCCATTTTTATATAACTTTCCACTAGCTGCTAAATTAAAAATACCACCAAAAGCATTCATTTTTAACGTTCGAATAACAATTTCGTTTATCTCATTCCCAGAAATAGAAAGGTCTGTTACCATTTTCAAATCTTTCATTTCCAATCCGGGAAGTTCCGCTCCAAGATCGGCTTTGATTTGTTTTGAATTTCCAGATGCTAAATAACGAGCATTCAGCTTTAATTTGGGATGATTTCCTAACAAGTTTTGGAGAGGTGAAAGTTTTTCCTTTAAAACCAAAGGAAGAACTAACAAAAGATTGGACGTATGAACATTCAAACCCAGCGGATATAGACTTGCAGTGAGATTTGAACCAAGTTGTACACTTCCCTTTAAGTCTAACTCCATGGCTTTGTTACCCGTCATGGTTTTTTGATCAAGTTTTAGGTCAGAAATTTTAATTTCCGATAATCCAAAAGGACGATCGAAAAGTAATAACGCATTTAAACTGAGGCCAAATAAAGAAGAAGGAGAAATAGAACGATCCAATTGATACCGAAAGCCGTCAATTTTTGCATTCATTTGGACCGAAACAGTCGCAAACGATTCACCAATAATCCCAATTTCTGTTTTTAGTTTTCCACCAAGATTAGTTACATACTCACCTAACTGAAGTTTATCTGCATTAATTCGAAAATTGAGTCCTTTTTGTTCTGAATAGTCACCAAACAGCGATAACGAAGCTCCATTGTAATCGATATGAGAAGGTGAAATCATAATTGTTTTGATATAAGGGAAAGGTTTCCCAGCAGTTTGTGATTTTATATCGGCAAAACTAACTTGAGATACTATATCAATCAAAGCAGTTGGAATCGAATGCACTTTGGATTTTCCCATTTTCAAAAACAACTGATTTGCTTTTAGTTTTAGATTCGCTTCCGCATTTTGCCAATCACCACGAATGCCTGTACCTTCAAGAGATAGATCACCTGATAAATTTATATCTGGAATAATTCCTGATAGCTGATTAAGCGAACGTTGCAGCTGTGTAAGTTGTATATTTGATTTTCCAACTGTGATATTTACTTTCGGTTTTTCCTTTGATACATCTTGAATGGAACCCGAAAAACTGAGCCAGGATTGCCCAAGCACTTTTAGATCTAACTGGTTGATACTAACCGAATCCAATTGATTATCGTAATGTATGTCAGATAACAGACGTAAACCTAATTGGACTGGTTTTTTTCTAACTTCCAGTAAGAGATCATCCTTCCCAATGTCCGTTGTGAACAAAAACATTTCAGGAGATACAGTTCTATCCCATTCAAATCGCATAGACAGCGGAATGGTTTGTTTCCATCGCAACTCTTTTGAATCTAAGTCTAGTGGGATTGGTTTGGATGCATTGAGAGAAATAAGTACATGATCAATTTGATTGAGGGCAGAGAAATCGAATGGAATGGAAGTGAATCTGTTTGTTTCCAATTCCGTCTGCAAAGAAAGATCTTGAGCGGAGAAAAAATGTAAGGAACCTGTGTCTCGTTTCAATTGAAATTCAATGGCATCTAAATTGATGTAAACACTTACCTGTAACGGAAGATAGGTTTTGAGTTCAGTAAGTGGTGTTTTTGGTTCTGGTACTGGCTCCGGTGTATCCGTTTTGTTTTGTTTTAAGAAAGAAAGAAAGTTCCACCTTCCCATATTTTCTTCGATTTGAATTTTTCCAGCCTGCAGTCCAATTTCAGAAATTTTAAGTTTTCCAAAAACCAAAAGAGGAAGGTTATAACGAAGGCGAAGTTGTTTGGCTTCCACCATCGGTGTGTTTTCAAATGGAATGCCCGGGTAGAGTCGGAAGTTTTCTATCTCAATCCCGAAAAAAAGGGAGAACGTATGAAAGTTTCCCTCCATTCGACCCATAGTAAAATGAGAGACTAATTTAGGTACAAGCAGGTCTGCTGTGAAAGCGTTAAAAAGAGATTTATAGAATAGAAAAAGGACAAAAAGTCCACGAAAGATTTTTGTTTTGGCGATTCCTAAACTTACCTTCAGGATTGGATTCATTAGTAGAATCGCCTCTTGCGATTAATATTCGAAGGAGTCTTCAGCCTCTTCCAGAGTTTTATAAATCTCGAAAACGCTAGAAAGTTTTGTGATTTCCATTAGGTTCTCGATATCGGAATTTAAGTTCGCAAATACAAGTCTACCATTCAGGCCGTCGATGTGTTTATAAATATTTAAAAATGTCCCTAATCCAGCGGAGTTGATGAAAGGAACCTTTTTCAAATCTATTATAAACTTAGGGACTTGGCCTTTTTTGATGTACTGTTCAATCTTTTCAGATAGCTCGAACTCATTTCCGGCTTTGATGGCACCTTCAATTTTAATGATGTGCACGTCGTTTTTACTAGTAACTTTGATTTTCATAACCCTTCGGAAGGTGGTGTTGCCATTAAAATCCTTTGATTTTGCTGAATGTAAAGCAAATTTTTATGCATAGTACAATAAATCTTTGCCAGCCCTTCGAAGTTGATGTTTTCCCTGTGACAAATGATTGCGAACTGCCTTTCTGGAAATTCCTAAGAGCTTTGCAATCTCTCGTTCAGAAAGAAAACTGCGATCGATGGTTTTTGAACGTCGTAAAATCCAGAGTTTCTTTTGTTTGAGATACCATTTTCGCCGATTTGGATCCGTTGCTTCATACAGTTTACGCGTATATCTGGTAATCATTCCCGAAAGTCGGGCTAAAATTTGGCGTTGTCGCAATCGTTTCTCTTCTAGCTCCCGATAAAATGTATCGATGTTTTGATTTGATTCACGTATCTTCCAGAGAAGGAGCTGTTTTAAGTTCTGTTTCATTGGCAAATCAAACTGTAAGGACAACACTAAAGCTGTTAGTGTAGGCAATTTTTCCAATTCTAGCTTGAGTGGATTTTCTAAATCCAAAAACTCAATAGGATGCTCCTCATTTGCGGGCAAATCATAGTTCCATAATTGTAAATATAGTTCACCTGATTCAGATATTTCGGTTCGACGAAACCTGTTTCGATACTGATTAAAGGCATAAGTAACAAAAAAGCCGAGAACATTGGTTATATGGTAGTTTAAACTAAGCGCCCACATTTTTGTGAATACTTCCAAGATAGTGACAACCATCTCCGAACTTTCATCTTCCGTAATTTTCCTTTTTTTTGCCAACCGATCCACCATCCAGATGGGCAATTGAGTTTTTACTATATTTAAATCATGATTGGATCTTGCTTCTTCAATCAAAGGTAAAATTTTTTCATCTAGTATTCTTGGTAACATGGATGGAATTTATAAATAATCTACTTAAGAAAGAAACCCTATTATAATTCATATTAAGAGTTTATCTCCCGTTATATGAACTTGGTTTGTTCAACTACGAACTTTTAGATTTATTTTTTGCGATTAACAGAAGTGATACTGAAAGTATCACATGAAATAAATTAAAAAAAACAAATGGGAAAAAAGACATTACCGAAACTCCAAGTGAAGTAGACATAAATGCCCCACAACTGTTCCAAGGAATCAGGGGAGATGTGATGGTACCTGAATCTTCTAACGAACGTGAGATGTCTTTTTCCGGAATGGAATTTTCTTCAGCTAAACTACGAAAGGCACGAGCAGGAATCACCAATGATAAGTATTGGTCTGCTGTCACCAAATTCAATAAGAACGATGTTCCCATAGTAGAAAGAAGTATATCCCATTTATCTTTTGCCCAAACCTTAATTTGGATTAAGATTTCATTTAAATAACCATAACCTTCCACGACCGCACCAAACCAAACAGCCGCAAGTATCAAAATTTCCGTTGGGAGAATGGCAACAATCCCGCCTCCACTTAAAAATCGATCCAATACTGCGTTTCCAGTTTTCGATTCGAATCCGAAGACCAATGTTTCCAAAATATGAAATTGTATCCCACGTTCAGTAAAACTAAAACCTATCGCTGAAACAATACCGAGTAACAATGATATTCTGATATGCAATTTAAAAAATGAGGACCCAAAAACTAATATTACCGGAATCAACTTGATCCAAGAAATACTGGAATTTGGTTCAGAAAAAATTACACCTGACTTTAAAGTTAAATTGGTATTTTGGTGTGAATCCAAAACATAAAGATTCAAAATGTAAAAACCTAAGATAGCAACTCCAAAACTGATACAAGTGGTTTTTAACATATGTTGTATATGTTTCCAGATTGGAACGTGCGTTAAACTTGAGGCCAAATTGGTTGTGTCAGAAAGCGGGGATAACTTGTCCCCAAAGTAACAACCGGAAACAATGGCGCCAGCAGCCATTGTCTCTGGAAACGAAATTACCTCAGCTACACCCATCAGCGCAACACCTAACGTACCAGCAGTGGTCCAAGAAGAACCGGACACCATGGCAGCAATTGCAGAAACAATAGCCAAAGAAGGTAAAAAATAATCGGGCTGGAGAAATAAAATTCCTGCATGAATCATCGTCACAAGCACTCCCGAATAAGCCCAAGAGGCAATGAGCATCCCCACAAAAAAAAGGATTTCCATTGCTGGCAATACTGAGAAAAAATTTTTGCGAAACGATGATTTTAAAAATACAGATTTACGTGTTCTTCTCTGTAAAAACGCAAAAAGCCCGGCTACAAATAAAGCCAGAGGATGCGGGTACGGTAGAATCCATACAAATCGAAAAAATAGAATCGAAAGTATTAAATAAAGAAGTGGAGAAAGAGAGAAAAATATTGAGTGCGATTTTTCTCTCTCCATACTTTAAAGAAAAGTAATATTGATATAATAAATAGAAAAACCAAACAAAAACAAAATTCCAAACCAAGAAAGTAAATTCATCCAAGGTTTTGGCCTTTGTTCTTTTGGAATTTCTTTTCCAAATAATATCAAATGGTGAATGAGAGCAAGAACAGGTGCATTCAGAAAAGATACGGTAGTAGCAAAATCCACCAAACTCTTCATATTAGTTCTAAAAAAAAGTAAAATTAGAACTGAACCCACTCCCACGAAAAGGATCCAATACCAATACAATTTTTCTGTCGGAATTTTTGCAAATGGTTTGAATAGTCGACGACTTGCATTAGAAACAACCCGAGGATAAGCATCAAAACAAGTTAATGTTGTGGAGAACATTGTAAAAAAAGCAGCGATTAAGATGATAGGATAAGACCAAGAACCAATAGCTGTTGTGTATAATTTTACAAGTTCAGATGCAAAACTAACTGCTTGAGAAGAAAACTCGGCTCCTGTATTGTACATCATGTTTGCACCCAGAGCCAAAAAACAAACCGCAAGCAAGGTAGTCCCAATATAACCGATGTTAAAATCTAACATCGCATATTTCATTGGAGGCAGTTTGCCATCAGGAGTTTTTTTTGCGAGTGTCCAATCCGACTGCCATACAGCTGCTTCTATCGGAATTGGCATCCATCCCATAAGTGCAATCAGGAAAGCAACATCTCCAAGATTCGAAATTGAAAATGTTTTTCCTGCCGTTTCCAACTTAGGTATCCCTGCATAAAAGGAAAGGACCATGGCAACGATGGTTGAAATGGTTAACAAAACCACTATCCATTTCATAAGACCGTCCAAAGCTGCAAATTTTCCTATTGCAAGCAAAAGAAAACAGAAGATTAGAATCATAGAACAAAGTAACCAAGGTTCCATAGAAATCCCAAGAAGATTGGAAAAAAGTCCAGATGTGACAAGCGTTACTGTGGCAACAATGATACACATCGTACCAACGGAGATTAAAAAAAAGATCCAAATAGGTAGTCTACCTAAAGCCTCATACCCATCTAACAATGATTTACCGGTAACAATTGTATATTTGGTGCCGACAACAAAAAAAGGATATTTGATTAAATTTGCAAATAGGACAACGAAAAGTAATCCATATCCATACACTGCACCGGCTCGAGTTGATTGCACAAGATGCGAAACACCAACGGCGGCACCGGCATATAGTAGACCAGGACCAAGATAAGCTAAAAAAGGAAATCGTCTCATTTTGGACAAAATAGCCGGTTGGATTAGTTTTTGCTACTCTATTCGAAGGTTTATCGATTCAAATAATGAAATAGAATTTGATTGAGAGCTAATATATCGATCGGTTTGGTCAGAAATTGGTCCATCCCAACATCAAAACATTTTTTTCGTTCTTCATACAGAGCCCCTGCCGTGAGGGCTATGATGGGAACCGATCTTCCAGTGGTTTGTTTGCGAATCTCCGTTGCCGCTTCTAATCCATCCATATTTGGCATTTGGACATCCATAAAAATTAAATCGGGCTTTGACTCTAAAAAGAAACGAACCCCCTCGAGTCCATCCAAGGCTTCCGTAATTTTTGCCTCAGGGATGTATTTATGGATCATACGTTTGAGTAGATCGCGGTTCATTTCATTGTCTTCGACCACTAAAATTTTAGGCGAAATTTCGCTCAGTACTGGGTGATTGTTATTCGCAAATAATTCATTTTGTAGTTCATTTCTAGAAGAGATGGTTTGGTTTGTCACCGTTCCAACTGCGCCACATTCAATAACAAATCGAAACTCTGTTCCAACCCCTAACTTGGATTGGACTTCTATTTGTCCGCCCATCAGGTCTAACAAAGATTTAGTGATCCGAAGTCCAAGGCCCGTTCCACCATACCTTCTCGTTGAATTGGATTCTCCTTGCCAAAAAGATTGGAAAAGATGAGATTTTTGTTCTTCCGAAATCCCAATCCCAGTATCAGTTATAGTAAATTCTAATTTTGTTTTTTCCTTTGCGGTCGGTGCTGAATTTACTTTTAATATAACTCCACCTTCTTCTGTGAATTTCACTGCATTCCCTAATAAATTGATGAGAATCTGACGAAGCCTAGTTGCATCTACCGAAATGATTTTTGGCAATTCCGAGCCCATTTCCAATTTGAGTTCGATTCCTTTTTCATTCGCTTTCCATTTAAGGACACCTAACGAATCGTTGATGATTTGTTCTAAATTGGAAGTGACTTCGTTTAAAACTAGTTTTCCAGCTTCAATTTTAGAAAAATCCAAAACATCATTGATGATACCCAAAAGTCCGTGTGCACTGCTGATTGCATTTTGTACGAACTCCCTTTGATCAACAGTTAAATTAGTAGTTAACAATAATTCATTAAAACCAATGACTCCATTTAAAGGAGTTCGAATTTCATGGCTCATGTTTGCAACAAATTCAGATTTTGCCTGGTTGGCACGTTCGGCTTCTTTTTTCGCATTCAAAAGGTGGAATTCGGCATTCTTTCGATCTGTAATGTCATTTAGGTGAACAACAAAATAAGATGGTTTTCCGTTCCTATCTTTGACTAAAGTATTTGAAATTTCTACCCAAAGGATATTTTGGTTTTTCGAAAAAAAACGTTTTTCGTATATCATATTCTCTTTCGAACCACTGAGTGCTAATTCACGAAAGGAATCAAAAACCTGTTTGTCTTCTTCGTAAGCGAACTCATTTGATTTTTTACCAATGAGTTCAGTGGAATCATAACCTAACATTGATTCTAATTTTTTATTGACTCTTACAAAACTACCGTCTAAATCCAAAAGACAAACACCAACTCCCGCATTATCAAATGTCATACGAAATCGTTCTTCACGGTCTGCCAATTCTTCCTGAAATTTACTTTCGTCTGTAATGTCGCGGTTGATCGCAATAAGCCCAATCGTATGCCCAAGTTTATCTTTTAAAAAACTTACGGCAGATCGAATTTTTAACTTTTCTGATTTTTTATTGTATTGGAAAACTTCGCCCTGCCAAATTCCTTTGGTTTGTAGTTCCGTAATTCGACTTTCTCTTGTGCTTTCGTCTTGTTCTGTTTTTAAAATGGAAATTGTAGAGTGGCCAACTACTTCACTAGCAGTAAAACCATAAATACGTTCCGCAGCTAAATTCCAATTTGTGATTCGGAATTCCATATCCGTTACGATCACCGCATCATATAGATATTGTAAAATTTGCGAAGAATACACCTCGCTCGGAATTAAATTTTCCATTACCCAATCAGGAAAACTGACTCTAAAAAAAGTGCAAGCGATAACCAGCGATGCACTGGGGGCAGCCTTCTCTGATTTTCCTAACAATAAAATCCCCCCGGCACTCGCTTTTCCACTCAGCGGGATCGTGTCAAAGCCTTGCTCAATCTGCTTCTTACGGAAGCCTCACCCATTTCGCAAACAATTGGTGACCGACTTGTAGATTTATAAAAAAGGATTTATATTTATAGATAGGAAAAGATTTAACCCGCAATCCTGCGCAAGCGACCCGTAGGGAACGAGCATCTAAATTATTTATGAGCATTACAGGTTTTGTGATAAATCCACCCGGCAATCATGCCGGAAACATTAGAGCAAGACACCTTGCTCTAATGTTGAGGCAGCGACCGCTACTGCGAGTCGCGGACATTAGCCGGCTCACACAAAGCGCCCACTTTCGTGAACGCTTTCTAAATGATTATGAGTGCTAACAGAGGCAATGTCCTACTTCCACCCCCACTCGCTTTTCCGCTCCGCGGGCGAGTGTCCGAGCCTTGCTCCCTATGGGTCGCAAGTCTGTCATTTCGCGAACGATTGGTGACCTACGGTACTATTGCGTTCGTTCAATGGATTCTTTTTTGTACATAAAAAAAGCCAACCTTACGGCTGGCCTTTTTTTAGTGAGTTATTAGTGCTAACCCGGCAATGTCCTACTCTCCCATTGAGCGAACCCAATAGTACCATCGGCGATGAGAAGCTTGACTTCCGTGTTCGGAATGGGAACGGGTATGGCCTTCTCTCCATAATCACCAGGAGTAATTACCATTACTTACAAGTATGCTGGATTTGCAAGTCTATTTAAAAGAAAATTTACATATTTAAATCGTAAGTCACACCAAATTTTAAGCCGGAAACCAGGATATTGTGTTCGGCTGTTGCTGATACAAATTCCATTAAAGTGCCAAGGCTACTGATTCCATTTTCCGAAACACTGAAGGAAATAGGGCTTTGGGATTTTGCTGTCATTCTTTCACTTTCAAAACTAGCAAACAATCGAAGTTTTGGTACAACAACAATGCTTCCACCAACACTTATCTTTTCTGAATAGAACGTATAACCGCCGCTAGCGTAATTATAGACAATGCCGGTATTGTAGATCCTAAAATGTTCCGAATTGTATGTACCGGATGAGTTTAGTAGGAACGGTCCATAAATTAGGAAATCAGCATATAGTGTGGCACGGTCATTTAAATCAAATTCGAAACCAACACCGAGGAGTCCCGAAGTACCGGTCGCAGTTTTTGTATCTTGTCCCAAATAAGCCGGAGCTCCCACTCCTAAATAACTTCCTTCCAAAGTTTGGCCAACACTTCGTAAAACATATTTAGGTAAAATTCTAAAGTTAGAAACTGGTGAGAGAGTAAATCCGAAGTTGATATCTGAATAAAGCAAACGATAGTCTGCTTCTTTGATCCCTAACCCATTTGCATAATAGGAATTCCATTCATAACCACGACCAAAACGATTTAGGTGTAAACCTAAAAATACATTACTGAGGATGCCTGCATTTAAAGAATGGAAGTAATCAAACCCTAAATCATTGATAAGAGTCATCCCTCGGTTGTTTTGCCAATCCCTGTTGTATTCTAAACCGACAATATCGTTATAAAAATTTCTCTTTTCGAAATCAGGACGAAGGCTACCGAAAAATAAAGCACCTTTTAATCGTAATGTATTTCCATCCACTTTTCCTTGCGCATATACAGAACCGGTAAAAACGGATATGATCATTAGAAAAAAAACGAGACTACGTTTCATTATTTGAATTACCTCTACCATCCAATAACAACTAGCAGAGGGTTGACTCAAGAAAAATTTATCTACAGTTTGTTCTTTTTTTAGATCATTCTAAACAAAAACTCCAATTAATATTAAGAATTTAAACCTAGGTATTTACTTAATCGTTAAATCAAATATTTGTTTGGTTTTTCAAGAGAATTTTACGACTGGGGCATAACGAAAACTTGTTTTGCTGATATTGATCTCCCGTTGTTTTTGTTCTGAATAAATGTGAAATAAAAAATTGATATTCCGGATCTTCAATGTAATTCGGATCTCTGTCCCAGTGTTCGGAAAGTATTAAAACATTGATTTCATTTTGTCTTAAAAATACATCAAAGCCTAACTTCTTATCAGAAATTTGAAATTGTTTGCAAGGGACATTTGGTAGGTAGGCACAAACACTTCCATCAAAGGCCAAAATATGATACGATTCTAATTTTAAATTTTGTAACACCTGTAAAGTGAATAAATTACTGCAAGGACTACGTAAAGCTGAGGTCCGAATGGATTTTGCTTTCTGCAAATAAAAAGACAAAAAGACTGCCACTAAAACAGTAAACATTAGATACATTGGAACGGGTTTGGTTCGCAAAAAACGAAAGAATTGATTTAACTTTTGGTTTTGAATCAAAAGGAGGACGGCCGGAACAAAAAAATGCAAAATATAATGTTCCCGAGGAAAAAAAACTAAAATCGTTAGGAAACTAACAGCAAGTAGAGCATAAAGAATCAGTCGATTGGCAATTTTTCTTTTATTTTTTTGTTCTAAAATCCGCAAAAAATCTTTCCCCTCAACGAATAAAAATAAAAGAAATAAAACAATACTGACAAAGGGAGGAAGTAAAAATAAATCCTGAATTTTATTTAAAAATAGACCTACATTATGAATCAGATGCAGTCCAAAATGTTTAGGATTCAACGCCCAAAGATCCCAGAGATTTTTTGCATTTCCAAAATCGGAAGTCAAGAGCAAATCGCAAGTTGTCCATGGATCCGCAAAATATAAATTTCTAACAAATTTTGAAAAAGCATAGTGTTGGCAAAAAGCTAGATAAGGTCTTTCACCATCTGTTGGATTGTGAGTAAGGATGATTGTTAATCCAATAAGATAAAATAAATACATTATAAATAACGAATATTTATTTTTTTCACTTTTCCAAGTTTTATATAAAATTAGAAAAAACAAAAGATAGTATAAGTATAAAAACTCTACCCTAGTGTACACGAGAATGAAACAAAAGAAAATGGAAAGGAAATGATAATTTGAACGAAACGATGAGTATAATAAAATCAACAATACACATGAAAACAATGTGATAAAAGGCCAAAGGTCGGATGCAAATCGGCTTGAAAACAAAAGAACAAGGAATGATATAATGAGAATCAGTTCCTTTTTTGAACGTGCGACTAAAAGGAAACTAACACCAAACATAAATAACAAAAGTTGGTAATTTACAAAATACCGATTTATGGGATCCTTCACAAAATTAGATAAAAATTTATAATGAAGTTTGTAAATTGCAGAATCCAAAAATGCAAAACTCTCGTTACCTGCAGCTAAATAATTTGTTTCATCATAAAATAGAATGTCCCTATCTGATTTGATAAAAACTGAATTCGAAAGAAGAAATAACAAAACAAGAATTGAGTATAGTTTGTAAAATTTTAACTTCATCGAATCATTTCAGCTCAAATCAAATAAGCATCTGCCTCGATCCATTGAAAAGCCTAATATTCAATTCAAATCAATAAAAAACTACTCATCGAAATTTCATTTTACCTTCAGGAAACAAATACCCACTTTAGGATGGATTGATTTTATAACTGAATCTCAACATCTGTAACAGGAAAGGCAACGCAGGAATGGATCCATCCAAACTTTTTGTCAGACTTTCTTATTTTTGCTTCTTCTGGGCTAAACACTTCACCAGTTTTTAACTTCACCCGACATAAACTACATTCACCTGACCGACAGGCATTCTCAGTGAAATATCCATTTCGCTCTAAACTGTTAAGAAGAGGTTCCCCTGCTTTTGCTTTAAATGAATTGTGATTTCCCACCTTGATATTCACCTCTAAAGAAGGAAGAACCGATTTCGGCCAACCTTCTAGATTTTCTGGTTTGTTCGGTGGGCCATTACTTTCGATTAAAATACGACCAGATTTAACTCCAAGATTGGAAAGTAGCTCCGCACAATGTTCGTTAAATGGAGTGGGACCACATACATAATACATTTCAGAAGGTGCATTTGGTAATAATGTTTTTAATGTATCTACGTTCAATCTACCATGATAACCTTGGTATTCAGGACTCACCTCACGTGAAAGGAACTCTGTCAAAATAAAATGACTATTGGTTTTCGCTAATGCCCGAAGTTCATCAATAAAAATTACATCATTCTCAAAACTATTCGAATAAATGATATGAAAACGAACTGGATCTGTAGAAGCCAAAAATGATTTTAACATACTCATAGCAGGGGCAATCCCAGAACCACCAGCAAGAAATACCAAATCCATTCCATGAAAAAGTGGATTGTGATGAAAAGAACCCATTGGCCCTGTGGATTCAAACTCATTTCCAACTTCCACCTCATCTAACAAATAAGGACTCACAAACCCACCTTCTGCTCGTTTAATGGTAAGTTCATAAGAATCTAAATTTTTTGATGAAGATGAAATCGAGTATGGTCTTGCAGTTAATACACCTGCAAGAGAAACAAATAAATTGATGTACTGCCCTGATTGGAATGGAGGTAATTTTTTACCATCGACAGAACACAAAACCAACGTTTTTGTAGATAGAGTATCAATTCGAATTTTTTCTACACGTAGTTTTAATCGTTTTGGATGAAGACGATGGATTGTTTGTCGAACTAGACCTTTTTCTTCTACGAAGGTAGAACCTTTAGATTCCATTTCCGTTTTTTTTAAAACTGCTTCTTTAAATCCAACAACAGAGTTGAAAACATTTGTTTCTAGTTTTTGGTTGTTATCTAACATATTTTATTCCTTTAACCTTAAGAGCAATAAATGGATTTTAACTGAGTTTTTTTATCTCAGTTGACCGAAGCTGTAGTTTTTGTTTTACGAATTGCATTTTTTCGTTTTAGGATTTTTCGAGCGGTGTTGTAACCATTCAAATACGTTGGTTGAAAACCACCCATACTCGTCCAACTACTAGCAGAATAAAGTCCATCAATCGCATCCAAAGAATCTCGAAATAAGTGACCATCTTGTAAGGTCTGCTTGAATCCGTATATGGCGCCACCAGGAGTATTCAAATAACGCATCATCGTCATAGGTGTGGCCACTTCTGCCTTTTCAATATGTGTCCGAATGTTTGGATACGCTTGCTCAATCAGATTGATTAGTTTGTCACCAAACTCATATTTTGTGGAAATATATTTTTCCGGTGGTACATCCTTCCATGCTTCTCCATATTGTAATGCAACAAGAGTGACAACTGATTTCCCCTTTGGCGCAAGCTCTTCATCTATAAAATTATAACAAGTCACCATTCCCCAATCTGGAGCTTCTAAGGTGTACATACGATCTTCCGTAACTTCTGAATTGGAAGTTGTCATCACAAAGGTGGAAGCTGTTGTGAATCCTAACTCTTCAGGAGAACAATCTAATCCCAAATAAAGACAAACAGCTGAAACACCCATCCTTCTAGATTGAAAATCTTTTAATACTGATGGAGGAGTTTCTAAATCCAACATTTCATGGTAAGTGATGAGAGGACTCGCATTCGATACAACTGCATCGCATGAGACAGTCTCACCTGTTTCCAGAAGAACACCCCGCACGACACCATTTTCTGTAAGGATCTTTTCTGCTGCACAATGAAATCTTACTTCTCCTCCCGCTTCTTCAAAGGAAGACAAAAGAGAACTCGAAAGCATTTGAGATCCACCTTTGATATGCCAAGGTTTATATACACAATAAAAATATAACATACCGATGAATTCAGCAAACACCAAATCTGTTGTGGGGATTCCAACATAACTCCAATAAGGTGTAATAACGTTAATTAAATCTTGATTCTTAAAAAACTCATTTAAAACTTCGGTAGTAGAACGTAATCCGTATGCTGAAAAATTTGGACATTTAGTTCTAATTTTTTCTTCATCTTTAGATAACCTGACCCTAGGTAGTACAAAATAATATTCATTCACTACAGCTTCACTTAGTTTAAAGAATCTTTCTATAGATTCCGCTTCTTCTGGGAAAAGGTGTTTCATATGCATCTGTAACTCGTTCCAATCTGCAGGTAATGTAACATCTAACTTCCCTGGAATAATGATCCGATACAGCTCTTCTTCTTGTACAAGTTCAATTTTATCTAATACTCCAAGTTCTTCGAATACTCGACGCATGATAAATGGATTTGATTCTGTTCCCACACCACTGAGTTGGTGGAGTGCTACTTCAAATTCAAAATCTCCTCGGACAAAGGAAGTGGCACAACCACCGGGGACATTATGACGTTCTAACAACAGAGTTTTAGCACCTTCCCGTTGCAAACGAGTGGCAGCAATTAAACCAGCGTTACCGGCACCAATTACGACAGTGTCATAGTAAGACATCTTCTTCCCTCCCCAAGGAAATACTTCTGAGGTTCACCCAATCTTTACACTGTAAAGATTGCAATACTTTTTTACCCTCTTTTTTTAAAAAAGAAGTTCATTAAAAAGAAAGGAATTCGCTTACAAGAAATCTCGAATTTTCACACTCCCCATTACCATTCGAAAAGACTTTACCTATCCCGCAATTTTGCCTACTAGGTTGTAATGGCCGGGAAAAAACAGAAAGTAACCAAAGAAACAACCCCCTACCATCATGGAGACCTTCGCCCTGCTCTTGTTTCTGCTGCCCGGCGTTTATTACAAAAACAAGGAACCGATGCTTTGTCTCTACGCTCCATCGCATCAGAAATCGGTGTCACTCATATGGCACCATACGCACATTTTAAAGGGAAACAAGAATTGTTGCAGGCAGTTGCGGCTTCGGGTTACGATGAATTGGCGGCTAACATGATTGCCGTACAAAAAAGACATCCGAAAGTTCTTGGCCGAATGTTAGCTTACCATTACGGAGTCGAATACATTCAATTTGCAATTGCAAACCCAAACCTCTATCGCCTAATGATGAACCAAATTAATTTAGAAAATAAAATTACTTTGGAAAGTTCTAATCGTGAGATATGGGTGAGTTCACAACGTCCGTTTCGATTGCTTTTTACAGCGTTTGCAATTGAGCGAGTGAATAAAAAGTTAGCCCATGCAAGAGCCTTAGGTGCTTGGGCCACTGTGCATGGAATCGCATCTCTTGCGATCGAAGGACATCTTGTTCTTCCTGAAGGAATGAATGTCATCCAATTATTTAAAACTACGGTTAGTTCCTCTATGGAAATAGTATAAATAGAACAGCGCATTCGAAAGAACAATAATTCAACTTGATCTATTTCTACTTTATAGAAAAAGAAGGTCATGACAAAGAGTAAACTATACGAAATGCACAATGTTGGTATTGTGGTTGAGTCCCTCGATAATGCCATTTCCTTTTTTAATGAAATTGGCCTAACACTAGAAGGTCGAATGATGGTTGGGGGAGAATGGGCAGGACAGGTCACAGGACTTGGAAACCAAGAAGTGGAAATTGCAATGATGGTGACCCCCGATGGACACAGTCGCATCGAACTTTCTCAATTCATATCTCCAAAAACAATCGCAGACCACAGGACTGCTCCCGTGAACTCACTAGGTTACCTTCGCATCATGTTCCGAGTAGACAATTTAGACGAATTGTTATCACGACTCAAAAAGCATGGTGCTACTGTTGTGGGAGAAGTGGTTCAGTTTGAAAATATCTATCGCCTTTGTTACATACGTGGAGTGGAAGGCCTTCTCATCGGACTTGCTGAACAACTAGGAGATCAAACTGCAACTGATATTTTAGAATAAATTCTCCGGAATCGGCTTCAAATGTTCGTATCGTTTGAAATTCACTGTGACATAAAATAAGAACCATTTTGCTTTACCATAAATTTTAAGTTTTGTAGTTACCAAATGGATCGATTGTAGCGACAATCACTGTAAGAAAGGAGCAGAACGTTCACAAGTTTCCCTGGGGTTTCCCTAAAATTATCTTGCCCAATCATTCTGTGCCAATTATTTTACGGTATGAAAATGAAAGGATTCACCAGAAAATCTATTCTTAAGTTTAATTTAACGTTAATTTTATTAAGTGTTATCGTTACTGGAGTTGCTTGCGGAAAAGATAAAGACAATAATGATACTTTAATTGGAACAATGTTAGTCGCTTTAAATACAAATATAGGCTGTATAAACAAAGACCATTGTAAAATGTATGTAACCAAATCAAATGCTGTCCTGAATGTTGGTATTTCAGGACTAGATAATCAATGTAATTCCGACGAAAACAAACCTTCTGGCAGTGGTACTTACAAAGCGATGGTTGCCGATGGAACAAATCGCAATGCTTGTACTTACGCTAATTGCGCCACTGGCGGCACATCAGAACATATTGATTGGGTACTCAAACCCAATAAGGAATATCGCAGAGCTGATGGGACAACTGTGATTGGTAATACAAGTGTAAACGGAATCTTCGAATCGGATTTGACGAATGAAGTTTTATCGGTCGTAACTGGCACAAATTTTACAATTACTGGTTTGAATGCAAATTGGACAAACAGTGTAAATGATTGTTCCAATTTTTCTACAACCGGAGCAAATGTTGCCTTTGGATCGCATATTGAAAAAACGATAGCAAATGTAATTACATTTGGCACCACGACCTGTTCAAGCTCGAGGAAGCTATATTGTGTTGAACAATAAAGTTTATTAAAACCTTACATCGAAAGTATAAACTTGGACGTTTCCATAGATATTGAATACGATGGATTTTCGTAAGTTCTTCCAAAGTATTCATGTATATTTTCAGTAAGAATTGCTTTAATTAGAACATTATGTTCTTCTAAAAATGGGAAGACTTAACTATTCTAAGTTTTTACTGTAGTGAACCTCTTTTTGATGCGCGAAGATTTCCCTATGAATATCTTCACTGGCAATATAAGACAACCGGTAAAACTGACTCTGTGTCCTTGATTGAGGTCATGCGTCTTCCCTCCAAGGAAATGACTTATCTGCGAAAATCATTTTTTTAATTAGAGGACGTGTGACCGCTACTTCTAAACCAAACTGCCACGTGGATACTATACTTACACAGATTAGCGTTTCTAAAAGCAACCTAATCCAAATATAACGATCATAAAAGGTAATGTTTTTCTTTTAATCATTACATTAGTTGTTTTTTAGAAATAACAAGCACAACTAAGATATACATGATCAAAATTTGGTCTTGTGGATATAAACTTGGAGAGAGAATTAACATCTATAAGCAAAAATCTTTAAACATTCTTTTGGCATCTAAATTAAATTTTCAAACGTTCATTTATATAATTTGTTATTAGATTCAATAATAAAAGACTGTAGATGACAATATTTAATTTTACAAAAAATTCCTTACTAGGTATTGAAAAAATCAAACTTCGATCAACATATAAAAAAAGCCAACCTTAAAGTCAGCCTTTCTTAACAATGAAATCCAACCCGGCAATCATGCCGGAAAAATTAGAGCAAGAAACCTTGCTCTAATTTTGAGGCAGCGACCGCTACTGTGAGTCGCGGACTTTAGCCGGCTCACACAAAGCGCTCACTTTCATGAACGCCTTAATAAACTATAATTGCTAACAGAGGCAATGTCCTACTTCCACCCCCACTCGCTTTTCCGCTCCGCGGGCGAGTGTCAAAGCCTTGCTCCCTATGGGTCGCAAGTCTGTCATTTCGCGAACGATTGGTGACTTGCGGTACTATTGCGTTCGTTCAATGGATTCTTTTTTGTACATAAAAAAAGCCAACCTTACGGCTGGCCTTTTTTTAGTGAGTTATTAGTGCTAACCCGGCAATGTCCTACTCTCCCATTGAGCGAACCCAATAGTACCATCGGCGATGAGAAGCTTGACTTCCGTGTTCGGAATGGGAACGGGTATGGCCTTCTCTCCATAATCACCAGGAGTAATTACCATGTGTACAGAGAGGTTCGGTTAGTCAAACCTTTCACTAAGAAAAGGTTGCGTTTTTTTATGAAACTGAAACTTTTCCTTTATGTCTGAAGTGACAGAACCATTGGTAAAAACTGAGAAATTCACTGTGATGGGCCTCAAAATCCGGACTTCCAACGCACCTGGGGATGCTGATGTCAAAATCCCTGCGATCTACTCTCGGTTTTACAAAGAAGACATTCCAAAACAAATGGAACTTTTGCGAAAATTTGATCCGCTTTTCGCTGTGTATTTTAATTATGCCTCTGATGAAAATGGGGCTTATGACTTTTTGTTAGGTTATGCAGTGGATTCAAACACAAAACTATTGCCAGGAATGGAGATAGTTCACGTCGAACCACAAAACGGTCGTTATTTTCAAATCCAACCAGGTGCACCTGAAGAAGTAGTCCCTAAGTTTTGGGCAGAAATTTGGAATCATCCAGAAATTCCTAAAATCAGAACGTATCAAATGGATTGGGAGGAATACTCGGAAGCAGGGATCAGAGTATTTTTATCCACTACTTAAAGTAATCGATGGCTCGTATTTCCTTTCCACCACTAGTTCCCGCCAATCGTTGACTGTCCAAACCCAAATCCCAACAAATAGGGAAGTGGCAATCCAAAGACCTATGATGGAACCTGGAATCAAAAGAAAATCAACCACTCCATGTTGCATTACTGCTAAAACAAATCCAAATATTATGTATAACCTTTTGTTTGCACTTTCCAATTTCAAATTGCTCTTCAACAAAAACAAAGAAAAACAAAGATTGATGAGCAAATGAATGTTAGATGAATGAACGGTTCGTGCAATAAACAAGTCGAACTTTTTTTCATCTGGTTCTCTGGCAATGTAGTGTGTATTTTCTATAAAGGAAAAACCCATTGCCACAAAAGATCCAAACAAAACCACATTTGGTGAAAAGGCTTTTGTTTTTTTATCATAACCCAAAACGAAAGACAAAATCATGATAAAAAATATTTTAAAAGTCTCTTCGGTAATTCCCGCTTGGATAAAGGCCAAGTGAGCTGTTTGAGATAACATACTTACTTTTTTCTTTGGCATAAAATCTGTTTCTGGCCAAAGGATGGGATGAAGCCTTAAGATTAGATCTGTGGACAACCATCCAAAAAACAATGCTAACAAAATTCCTAAAACTTCCTGCCAACCTTTTTTCGGTTTGTAAGCTTTCCAAATAACAATGGCCCAAGGAAGAATGGTGAATGATCCAATTAAATAATCAATAAATCCAATTTCTTTCATTCTGGTAACTCTTCCATATAACGGCCGTCAAATAAGTTGATCATTTCTTTTTGGAGTTGAGTGGGCACAAACTCAGGATCAATGGGTCCATTCCAAAAAAGTTCTGTGACTCGGATGTCATTTTTCGTACCCGGTGGTGGCATCAGTGGCCCTAAACTTTCCACAAGTTGCAAAGTGCGGAGGTCTTGGTCAGGATAGTCGGATGCTTCCACAAGTTCCACATCAATCACATCCCCGTCTTGGGTGATGGTATAAGCAACCACGGAAGAATAAGGGTGGGGAGCTTTGGCCCAGTAGTCCATATAACTTTCAGGAATTCGCATTTTCGCAGAGATATAATTTGAGTAGGTAGGTGGGACTTTTTTCCCTCTAATTTTTTTGATCTGGCCTTTGACAGGGCCATTATCCGCTACTTTTTCATTGGAAATCTTTTCACCCTTTTCTTTGTTTTCTGTTTCATTCCCCGTGACAACCCCACCGTTCAAACCTTTGGTATCATCGGGAACATTGGGATCGATAAAATAGAATTCCATTTTTTCAGGACGGAAGTGATCATTTTTTTGTGAGGACTGTTCTTTCTTTTTACCCCGTTGGAGTGTGATTGGAATCAGAAATACAAGAGAGATCAAAATCAAATGAAAGAGTAAAGATAAAGGGAGTACGTTTCGAAACCCTTTCCGAAGTCCAGGTTTGAAAAAAGGTTCAGACTCGCCTACTTTGTCTTCCTTAACACCTAAGTTTTCTAAACTAAAAGACTTTTCGAGTAAGTAAGAAGAATAAAAATATATTCCTACAAGGGCAAAAACTGAAAAGACCGCATAGGCAATGTTTTGTGATGAGATAAAAAAGTCTTTATCCGGCACCCCTGGTTTTAATCCAAATCCTGCCAAAAACTGAATTCCAAAAATGGGGCTTAAATAGGAGAACACCCAAACTGCAGAAAATAAAAATAATAGTAATGTTAAAAATAAAATAGGAAACCCACGCCAATACTCATAAACATAAATATGTCCAAATCCAGGAAGGATTCGATCTCGGAATTTTGCTTTTTCCTTCACGATGAGTTCTAACCGGAATGGAAACCTTCCTTGTGATACAACAGCGGCCTTCCAACGTTCTCGGATACGAATTCCTTCCATATAACGCAGATAAGGTTTTGCAATTACAGAAGGAATTTTGTTTCGATTGAAACTAAACAACAGAATACAAAGAGAAATCGAATAATTAAAAACAAACTGATATACATCCACAAGCGGTGCCAATGGAGAAAGTGATTTGATTGGATGTAATTTTTCAGAAAGGAATTGGAATCCAAAATTAAGAAGTAAGGCAAGAAATAATACCAGCAACAAAGTATCAAACTTGGAATCACGAATTCTCATCTCCGTGCGGATCGTTCCATAAGGATGTTCTTTCTGCAAACGGGAAGTTCTAATCGATTCTCTTTTTCTATTTCTCTTGAGACTATGAATGTAATTTATTAGTAGCAAAAGAAAACATAACAAAACAAATCCAAACTTTAATTGTAGGTTTCGAGAATCCTTGGCAAGAAATTCATTGATTGTTGCCTCCCATTCGAGTCCAGACCTGTGCACCAGTTCTATCGGATAAAAAACTACCCAAGAAAGGATGTAAACCGCAACCACAGCAATGGCACGTAGACGGAGGCGAAATTCTCTTGGAAAAGCAAATAGGATACCTAATGCCAAAAAAGGTCCGAGAGAAAAGAGAGGGGACATCCAAAGGAAGAAGGTTAAGGATTTTTTAGCCCAGGGAGAGAGTTGTTTAGAATTTGCCGAATCCATTCTTTAGTCTTATCTCAAGGAAAATACTTTGAATTTTCATGGAAAACAAAAAATTTGGCGGATATGGCACAGCCGAAAGAGAAAGAAGAACAGTCGCTCAAACCCATAGTCGCAGTCTCCAAAAGAAGGGGATTTGTTTTCCCAGGTTCCGAAATTTACGGAGGCCTTTCCAATACCTTTGACTATGGTCCGAATGGAATTGAAGTATTAAACAATCTAAAACGACTTTGGTGGGAATACTTTGTTCACAGACGGGACGATGTTTTGGGCCTTGATTCCTCCATCCTACTCCACCCTCGCGTTTGGGAGGCTTCTGGTCATATTTCCAACTTCAACGACCCCTTAATGGACTGTAAAAAATGCAAAACTCGCGTGCGAGTGGATAAATTTTTGGAAGATAAAGAAGGAGAAGGTGCTGCCACTGGAAAAAGTTTGGAAGAGCTAACAAACACAATTCGAGACAAAGGATATGCCTGCCCTACTTGCGGTACTGTAGGAAGTTTTACTGATGCCCGCCAATTTAATTTGATGTTCAAAACATCTCACGGTGCCTCAGAAGAAGGTTCCACAGACATCTACCTACGCCCAGAAACCGCCCAAGGAATTTTTATTAATTTTAAAAACGTAACCCAAATTGCTCGGAAGAAAGTTCCCTTCGGAATCGCACAAATTGGGAAGTCTTTCCGTAACGAAATTATGGCACGCCAATTTATCTTCAGAACCCGTGAGTTCGAACAAATGGAGATGGAGTTTTTCTGTGAACCTGGAACTCAAAAAGAATGGTTCAAGTATTGGGTAGACTACTGTATGGACTGGCTTGTGAATGTGGTGGGTCTAAAAAAAGAAAATCTTCGTGTGAGAGAACATGAAAAAGAAGAACTTTCTTTTTATAGTGATTCCACAAGTGATATCGAATACAAATATCCGTTTGGTTGGGGAGAACTTTGGGGTGTGGCCTCAAGGACTGATTATGATCTCACCCAACATGAAACTTTCTCATCCGAAGATTTGAAATACCATGATTTGGATCAAAAGAAAAAATACCTGCCTTATGTTGTGGAACCAGCACTCGGACTCAATCGCCTTTTCCTTGCGGTTTTATGTGATGCCTACGAAGAAGAAAAACTAGAAAAAGAAGAAATTCGTACTGTCCTGAGATTTGGGAAACGAGTGAGTCCAATGAAAGTGGCTATTTTCCCGCTTATGAAAAAGGACGGACTCGACTCCAAAGCTAAAGAAATTTACGCTAACCTTCGCAATCACTGGTATGTAGACTACGATGAAAGTGGAGCCATTGGAAAACGATACCGCCGTCACGACGAAATTGGAACACCATTTTGTATCACTGTTGATTACGATACCATGAGTGATGGAACCGTCACCATTCGGGAAAGGGATTCTATGAAACAAGAACGAATCCCTTTGACTGAAATCAAATCATACCTAATCAACAGAATGGTATAGGTGATTCGAGATCTAACAGAATCTGATAGAAACCAAACCATCGAACTCGTAAACCAGTTTTACCGAAAAGTAAACGAACTCGAGTTAGATGGTTTGTTCCGCATACGGCCCCGCGCAGCCACCAAATTCACTGATATTTATTTCAAACTGATTGGAACCGGCAAAGTGTATATGCGTGGGTTCTTCGCCGACTCAGAACTAGTATCCTTACTCATTGGTCGAGTGGAAGAAAAACCTCACCTCGAAGAAGAAAGAAGTTTATTCATTGATCTTGCCGTTACCAAACTCGGGAAAAAGAAAAAAGGTTATATGTCCGCTCTTTTGAAAGATGTAGACCTTTGGTGCAAAAAAAAATCCATTCCGGCTATCGAACTTCGGGCCATACTGCAAAATGAAGAAGCTGTGAAGTTCTGGGACAAATCCCCTTTTGAAAGGTTTTATATCCGCTATCGCAAACGAGTGGATTGAGTTAAAATCGTCCAACTCGTTTCCCACAATTTTTCTCGTAACTGGAAATTATCCGAACATTCCACCCCAACAACTCCCAGCAAAATTTTGGAATGACTCTAATTGTTACAAATTTGCCTTATTTTTTTCAATTTTGTAGCAAAAATTTCCTTGCCCTACATAAGGCAATTTGACACAGTTTTATCTTAGAAAATTCAGAGGTGAAATATACATGATTCGTAAAGGTCTTTTAGCCATTTTTATCACAATTGCGCTTGCAACTCCCGTTCTTGCTAGCTCCGGTTCTTCTTCCAAACCGCTTGCAGGCACTTATCCAATTATCCTTTCCCATGGTCTCTTTGGTTGGGGCGAAAACTCCGGCGGAATCATCAGCATCGTAAATTACTGGGGAGGAACAGATGATTACCTCAGAAGCCAAGGAGCTACTGTATTTGCTCCAGGAAAAACAGCTGCCAACTCAAATGAAGTGAGAGCTGCTGAATTAAAAGCAGCCATCCTTACTTATGCTGCTGCCACAAACTACACTGGAAAATTCCATATCCTTGGCCACTCCCAAGGTGGACTCGATAGCCGTTATATGGTTTCTAATTTAGGCCTTTCTTCGCGCACAGCATCACTCACTACCCTCAACACTCCTCACTACGGATCTCCTATTGCTGACATCATTAAAACTGTCCTTCCAGGATGGATCCAACCTTTCGTAGCAAGTGTTGTTGAAACTCTTGTCAAAGTAGTTTACGGTGGAACAAACCAACAAAATGCACTCGCAGCTTTGTCTTCTTTAACAAAAGAAGGTCTAACTTCCTTTAACTCATACACTCCTAACAAATCAGGTGTGAAATATTTCTCTTATGGATCTTCCATCACTCTTCCTGACCTCATCCAACATCCACTTATGGGAATCCTTCACCCTGCTTGTGCAGCTGGTGGACTTTTCCAAGGACAAGGAGCTACAAATGACGGACTCGTTCCACTTTCTTCACAAAAATGGGGAACTTGGAAAGGTGGACCTTCTTATGGAATCTTCACAACTGGAGTAGACCATTTACAAGCATCCAACACACTTCGTTCGGGAAGCCTCTGGTATGATGTAGAAGGATACTATTTGAATATGGCTTCTAATATGAAGGCAAACCAGTAGTTCACTCTTGAAGTTTTTTCAGAAAACCCAAGCTTCTGCTTGGGTTTTTTTGTTTCCAGAAGTTCCAATCCATCCTTTATTACTACGATATCATCTCCCATGAATGTTAAAAATATACGTTACCTTAGTTATACCGTTGGCGCCGTACTTCTTATCTACGTTGCCTTTCGAATTTTCTCACCTGGTGAATTAGAAACCTCAAATGAAGAAAATCCAAATGACAAAGCAGAATCCTATTTCCGAACACAAAGCGACGGATTTTCTGTGGATCCTTTTTACTTAGAATCAGCGAAGACCATCTTCACCGCGGATGGACAGTTCCTTCGTTTTGAAGAAATATTGGCTCGTGCCAAATCAGGTGAGTTGAATTTAGTTTCTGAACTTTGGAACCTACGTAGGCAATGTCCAGAAGGAAGCACTCGTGAACAATGCCATGAATACATCAAAGCCTTTTTACAAAATGAGTATGGTGGCGAAGAAGGCAAACGACTCATTTCCATGCTTTCCAATTATTTAAAATATGAAGAAGCGATGGTACAATTAGATCCTTCTAGTAAATCCTACACCAACCAAGAAAGATACGAACAAATCAAACAACTTCGTAGGAAGTATTTTGCCAAAGATGACGCAGAACTCATTTTCGGATTGGAAGAAGCCACTGCCGATTTTAGTTTTAATCGAAAAAATTTCTTAGATGAAACTAAAAACTTAAAAGCAGAAGAACGAATTCGGTTGTATGAAGACTATCGTAAAAAATCTTTTGGCACTTTTTACAATGCAGTTGCCGCAAGGGAACCTAAGTTTGATAAGTTCGAAACAGAAATGGATTTAAGGCAGAATGAACTTTCTAAGTTGTCCAGTACCGAAAGAGAATCCAAAGAAAAAGAAGTCCGAATTCGATACTTTGGCAAAGACGGAAACGATCGAATGGAAAAGGTTTTAAAAGAAATGAAAGAAGAAGAGGAGAAAATTTCCAAACTCCAAGTAGAAGAAAAAAACCTCCTAAAAAACTATCCCAATCTTTCTGAATCGGAACGTGAAAAAAAACTTAATGACCTTCGTATCCAAACCTTGGGTAGCAAGGAATTAGCAGAGGAATATTCAAGAAGAATGGAATATGAGAAAACGCTCAAAAATTCCGGAAATTAAACACCCTCTCCTTTTACTTTTTCCAATTGCAATTTTATTTGCACTGGCATTGGAACCCTTCGGATTTACATCTGCGGGGTTTCTTTGTGTATTTTTACTCCTTTATTTCACCAAACAACTAACGATCAATTCTAGTTGGAAAAAAACATTTGTTGGAACCATTTTGTTTTCGTCCCTAGTGACATTAACTAGCTTTTATTGGATCTGGAATGCCATTCGTAATATCTCTGGCCAAGGGATCGTTGTATCTAGTTTTCTATTTTTAATTTATGCACTAATATCGTTTTATAAAATTGGTATCGTTTTTTTTGGTTCTGTGTTTCTCACAAAATATAAGTCCATCAAAGACTCTCATTATTTTTTATTTGTCCTTCCTTCCTTATTTTTAATTTCTGATTGGCTTTCTCCCATGGTGTTTCCTGTGTATTGGGGAGATTTGTTTCGAAACCAAATCCTTTGGCGCCAAATGGCTAGGTTTGGAATTGAAGTTTTGGGTTTTGTTTCTGTGTTCTCGGCCTCCCTTCTCTATTTGATGCTTTTAAAATCAACCAAGGGCGCCAAAAGTTACCTTCCCTATCTTTTTCCAATTTTTTGTTTTTTTTCGATCAACTTGTATTTTCTTGCGGAGACCATACCCCAAGGCCCAACTATCCATCTGGCCTTACTGCAGCCAAACACCACTTATGCGAGAAGAGAAATCCAAGAAAACCAAAACCAGATGACTCAAACCATCCAATCGGTTTATGATATCGGACTTGAAGCCATTCGCAACTCACCAAAACCAATTGATTTATTGGTGATGCCAGAATCTTCGATTCCCTTTTTAGGTACCTTAGATTCAAAAGATCCCAATTCAACGTATAGCAAAAGTTTTGTGGATATTACAACAAGTTTAGTCCGCATGGGCAATACCCCACTTGCTTTTAATGAGTTAGTTTGGGACCAAGGTTCTAGAAATTCGCTCACCCTTCTCCATCCCATAACACTTACATCCGAAAGAAGATACAAACAAAGACTTTTGCCTTTTGGAGAGTATTTGCCTGGAGAAACTGAATTTCCTTGGCTGCGTAGCATTTTTCCAGAAACTAGCCACCACATTCCGGGAAAACTAACAGATGCTTTAGGGTTCCAAACAAAAACAGGAGATACGGTTACATTTAGTCCGCTCATTTGTTATGAGGTTCTGTATCCAGATTTGGTTCGAAAGATTGTCAATCATTCCCCTTCTGAGTTCATTCTGAATCTCACCAATGACTCCTGGTTTGAAAGTTTAACTGAAACCAAACAACATGCGGGTGCTGGTAGACTTAGATCCATAGAAACAGGTAGACCTGTGGTTCGTGTGGCTGTGACTGGCCTCACCACTGCCTTTGATCCATGGGGAAGAGAGATGATGGGAGATTTACAAACATTCCAAAAAGCCATTGGTTATCTCGATTTACCAACGATCACCAAGGAGAGAACAACACCCTATCTCCAATTCGGACCGACTCCTTGGCGAATCATGGCCCTTTTTCTAATATTTTTTGTTTTTTTCCGTAGTCCGCCTCAGTTACTCCCTCATAAAAAGAAAAATGAAATTGAAATTTAGGTAAGGAAAGAAAGGCTATTCGAATATGGAATGGGAAAAAATACTTCGCGATGCGGTGAAAGAAAACTCAATTAAGGAATTGTATCTCAGAAAGGTACCTTCTTTAAAGACCTGCGAAGATTGGAATAAGGTCATGGAAGTGGGTATGGTAGACCACAAAACCAAGTATGCTTATTATAAAGGTGGGCTTGTGAAATATGGAGAAAGATTGTTCTTTGTGACTCAAGAACGTTTAGATGCTGTCTCTCCCTTTCGTAAATGGGATTTTAAAAACAAAATCAAAGTAACTGACCCAGAACTAGCGGCTGGCGAAAAAAAATAAATCCAAAACCCAGGTCCTAAATCCATCCTCTACAGGCCTGGAGTACAAAAAAAAGACCAACAAAAGTTGGTCTTTTTTTTTTAGAATCTAAACGGTAACAACTACCGATTCAATCGAATGATCATGTTTAATTTTTCTGCAATGGCTATGACTTCCATAACCTTTGACTTCTCAATGATAATCCCAGTTGGACTTACTTCTTCCAATACAAACTTTTTACCTTTGATTTGACCTAGTAGAAGTTCCATCACCTGAGAGTCTTTGGTTCGAAGAAGGACCGAATCTTCTGTAATGGTAACGATGGGAAGGTTATTTCCCCAATCATCCAGTAAGAAGAGTAAATTCTGGGCAAGATCTGCTTTTGAGGATTCTCTTAAAAAGTGAACAAAAGTTTCTTTGTCATAACCGAGTAAAATACCCAATTGGAAACTATCTTTCGTGAGTAAAAAGGTATAAACACGATCGTAATCTTTTAATTCACAGAATGCTTTTAATAAATGAATTCCATGTAAGGACACTCGATCAGGGAATGCAATGATCGAGAAGTCTGGGTTGATGGTGATTCCACCTTTTTCCGTTACAGTTACTAGTGCTTCATGATTGAAGTAGTGAGCACCAAGCTCTGAAAGGCTTAAGTTTCGTTGTGGGTATTCCACTTCGATAAGACCAAAAAGTTGTAAGTAGAAAATTGCAGAAATGATTTCTTTTCGTAAGTCTGCTAAATCTTCTTCATATGTTTTGATTTGGAAGGTTGGCGAAAAAACCAAATGGTCACGAATGATATGCGAAAAGATTACGGATGTGTTGATCTTTCCATGCGCCATTATGAGTTTTACAGTTTTGTCCAAAATTCCTTTTTCGTAGAACGGAACTTCGGTGGCTGTAAATACTTCTGGTGGATTGAGACGACGTGTTCTTGCTTCATTCACTTCATGAATGACAAGTTTCATGATTTCAAAGATATCTTTCTTTAAAAATTCATCTGTCTCTTGAATGAGAATGACATTTTCGCCTTTGATATCCACATATCCTAAAAGTTTTAAGATAGGAAGGATGAGTTCAATTTGATACACCTGGCTTTTTTCAGGAAAAATTTCTATATCAGGGGATAAAAGTTCAGTTTCTGTTCTTTTGTGGTCAGCCTGTTTGATTTTCCCAGATTTTGCAAGGTTCAAACCTTTACGCGAAATATAAGAAATTAGTTTTTTTACGTTTAAGAAAAAATCCAGTCCATTGGCGGAAATTTTTTCCTGACGTACTCTTGTTCCTTTCTTTACAGGAGGTAAAATAGGAGAGAATTGTAGATGATCCAAAATTTCTTTTGGAATGACAATGACCCGAATGAATTTATCTTCTACGTAATATAAATCACGAACAAGATATAGGGATGTTAAGTGAGGAATGGTTTGTTCAAACTTACCACGATTCACAGTGATATAGTTACGGATTGTATCCGCTTCAATCACACCACCATGGATATAAATTTGATGAAGAATGTCTTTATCAAAATCAGAAAGTCCTTCAATTAGTTTTTGAAGGAACTCTTGGTCCAAAGCATTCTTTAAGAATGTTTCAATGTGTTCGCCTTTTTTGGCACCAACTGCTTCTTTCCATTCTTCAGGAAGTTCGGCAAGAGTGGCTTTATGTAAAGCCTTCTCAATTGAGAATTTAAACTTCTCTCCCTTAGGATTTGTTTCTACTTTGATGAGTCTTAAATATTCATCATAAGTATGGTATTTATCTAAGTTGTTAGTAAGTCGTTCGCGGTTTTTTCTTTGGTATAGAAGATAATACTTTCGAAGAACATTGAGTTCCATCTCCACGTTGATGGGAGGAATATTAACCTTTCTCGAAATTTCACCAAGAGTCATCACACCTTTGTTCTTGAGTATGGATGTCAGAATGTTGACTTGGAGGGGTGTGAACTTCTCCAGAACCCCTTTTAGGAAGAATTCGTTCTGGAAAATCTCCATGAGACCTAAAATAGTCGATTTTTTGTCCTTTCCCGGGATCTTTTGGATGTTCCAAAGGCTGGCGATTTTTTTGATCTCGTTAAGATCGAGTTTCTCTAACTCTTGGTACAGGACAGTTTCTTGGCTCATGGGTGCGATTTGATAAGTTTTTGGTTGGGACCTATTCCTGCAACTCTATTTCAATTGCAGGATTGAAGGGTATTTTCTCGTTTTCAATCCGTATTTAACTCTTAAACTAGGGCGTATGGATTCCCTTTCTGAATTTGTCTCTTTTGGTTGGCAATCAAGCCTACGTGTCGCCCATTCCAGTTTTGTGTTCACTTCTAAGGCTTTTGGGATTCTGGCCCAGCTAACCAAGGGAAACCCCAATCACAGAGAGATTGCCATCACCCTCCGGGAAGCATTTTCCCATCTTGGCGCAACCTATATCAAACTAGGCCAATTCATTGCCAGCGCACCTTCTCTTTTTCCAAAAGAATATGTGGAAGAAATGCAGGCTTGTTTGGACTCCGTAAGACCTGTTGCCTTTCGAGACATTCGTTCCTCCGTAGAACGCGAATTGGGTGGAAAAATAGAAAGTTTATTCCATAGTTTTGATGAAACTCCCCTAGCCTCTGCATCCATTGCCCAGGTCCATGCGGCAGTTACCAAAGAAGGTCTGGATGTAGTTGTCAAAGTTCAAAGACCCGATGTCCACCTAACATTGAAAACCGATATGCAAATTTTAGGAATTCTAACAAAAATTTTAGAATTCATTGCTCCTGACTTCAAAAAATCAGGACTCACTGCCATGTTCGATGAATTTCAAATTTCGATCCTACAGGAAATTGATTTTATCCAAGAAGCAAAAAACATTGAAGAGTTTGAAGATTATCTTTTGCGAGCCAAAGAATCAAGAGCTCGTGTTCCGAGAGTGTATCATACACTCTCTACAAAAAAAGTTTTGACCATGGAACGTTTCTATGGTGTGCCCATCACAGATGAAGCTGGTCTTCGTAAATTCACAAACAATCCAAGAAAGGTTCTCAGTGATGCATTAGAAATTTGGTTTTCCTCTTTATCCAATCAAGGTTTTTTCCATGCCGATGTCCATGCAGGAAATTTAATGATTCTAAAGGATGGAACCATCGGTTTTATTGATTTTGGTATTGTTGGACGTATTTCTCCTAAAATATGGAAAGGTTTGATGTTATTTACGCAAGGGATTGGAATCGGTGAACCAACGTTAGTGGCACAAGGTTTAGTAGAAATGGACTCAACGAATAGCGGCGTGAATCCAACGGTCCTTGCTAAAGAATTAGATTCTGTATTTAATGATTTAGAATCAGTTTATGTTCATTTGACTGACAATGAGATGTTTGACGAATCTAGGGTAAATCGAATCATGTACGACATGAAGGAAATTGCAGAAAAGAATGGTTTAAAAATTCCTAGAGAATTTGCACTTCTTATGAAACAAATGTTATACTTTGATAGATATGTTAAATCAATCGCACCTGAAATCAATTTATTCCGTGATTCACAAAAATTTGCAATTTCCTAAACAATACAAATGACTATACAAGATTTAAAAATTGGTGAAACAGCAGAGATTGTTTCATTAAGTTCGCAAAAACTTCCCAAACCAATGGTAACGGAGTTACTGGAATTAGGATTTTTTCCAGGGGCCGAAATCACACTACAAAACAAATCTCTTTTACTTGGGAAGATGGTATGTATTTTGAGTGGAACAAAAATTGCCTTACGAATTGAAGATGGAAAAGCAATCGAAATCAAACTGAAACAAACATGAAAGACAAACGAATTTATTTAGTTGGGAATCCCAACTGTGGCAAATCAACTTTATTCAATCAACTGACAGGACTCAAACAAAAAACTGGAAACTTCAGCGGAGTTACTGTTGAAAAAAGGGAAGGAACTTTAGTAATAGACAATTCGGAATGGATCATCACCGACTTACCAGGTACATACGGACTTGGTGGAGTTGCGGAAGACAAAAAAATTGCATACGAAGTATTACTTTCAAGAAAACCAGATGAACAAGTGATTTATGTTTTAGATGCTTTGAACTTAGAAAGGGGTCTACAGTTTTTATTGCAGATCATCGACATGGGTGTTCCCACTCTTGTTGTGCTTACAATGAAAGATGTGCTCGAAAAAAAAAGAATCCGATTGGATTTAGAAAAACTAAAAAAAGCCATTGGCCTACAGTTTTTATTGGTGAATGCAAAGTCAGGCGAAGGAATTGATATTTTAAAGGATGTGATTAAAGATCCAAATCAATTTCAAAAACATTCCAGGTTATGGACATGGGGAACAAAGGAAGAAACTTTTCTAAAGTCAGCAAAACATAAGTTAGGCATCAATACCAACGAAGCAGAATTCTTTTTATCGCAATCATTAAAATATATAAATAAAGATCCAAATTTGAGTGAGGAACGTTATTTAAATCAGTTCCCTAGCGAAACAAAAGTTTGGTTACAATCTGAAATAGAAGGCAAGGGATTCTCTTTTTTTTACCAAGAAGAAATGATCTACCGCTCTTTTTTTATTAAAAAAGTTTTAGCAGATGTAGTTAGCTATCCCAAATCTGCTCCAGGAAGTTGGGAAGAAAAACTAGACCGTGTTTTATTACATCCTGTCCTTGGATTTATTTGTTTTTTTCTTTTAATGGGACTTCTTTTCCAAAGTTTATTCAGTTTTGCTGAAATCCCTATGGATCTAATCGAATCAGGAATTACCACCTTACAGTCCCTTGTTGATTCAAACATAGGTAATGGACTTCTGAAATCTCTTTTGTCAGAAGGAGTCATTGGTGGAGTAGGAAGTGTGATTGTATTTATTCCTCAGATTGCCCTTTTATTTTTATTCATTGGTATTTTGGAAGAATCTGGATATTTAGCACGTGCTAGTTTTTTAATGGACCGAATCATGGGGAAATTTGGATTGTCTGGGAAATCTTTTATACCCCTTCTTTCTTCTGCTGCTTGTGCAGTTCCAGCAATCCTTGGGACAAGAACCATTGAAAACAAATCTGATCGTTTTACAACCATTATGGTATCTCCTCTTATTATGTGTTCAGCTAGATATCCTGTTTACATTTTAATTGTAGGAACTGTTTTTAGTTTTCCGCCAGTATTCGGAATTTTTAATATCCAAGGATTTGTTTTGTTTTCGATGTTTTTACTTGGAATGGTGACAAGTTTTGGGTTTGCTTTCCTTTTTCGCAAAACAGTGTTTAAAGAAGAATCTTCTTATTTCGTAATGGAACTTCCAAGGTATAATGTTCCATCTCTGAAAAGTTTATTTCATACAGTCTATGGAAAGGTTAAATCCTTTTTATCCACTGCCGGCCAAATTATTTTATACATATCAGTTCTACTTTGGTTTCTAAGCCATTTCCCTGCAGATTATAAAGATCAAAAATGGACCACAAGTCCTATTGAATCATCCTATATTGGTTCCATCGGAAAAGTAATGGAACCGGCAATTGAGCCACTTGGTTTTGATTGGAAAATTGGAATTTCAATTTTAACTTCTTTTGCCGCAAGGGAAGTGATGGTTTCCACCTTAGCAGTGCTATATGGTTCGGAAGAAAATGAAGAAGGAGAATCCCTTCGTTCTACTCTTCGCACAGAGAAACGAGCAGATGGAAGTCTGGTTTGGACTCCGCTCTCTGGTCTATCTCTCCTAGTTTTTTTTGCTTTTGCGAGTCAATGTATGTCAACGCTTGCGGTCACAAAAAAAGAAACGGGAACCATATTTTGGCCAACCGTTCAGTTTTTATATATGACTATCCTTGCCATCACTGCTTCCTTTCTCATTTTTCAGTTGGGAAAAATTCTAGGATTTGTATAAACTGCCGACAATCATTGAAAGAGGGAAAACTTGGATTTTCACATTGGATCAAAAACTCTAACAAGAAAGTCGGCTCCATATTTGGTCGCAGAAATTGGACTCAATCATAACGCAGATCTTGAAATCGGAAAACGAACTATTGCCAAAGCAAAAGAGTCGGGCGCGCATGCGGTAAAATTCCAAACCTACAAAACAGACGAATTTATAGATAGTTCCAATCCTGATGTTAAGTTTTTGTATGACATTTTTAAACAATATGAATTAAACGAATCACAACATAAGGAATTCCAAAGAACTGCCCTAGACTTAGGGCTTGACTTTTTTTCCACTCCACTTTGCGAATCCGCCGTTGATTTGTTATGTGGTATTGATGTTCCAATTTTAAAAATTGCTTCTGGTGATATTGTTAATTTACCTTTATTAAATAAATCCATTCAATCGGGAAAACCATTGATTGTATCTACTGGTGCCGCTTTGCCAGAAGAAGTAACAAGGGCCATTTCTCTTTTTCAAAAGGAAAAATCGGAAGTATGTTTACTCCATTGTGTTTCGATGTATCCCACTCCGCTAAACAAAGTAAACCTTCAGTCGATTCCATTTTATTTGGATACAACAGACTATGTTGTGGGTTTTAGCGATCATTCAGATGGAACCTTGGCATCCTCCGTGGCCTGTGGATTGGGTGCAGTTGTTTTTGAAAAACATTTTACCTTGGATCGAAATTTAGAAGGACCAGACCATGGAATTTCAATGGATCCAAAAATGTTTTCGAACTTGGCTGAGAACTTAAGACTTAGTTTTGAAATGGGTGGACTATATGGAAAAAACACACACCAGGAAGAAACTAATGGTTGGTTTTATGGGAGAAGGTCTCTATACAAAAAAGGGAATTCAGTTCTTAGTTTAAGACCTGCCCTTCACACAAAAGACAGCCATGTTTTGGATTCTTGGGAGTTACATAGAATAGGAGATCCTTCTCTTTTACAAGAAGGACCCATTCGACTAGCACCTAAATCTATTTAGGTGCCTATTCCATTTACATCTTTTGGATGATTTGTTCGAGAAGAGTCTTTAAAAAAATTGGATTAGGAGTTCCACTCTCAATTCTTCTATCATTGATATAAAGAGAAGGAGTGGACTGAATATTTAACTTTTCAGCCTCATCAATCTCTGCATTCAATTGGTTTTGTGCTTCTTTAGAAGCCATACATGCTTTTAAAGAATTCACATTCAATCCAATGGAATTAGCTAAATTTACAACACTGGATCCAGAGTGAGCCACACCCTTTTCTAAGTTATCATAAAGCCCACGATACATAGGCTCAAATTTTCCTTGTTTGTCAGCACAAATGGCAGCAATGGCAGCCACACAAGAAGAAGCATCGGGTCTTGGTTGTTGCATCAAACGGTTACAAGTTCCGTCTAGTGGGAAGTTTTTATAAACCACCTTAACCATTCCATCGTATTCAGAAAGAACTGTATGTAAGATATGACTTGTATGTAAACAATGTCCACAGTTGTAATCAGCAAATTTTACAATCGTGATTGGTGCGTCTTTTTTACCAATGAATGGTGATCCGGCAACTTTGATTCCGAGCGTGGGTTCTTGAAAATAGGCCGCAATCTTAGATTGGATTTCTGCAGAGTCCATTCCTCTTGAAGTTGCGAGAGTATTGGAACTTGCCTGATTCACCCACATCTTACTAGTTGCAAACCCTAATGAAAAACTAAAAAAATAAACGAGTCCGAGCGTAGTGATTCCTTCTTTTAAGGCCAGTGGAACTTCTAGTTTTGGTTTTCCTTCTGTTTTCCAAAGTAAAAATAAAATACCAAGAAGTGTCATTGTAACTATGTATGTCACAAAACAAAGTTGGCAAATTGTTCCGATGATTCCTACTGAGATCCCAAAAAGGATAAAATCAAATAGAAGGCCTAATACCAAAATAGGGAAAAGAAGAGAAATGAACTTTGACACTTCTTCATTCGATTTTGCTTTTGTAACCAAAAAGAAAGAATATGTCAATACTCCGTAAAACCCAAACCCAAGTAAGGCGATAGGAACATTTCCTAAAAATGGGACTCCCGGGATTGCCGAATAAGAACTCTCTGCAACTTTTAAACAGGAGTCACCGCCACCTAATGCAGAACATGCGGAGTTTGCTAAATTATCTGTTCCAATACCAAAATATTCGATTGCCAATAGGAAAGAGACAATGAGTCCGATAACTCCACCGACCACTCCTGCTAATGCTAAATTCTTACGATTCATCAATTTTCATTCCTCTTCATACTTAGAATCCTGATACTTTCTTTTAAGTCTAATTTTCCTTCATAAATTGCTTTTCCCGTGATGGCACCGAATAGTTTTCCCTTAGAGGCATCATACAAATGCACCAGGTCTTTTGTGGAAGAAACTCCCCCAGAAGCTACCAGCTGTAAATCGGGAAACATAGACAATAACTCCAAATAAACAGCAGTGTTTGGCCCAGCCATCATTCCGTCTTTGGAAATGTCTGTAAAAATTACGTGGCGGATTCCCATATCATACATTGTTTTTAAAAAATCAGTGTATTTGATTCCTGAATTGGTTTCCCAACCTTTAGTGCGAACCAATCCATCTTTGGCATCCACTCCAATCACAATTCGATTTGGGCCGAAGGTTTTTAATCCCTGTTCTACCACAGATGGGTCCTCTACGGCAACAGTTCCTAAAATAAACCGAGATACACCGAGCCCATCATAAAACTTCATATTTTCTAAAGAACGAATTCCACCACCTAACTCTAGATCTACGGAACATTTGTTTTTAATTTTGCGAATGGCTTTCTCATTTTCTGATTTTCCAGTTTTTGCAGCATTTAAATCCACAATGTGAATCAGTGTGGCCCCTTGTTCCTCAAAAACTTGGATCATTTTTTCGGGTTCGGAGGAATACACTGTTTTTTTAGAATAATCCCCTTGGAGTAATCGCACAGCTTCGTTATCTAAAAGATCAATTGCAGGTAATACTAACATATTAGAGTTCTATAAAGTTTTTTAGGATTCCAAGTCCTGTTATATCTGATTTTTCGGGATGGAACTGTGTTCCATAGATAGTTTCTTTTTCTACCACAGCAGGAAAAGATTCCCCATAGTAATGGCAGTTAGCTGTGATGTCCAACCTATCGACACCCACAGGCCGATAAGAATGGATAAAATACATAAAAGATTCGTTGGGAATTCCTTTTAATAACTTGGTATTTTTGGCTTTGATATCAAAAAGTTTATTCCATCCCATATGAGGAACTTTTAAGTTTTGTTTCCCTTCAAACTTTCGAATTTTACCGCGAATGAATCCGAGACCCGGAATGGTTGCCCCTGGTTTAGAAGTTTCATCCGAATCCTCAAATAACACTTGATAACCTATACAAATTCCAAACAAAGGTTTTTCTGCGGCTACGTGATCTTTTAATACAGAAGAAAATCCTGCCTGATTTAAATTCTGCATGGCTTTATCAAAATGTCCATCACCAGGCAAAATAATTTTATCAGCTTTTTTGACCGTTTCAAGATCACTCGTAAATTGAAAATCACTAGTGTATAAGGAAACTGCTTTGAGTAAGGAATGGATATTCCCCATTCCAAAATCTAAAACAACAATCACTCCAACATTCCTTTTGTAGAAGGTATTTGATCCTTTGTTAGTGAGTCGATGGCAATCGCTTGCCGTAATGCCTTACCAAGGCCCTTAAAAATAGATTCGTGGATGTGGTGGCGGTTTTCACCATAATGTACAACGACGTGTAAATTCATCTTTGCGTTGAGAGCAAATTTCTGAAGGAACTCGAGTGAAAGTTCTGCGTCATAAATTCCAAATTTCCCATCCATAGGAGGGCCAGTGTATTTAAAATAAAATCGTCCACCGAGATCCACTGCGACTGTTGTTAAAACTTCATCCATTGGTAAGGTAAAATGTCCGTATCGGAAGATTCCTTTTTTATCACCTAATTGGGTGTGGATCATTTGACCCATAAGGATGGCGGTGTCTTCCACAGAATGGTGGCAATCGATACCAATGTCGCCTCGGAGTTTTAAATCCATATCAATGAGGCCATGTTTGGAGATATGAGAGAGCATATGCTCAAAAAACGGGATTTCAGTATCAAACTGGTAGACTCCCGTACCTCGGACGTTTAGGTCCAGCCGGATGTCTGTTTCGGATGTCTTTCTTGATTCCACCATATTCCTAGCATGTTTGGTAGAAAACCCAGGTGTCAAGAGAGAATGTGGGGAGGATTAGGAAGCGAGGCCGAGAACCCCTGCTAAATCATACCCAACAAAAATCCAAAAGAAATAAACGAAAGCAACGATTGCAAAAATAAGAATGCGTTTCCAATGTTCTGGCAAAGAAGTCCCTCTATGAGAACCAACAATTGGCAGAAGGAAACTTCTCAATTTTTTAGGGAAATCCTATGGCCGGAGGAAAAGAAAGTTTCGAAAGAATTATTTTCCGAATCTCTGGTTGAACATCCTTACCAGTTCCGAAATGGAGTCTTCTACGTATTTAAAATGTTTAGGTTTCATTGGATCCAGAGGCATCATATCATGAATTTTTTTATAACGATCAAAGGATTCTCGAATGTATTCCAAATACTTCTGGCTAGTGATTCCGTAACGTTTGAATAAGGATTCGTTCTCTTGGAACATTCGTTTGAAATCGTCCGCATAACTTCCATCATTCAGAAAATAAAACCTTAGATCCGTTTTTGCTTGGGAAAATGTTATGTCGATATTGGTAATGAATTTGGATGTTTTTACAGTTTCGGTTGTTTCTGGGCTCTGTGCAGACAATTTAGCTGCTGCTTGTTCGATCGCCTTTTGTTCGGAAACACGTTTTTCTTTTTCAAATTCTTTGGTTAATTTTTCGCGTTTGAGAACCTCTTCTACAGAGGATTTCTTTTCTACAGGCATGTTTTCATTATCCCCATCTCAAGAGACTGTCAAGAATTTAGACGAAAAATTATTCTTTTGCCTTACGAAGTGCACAATTTGCCAACCATTCACAGCGCAAACAGATCGGATCCTCGGTGTTATACGTAGATGGAGGGCATATATTAGCATCTGCCACTTGTATACCTAGTAAATAATTTATTACCGATTCCCTATCTTTTTTAGAATCAATCTGTTTCAAAACGCTTTCGTTGATTTTTTTTTGGTCAAGAAAGAGATCCTCAACGACCGCCGGTTTGGATTTCTGTTGGATTTTAGTCTCCCTTGGCGCTTCCCATTCCAATCCAGGAATATAAGGTAAACTCCCAGGTTTGATTTGTTTTTGGAAAATTTTATAGAGGATGAGAGCCGTTAGCGCTCCACCCAAATGACATGTATTGGAAATAGCTCCATTTCCCAGTTGGGAAATTAAATAACCAATCACAAGTGACACCCAAACTGCATTTTTAGCTTTTACCGGAAAAATAAATAATAGGAGTTCCGCATTAGGATAAAAAATTCCGAATAGAGCCAGTAACCCAAACAGAGCCCCTGAGGCACCAATCGTTTGTGTGGTCATGGATTCTAAAAAAGGAAGATTGCCACCTAATACATGATTCAAATAAGCAGATAGAACCACAAAAATTCCCGCACCAATTTGAGAGGCAAAATACAAAATAGTAAATTTAGTTTTTCCAATGATGGGAATGATATTGGTTCCCAACATATACATACCATACATATTCACAAGTAAATGAAAAGGGATAAGTTCTACTGCATGTAAAAAACCATAAGTAAATACCTGCCAAACTGCACCACCTAACACAAAATCAGGTGTCAAACCAAATCGATAAATTAACTGCTGGTTTGCAAAGTATTGGAGAAAAAAAATAAAACAATTGATGATGAGAATTACATTCAGGGGATGAAGGATGGGATTCCCAAATAAACTAGGACTCTGGCCTCGATTTCTAGACATGTAACTTCCAGAATTTAGATGGCTTAGAAAGAAACAAGGGAAATAAAAAAAGGGGGAATCCTTTCGGAATGCCCCCCCGGGAGTGACTTAAGGTAAAATCAGGCAACAGACCCTACCTTGATTATCAATCATTTCTACCATCGGAATTCTGAGGTGGAGGCTTAATAGATTCAGGAAAAAATTTAGGCGATTTTTGAAAGGGAATACAAAGCTTCTCTGTTCAGAATATCAATGCGGTTTTTGTCCACAGAGATGAATTCTCTGGCTTTGAGATCAGATAACGCCCTTACTAAGGTTTCTGTTTTGGTTCCAATGAATGTAGCAAGGACATCTCGCGTGACTTTGAGTTCTACTTGGTTCTTGCGACCTTGGGCGTTGTCTAGAACGATTAGGATTTCTGCTAGTTTTTCATGGACTTGTTTGGTTCCGAGAGAAACTACATGTTCCTCCATCTCCTGCCATTCCTTCGCCATCTGTTTGAAGACTTCCTTTTGGAAGTTGATATCATCCTTTACGAGGGCATCAATGAGGTCTCCCGTGATGTAACAAGCATGGGTGTCTTCGACGGCCACTACGTTGTGATGGGAAACGGAATCTGATATACAATCCCGAAATCCTACCCAGTCCCCAGGTCCACTGAGACGTAAGGTTTGTTCCTTACCACTAGCCAATTGGACATAACTTCTAACAAGTCCCGACTTGATGAAGAAAAAACCGTCAGCTTTGACACCTGCAGAAACGAGATGTTTACCCCGTGGAAATACAGTGAAGTCTTTACCAGCGTTGATTCTTTCTATGGTTTCATGCGCAGCACAGTGAAGGACATTGTGATTTTTATAATCACAAGCAAAACAATCAGGATTGAGTGGAAGATCCGCCATTCAGTTTTGGTGTAACCTCTTAAAAAATCCTTGTCGAGCCATAAATTTAGAAACTTTCTAAATTTTTCATTTACCGGTAAACTTAGGTTCGCGCTTTTCTAAGATACTTTTGATTGTCTCTTTAAAGTCGTCCGAAATAAAGTTCCGCGCCTGGGATTCTGCTTCTTTTTTTAGCGCAGCGTCCAACTGCTTCCAGGAGTATAAATTTCGCTTTAACTCTTGTAAGGCGAGTGGCGCAGCCTTTGACAAGGACAATGCAAGGTCCATAGCACGCGCATACACTTCAGTTTTAGGAACACTATCTAATGCAAGTCCACAAGATTTGGCAAATTTACCATCGAAGGTTTCACCGGTGAGTAATAACCTTCCTCCTAAACTTTTTCCAAGGAGTTCAGGGGAAAGAAAACTTGAACCCATTCCAGGATGGATTCCAAGCCTTACAAAATTAAAAGAATACTTTCCCTCATCAGCAAAAATTCTTAGGTCGCACCCAAAAGTTAAAGAAAGACCTGCTCCAATCGCATGCCCATTCACAGCAGCAATGACAGGGACAGGGAGTTTACGAACCGATAAAAAGAAACCGTAGAACTTTCTCATATCACGTCTGTTTTGCGAAAAAGATTTTTCTGAAAAAGATCTTAGTAAATTTAAATCACCACCAGCACAAAACACATCGTTTCTACCGGAAATGATGACTGCTCTTGGAAGGACTTTTTCTTTTTTAATGGAATGGATGAGGTCTGCGAACTCTTCCCCCATTTTCCATGTCATGGAATTGCGGGAACTGGGATTGTTTAGGAAGATGGAAACTATCTTTCCATCTTCAGTATCACGGGATTCAATTTCTAGGAATTCATACTCTTTGGTTTCAAATCGCGATTTCATCTATCTGAAAGGATTCGTACCAGGCTTTATCTTGTAAAGATAAAGGTTTATTCCCGATCTCCATATTTTCAAAGTAATTGAGGAGAATTTCTAGGTGTTGGCTTTCCATGTCTTGGTTGGGAAGAAGAGAATCAATGCCTTTGCTCACCAAAACTTCGGCTCTAATTTTATCTTTGTAATGATCTGGTTTTCCACTAAAAATCAGATGAGAAGAAATTAAGTCAAAACGTATGGTATCAACAATGCGTCTGAGTGAATCCTCTGATTCTAAAAAATAACGAGAAGCCACTTCCGTCTGAAAGTAATCACTCCAAGTAATGAGATCAGGCAATGACCCAGTACGTTCCAAAATTTTCTTTTGGGTTTCCTCATCAGTGTAGAGGGAACCTGCAAACCTTTCCACAATGGCATACAACTCAGTGAGAATGGCTAATTTCTCCGGACTGAGGAGACCTTGACGGATCATTGGCAAAAGTTCTGGATTAACTTGTTTTGGGAGAGTGAGTTCCATATACTTCCCATTTCGGCGAATTCTGTCGTTTCCTTGCATATTTTCCTGGCGAGAAAATCGATTTTGACCCTCAGAAAATCGATAATTTTAGTATGGCAATTGGAAGAACCGATTCGATGCAAGAACTCATAACGATTTTAGAATCGTTATTTGAAGAAACCATCATAGGGTCGGATGTCAACATAGTCAAACACCTCTTTTATTATCTTAAAGCAGATAACCGAGAATTTGAATTTATTTATGAAGAGGACATTCTAGTTGCAGCGGTCGAGGAAATTGAATCCCATACAGTCACTTTAATGATCCCCGACTTGGTGGAACAAGGATCAAGGCGAGCACGAGTTCGTTTTGAAGTAATGAACATCAACTACCAGTTTGAGGTAGTGATCCTCGACATCCAAAAAGAAAAAACTGTAATCAAAACTCCAACTGAGCTACAGTCTTATCAACTTAGAACCAACAAACGGATTCCAGTAGATGATTTGTTTATGAACTTTATCATTCTATTTAGAAGTTTGACAGGTGGTTCGAGAGAAGTGGGAAAAAACCTTTATGCCGAAAGCCGTTTTCCTCACCTAATGAAAGAAGTACGGAAAGATAGGCCTGATAGCAAACTCATCAATGTAATGTTAACCGAGGCCATCGAAAGAATTTCAAAAGACTATGAAATCCATTTTTTCCAGCCAGACGAAAAATTAAACGAATATGATGACTTTGTTAAAAAAACCATCCTAAGAACCGGAAAATCCATTTATATACCAGATTGTAATCGAATCACTTCTTATATCAATGATCCAGGCAATGACGTCCTCTTTAATTATTATAATGAATACAAAGAAATGGGGAAGGAATTTGGAGATGAATTTGCTTTGGATTATTTTGAATCCATGAGAAAACATGAATCTCGAAATTTTTATGTTTCTTATGTAATCACTCCCATTCGTCTTTATGAAGATGTTGTTGGATTTATAAAAGTTTACTCTACTGCTATGGAAAGATTTACAATCTCACAAAACCAAGCAGTCTATATATTTGAACTTGCCGAAATTATAAGTTACGTATTCACAAAAATTGCCATCCAACATGGAAGTTATGAAACAATGCAATCTACTACCAAAGTTGTAGATATTTCTTTGGATGGTCTTCTCTTCGAAATTTACGACAAACGTCTGTTCCAATATTTAAAACGCCACAATATCATAAAAATGTTCATTCCACTAAATAAGGAAAGAACTATGATCATCCGAGGAGAGATCATTCGATTTTTAGATAAAGGAGATCATTATCACCTTGGGGTAAACTATTTCAGTTCTGCCCCAGATGATATGTTGTATTTGGAATCGTATTTATTTGAAAAGAGTATGAAGATTTTATCAGAGTGATCCTGATTGTTTTTCTGCAAGTCGAATTGCGTTTAACAGATCTTCCGACAAAGTGGTTTCGCCAGTGTAGTAAAGACGTAACAATTTTCCGTGTTCGATCAGTTTATTTCGGTAATCCGTTTCTTTGATTGAACCACGAGTTTCTTTCCATTTTAAATTATAAAATTCACAGGCAAGTTTATGAAGATAATAATCAGATTTCCTGATTGAATAAGCTTTCTGTAAGTATTCTTCAGAACGTTCAGACCACTCTTCCCTTTTTTTGCGACCATCTACACCAGTATCTGTCATATTTGAATGCAAAAGATTTAAAAAGGAAGTTTCAAAACTATAAAGCCAAACTTCATAATTTTTTGGATAAAGAGTGCGTGCTTCTTTTGCCACTTGAGGCATAAGATCCAATTGTTTTTTATTTTCTTTCCCTTCTACTTTAAAATAGAAAGTTAAAAAACGCAAATAATCGACTAAGAACAAAAGCCTTTCTTGGGCATTCGAGAATCGTTCCCTATTTTTCCAGGCCATCGAATATTCGAATGCTGTTGAAACATATCCTTCTCCATCTTTCCAATGAGCTTTTCCAAGTGCATAATGGGAATCAGGTGATCCTTGATCAAGGGAAACGGAATGTTTATACATCCTTAAGGCTTCTTCCATTTGCCCTTTGGCAAAATAATGGTCACCTTTCTTTTTCGCCATAAAGGCTTCATCATATTTTGTTGTATCTAATAATCTTGCAGCTGTTACTGGACGGTCTTCAATGAGTCGCAAATACCCTTCCCCGCGAACTTGCCACCCAAAAAATGTAGTTTGGTAAACTGATTTTACAGTGATCATTCCCACAATGTTTCCATCACGAAAGGTTTTGTGGTCTTGGTTTTTTTCTAATAAATACAAAGTTTGTCCCACACGAATTCCTTTGGGATCAGCCACTTTGATAGTCACTGTATCTGGTCTTGTATCCACTTCCAATTCTTGCGAAAGTGTATCCACTTCATAGTAGCTGGCTTTTTCAATTCCTACAACCTCTCCGACAACAATCATTCGAAGAGGGTCAAGTGATGCCTGGCTACGAAAAGCAAATGCCAATCGATCAGATGAAGATTGGGCAAAAGTTGCCGTAACAAATAAAATACCAATTAAAATGGAACGGAACATCTGATTTAAAGATCGGCCAAAAAAGAATCTTTGGCCGTAGAAAAACTGAGGTCCCCACAGGGCTTGTGGGGAATTTTTTAGAATTTACTTGGGGCGAAAATCCAATCGGAACCGACCGGTACCTACTTGTTCTTTCGAATACAAGATTTTCCTATGGACTCCGTTAATATAATCATCCACCAAGTTACCATAAAAGGGGCTCGCAAGGTTTCCGCTATTCCCGATCGGAAGTTGGGTTACCGACTCTTCAAAACGACCATAGTCAATCACTCGCCTTTTAGAAGGTCCCGCAAACGCTGTCCAATCTTCTTTCATCAGTTTGTATTTTAAATTGTTAACCACTTCTGCCCCACCGGCAGAGGGAAGTGGACCAATATCAAAAACACCACCTATCAGAGGCAATACGCCTAGTGGATGTGGGTGTTTGATTTTGTATAAGTTTTTCCAAGTCCAAAGACTAGGAGAGGCCGAAAGATGAGTTTCTAAATATTTTCCTGTCTCCTCAATGGATCTTTTTAAAATGTCTTCTCTTAATTCGGAGATCCCTTCGGTTCGTAAATCATCCCAATAGGGAGAACTTGGATTTCGAACAAAATGGCGATAGGCATTCCAATATTCTGCTATATCTCCATATAACTCGAAATTGGCAGGACCCATCTCATCAATTAACAATTCACGAAGGTTAATGTAAAAAAACACATCATAAACTGCTGCACCTTGAGATTCAGGGAAATGTTCAAAATTCCATTTTTTTAGAATTTCCAAAACCTTTTTTCCATTTGGCGTTTTTGCGTCTTTGACAGTTGTTAAAACAAGATCCAGATACTCAGGTGCAAAGGAAGATACAGTGTCATTTTGGATTGCCGCAAGGTCTTCCAAACTCCATTTTTCTTTTGTCTCCAACACTCCAACTAACCTTTGAAAGCGGTCAGGAGGTTGCCAGTTCCCTTCTGGTTTTCCAAGTCCAGGGAGAGACTTACTTGTCACTTGGTTATTTGCTGTAACGATGATTCCATTTTTTGGATTGATAATCTTTGGATTGTCTTTTACCGGAACATAACCAATTACATCATTTTCACCCGTAGAACCTTCTAAAATTTTACGTGAGTTTCCAGATTTGAGAATTGGGAATCTTCCAACTGCATAATAGGCAATGTTTCCATTTTTATCCGCATAACTAAAGTTAAGTCCTGGAGCACCAATCATGGAAGAGGCAGAATCAAGTTCGGAAAACGATTTGGATTTTCCCATTTGGAAGAGCACATCAAGGAGTGGATTCGGTAAGTGGTGGTGAGCCCAATACAAACTCACTGGTCTTCCTTTAAATCCTTTGATATGTTCTGTAATGAGTGGGCCATGGTTTGTAATCCCTACCTCAAAAGGAATTTCCGTCCCATCTTTTTTACGGATTGAATCTCGATAATAAGTTAAATCTTTCCAAGAATTTCCAGATTTGAATTTTCCATCTTCAATAGTTTCTAAATACAAATTAACATCATCTTGTTCCAACATGGTAAGTCCCCATGCCTTTTCTCTGTTATGTGCAATCAGAGGAAAAGGGATAATAGATAAGAAGTATCCATAGTTTTCGTATCCTGGGTATTCGATATAAGCTTCATACCAAGCACCGGGATTGGAGAGAGCAATATGTGGATCATTTGCAAGGACTGCCCCACCACTTTCAGAACGACCAGGAGCCACAAGCCAAGAGTTACTACCTTCCAATGGTTCAATCGGTAATTGCAATTGGTTCACAAAAGACACAAGTTGTTTTAAATTGAGAACTTCTTTTCCGCTTATATGAGTTCCGGTTTTACGATTTAAAGAAGAACTCGGGTTACCAATTCGATTTTGATTTGAGTTTTGAAAATTTTTGGTATCCGCTAACCTTTGTACACCAGGTTGTGCTTCTAAAATTGTCGCGTTCGTTTCAAAATCGTAACGAGGAAAAAGTTCATTTGCGGATCGATTTTTTAATTCAGACTCCATAATAGTGTACAAACTGTCCGATTTGATTCCTTCCGCAAAAGAAAATCCCATATAAAACAAAAAGGAAATGGCATCGACTCGATCAAATGGTTTTGGTTTGATTCCAAGAATTGTATATTCAATTGGTAAATTGTCTTCAGATAAGAAGTGATTCACTCCATCCAAAAACCAGTCCAATTGGTTCCATGCCTCAGGATAAATATGTTCCTTCTGATTTACATATTCTTCCGCTGTTTTTTTCAAAAGTAACGACTTTAAAAACTGATCCGTGGGAATCAGTTTTTCACCAAATATTTCAGTGAGTTCTCCTTTCCCAATCCGTCTTTGTAATTCCATCTGGAAGATACGATCCTGTGCCATCGTATAACCTAATGCGAAGTAGGCGGACTTTGCATCTCCACCTACGATATGCGGTATCCCAGCTTCATCTCGAATCACAGTTACAGGAGTTGTTAATTTATCAGAAACAATCTCTCCGCTATAACGAGGTGCTTTCATGGCTACCAGTCCCCAAAACAAAAAATGTAGGGTGACTGGAAGAGTGAGGATGAAAAGTAGAAAGAGACTTAAAAATGGTCTCTTTCTTATCAATTTTTTAGTTTTTTCTAACATAGTTTACTGTAGTGCTTTGATTTGCCGAATGCGATTTTGTTTGTCTGCCGAATCCCAAGCTGCATTCGAGAAGGATTCCACTTTATAATATTTTGTTTTGTATTCGTCCTTGTATGGGACAACAAGCTCACGATCTGGTTCTGTTGTTTTTGCAGCTTGGATTTTTCTAAGTCCTTCTGCACCTTGGTTGAACCATTCTGGATCAATTGGTAAATTGACACGATGTCCACGGAATGAAGTCGCCAAATAAGGTCCGTCTAAATCTTTATCACGAAGGATCTTTCCAAAAAAAGTAAATTCAACTTCATTGGAACCAGAAACTAAATCACCGTCGTACACAGCGTAAGCGATGTATTCACCATTTTTTTCGTCTTTTAAATTAGCTTCTAAATGGTATTTTCCTTTTTTATAAACATTCACAACTGCACGGACAATGAGCGATCCATCTTGTAAAGAGTCAGAGAACACTCCGTTAAATTCTGCGGGAATCGATGGACTAGAAAAGAAACTAGAAGTGAGAGTGGTTTTTAAATTCTCGGGCCCATAAGTAATTTCCGCAACAAGAGACATTTGCCCCCAATCACCCTTTTGTGGTTTCCATGAAAAAGTAAAAATATTATCGCCTCTCGTTTGGTCTCCATCTGTTCCACTATCATTTACAGAAGCACTCACGACGCCGAATCTTTGTCCTTCCCATTCTTTAAAAACTTGGTGAGAATCAATGGAAACTTTCACTCGGTTTCTAGCTTTATCACGACATTCTAATGTTACATACATCATGTCTTTGTTTCCAATCACTGCCCAAGTTTTGGGTTGGAACAAACATACGTAACCAGTAGGTTCGTTCGTTTTTGGATCAATAGAATAATCTGGAGAAGTTTCAATGATGAATGGGAAAGCCAAATCATGATTAAGGATGGACATCGGTCTTGAGAATGGAGGGTATTCAGCCCATTCTAAATACTTTTCTAAAATGTATTCGGGAGTGGCACCATCATCAGGAACCCCACCGGATCCATCAGAACCACTTCCAGAACCGTCATCACCTTGCGTCGGATCAGAGTTACTTGCCATCCTTTCTTGTCTGGCTTTCTCTCTAGCATCTTGATCAGAACCAACATTATCCTTAAATAAAAAGAAGATAAGGCCAATCACAACCAATATAACAACTGCTAGATACACACCGTATCTACGAATTAAATCCATACGCTCCCATCCTTTTGTTTTATAAAACGGATAAGAGCCTTGTCGGTTTTAAAACTATGTAAAGTAAAATTTAGATAGAAAGAAGACTCGCAACGGTTTCAGAAATCAAACTTTGTGAAGGAAAGGGCATCGATTTCCATTCTTCATAGTAACGGTACACCGATCGTGAATACTCTGGAATGCCTCCAAATCGTTTATAACCGCCAAGACCCGCATTATAAGATAACAAGGCAGCATCTAATGAATCAGTGCGTTCCATCAGGTAATTCAAATAAAGAACACCTATATACAAATTAGTTTCCGGATCGTATAAGTCTTTTTCAGAAGAAAAAGGAATTCCTTCTTTTTCTGCCAACCACTTCGCTGTCGCTGGCATCACTTGCATGAGGCCAAGAGCTCCTTTATGAGATTTGGCACGTTTGTGGAATTGCGATTCTGTCTGCACAAGGCCTACTAAAAATCCCAATTTATCATAACGTTCCTGTTTGTTTCCTACTGGTAAACGAAGGTTGAGGGAAGCATTTTCCATCGCCGAAACCAATTCTAATCTTTCCTTAGAAGAAAGATTCGGCCGGTACTTTGCAATGTAGACCTCCAATTTCCTTTTGGAAGACTCATTTCGAACAGATAAACCAGCAGAACTGATCTTTCCATATGATTCCGTTAGAAAAATGAGAAGGAGGAAACTGGTTCCTAAGATTTGGGTGAGTGAGTTACTTTTTCGCATTGGGTCCTCTTTTAACAGACTTTCATTTGTGCATCGCACAATAAGTCCATATTTCCGCAAGTCCCTCGGCCGGCAAGACCAATTTTGTGCGACGCACCATGGGAATTCTTTGTGAGAAACGAAATGCTTGCCGAAAGTCAATTGCCAGGGATTCCTGGATTGGCTTGGCACCCTTACTGAATCTTTATAGTTTCTTCTATTTTGGACTCTGTTTAGTGAGTGGGATTGCCTTTGTCTACTTTATGTCTCGAAAGGAGGATTTGACTCCGACTTTCCAGGGCCTTCTCATCCCCCTTTTCTGCCTTTTTTTCTGGTCAGTGGCCTGGTCCATTTGTAATTCCTTTGTTGCACCTTGGACCGCATACGTATTCGTATTTTTGAAAAATCCAGTCATATTGATTTTGGGTGTTGCTTCTTCTAACTTGGCATTTGGGTTTCAGGAAAATAGTTTTCCACGTTGGAAAAAATGGAGCCTTCGCATCCACACAGTTTTGGCTTTTCTAGCAATCCTTTCCAATGGAATCGGCTTTTTTTTCAGAGAGGTCCATTTTGATCCCAAAATGGAATTCTATGTTCCCAACCAACATTCCTCTTCACCTCTGGTTCAACTTTCTATCGTGTCCATTGCAGGCGTTTTATGTTTGATTTTTGGAAATACAATCATTGCGCTTCTTGCTAAGTATCTAAAGTTTCAAGGGATACAAAAAAGAAACACAGGTGGATTTCTACTAGCCATCCTAGGGATTCTTTCATTGGCGTTTGCTGACATTCTTGTGGATCTAAATTATTTTAGTAAACCCACATTTCTTTTTTTACTGACCAACCTAACAATCATTATCATGACTATTCTTGTTTTGGTTTCACTCAACCAAGAAACGATTCCGTCTACTGTCGGATTCAAAATCATGACATTCAATTTAACAGTTTTATATTTGATCCTATCCATTGTTGCCAATTTTTTATTCAATCGATTCCGCGTAGATTTCCAAAATGAAATGAGTCGTGAAAAACATAGCATCAAAACACAACTGGATTTAGGTTCAAAGTATCCTTTTGTTTATCTTTCTGAATTAGTGGTTGATATTCAGGATCAAAACTTCCGAATCAATAAATCTAATTTCACTTTAGATTCAATCAAACAAGTAAAAACCAGGCCAGCGACTTTTGAATCCTTTCAATTGGAATCTTTTTCCCAAGACCCAAGTGGTATTTATTGGACATCTGACTTTCATGCCAAAAACCATCATTTTTTAATCGCAATCCCTTATATTGAATACAGAAACATGGTACACCAAACAGTAGTTTGGCTAATTGTAACTTTATTGTTTTCTCTTTTTACTATCTTTATGTTGTACCCCGTTTTGCACAAAACAAGTATTGTTTATCCGTTAACAAGATTACTTGCTGGAATAAGAAAAATGCATTCGGGCGATTTGTTTGTTACTGTCAAAGTATCAAGCAGAGATGAAATTGGTGAGTTATCCAATAGTTTCAATGAAATGATTTCCATTGTTCGGGATGCTAGACTTCAGTTAGAACAAAAAATTGAAGAACGTACTGAATCATTAAATCAAACCATCTTAGAGCTTCGCGAAACCCAAGAACAACTTTTACAAGCGGAACGAATGTCAACTCTTGGAAAAATTGCAGCCAGCGTCGCACATGAAATCAACAACCCACTAGCAGCCATTAAAGGTAGTATTCAGTTCATTAAAGACGGACAAACCAATATCATCGGTTTGGAGAAATCGGAGAACACATTTTTGGCAGAAAAATTTCTGGAAGAATTTAAAACGCAAAAACGTTCTGAAGTTACATCCAGGTTCAAAAGAAAAAAAGAACTCATTGCCTATTTTAAATCCAAGTCAATTCCCGATCCGATCTCCCTAGCTGATACTTGTTTCGATTTTAAAATTGAAACCATTCCAGATGAGTATCAAAAGTTATTTGAGACAGAAGATGGACGAAACACATTTCAATCCAAACTCAACGACTTTGTCATTGGGTTTCATTTGGGAATTATAGAAACAGCTGTGGAACGCGCTTCTAAAATTGTTTTTGCTTTAAAACACCATTCTTATTCTGGCCCCAAAGAATCCCAAAAATTTCTTTCACTCAAAGAAGGGATTGATTCGGTTCTTTCTATGTATTCCACCAGTTGGAAACAAAACATTGAGATCGATTGGAAAATTATGGGAGACCCCGTGGTTCTTGGTCATGCCGATGAACTCGTACAAGTTTGGACAAACCTTATCTACAATTCCATCCAAGCCTGCCCAAAAGAAGGAGGTGTCATTCGGATTCTTCTGAAGGAAGAAGGGCCAGATGCTCTCATTACCATTGAAGACAACGGAAAAGGGATCCCTTCAGACATCCTTCCCCGCATCTTTGAACCTTTTTTTACCACGAAAGAGCTGGGAATGGGGACGGGACTTGGGCTCTCTATTGTCCAAAAAATCATCCAAAACCACAACGGAAACATCCAAGTCGAAAGTAAGCCCGGCAAAACTCTCTTCACCATCCGCATTCCCCTAGCAAAATCCTAGGAACCACTCCTAAGGATTGTCAGAGAAACCCTGACAATGGCAAATTTATGTTAAAATTTTGTCTAAATTTGGAAAAAAATTTCTTGTCAATCTTTTGCCAAACTTATAGAACAATGGGAACATACCTTCGGAAACAGGAAAACAAAATGCGAACCATACTAGCAACTCTCACGGCATTTCTCTTAGCGGGATCCCTAAGCGCCCAAACTTACACAGTCTTCATACATGGAAAATCAGACAAAAACCATAACGGTGTCGGAACTACTGACGTAAACAGCTACTGGGGTTCCTCAGTCAATTCTGTTGGCGGAACCAGAATTTTTATCGGTTACGATGGAACAAGCGATCCAAGATCTTATGGATCTTCTCGTGCACAAACGAATATCGCTACTGGACTCACAAACTACTGCAAAGGATCTAACTCTTGTAAGATTGTTTGCCACTCGGCTGGATGTTACGCTATCGAATATTGGTTGTCTAACCTTGGTTCGACTGCATCAGCAAAAGGATTCAATCTCACAAAAGTAACTGCACTTGCTGCGGCTTCTGGTGGGTCCGAACTTGCAAATGCTCTCAACGGAATTACTTTTGGATTTGGTGGAAATGCGATGGACAAATCGCTCATCGTTACCACAGCTCGTGGTGCCTTCAATCATAACAATACAGCTGGTGTTGCTGTAAACCACGTCCCTGGTTACAAAGGTATGTTTGGTGCTTCACTCATTCTTCCTGGAGAAGATGATTATGCTGTTGCTTATCACTCTTCTTGTGGATATAACAGAACAGGTGGCTTAAATAAATGCCAATCTTCTCTCACTCAGTATGAAGGTCTTTGGCCATTTGGATCCAACAAAACTTACAACCAATACAGTGGACACTACCGTGCTCCTTCTGTTTCTTCAACAGGACTTTATCTAGACCACGGACAAATCAAAACCGAGGGCTGGAGATAAGTTTTTTAGGTATCATTTAAAGATAGGAAAAGGAAAAAAGAGATGCGTAGCTCAATCACAACAATACTTGCGATGCTGTTTGCAGGATCGCTCAGTGCCCAAACTTACACTGTGTTCATTCACGGTAAGTCAGACAAAAACCACAACGGTGTGGGAACAACAGATGTAAACGGATACTGGGGATCTTCCACTAACTCCGTTTCTGGATCTAAAATTTTCATCGGTTACGATGGAACTTCTGATCCTAGAAATTACGGAACTGCCCGTGCACAAACTAACATTGCTACAGGACTGACTAACTATTGCAAAGGATCTAACTCTTGCAAAATCGTTTGTCACTCTGCTGGTTGTTATGCAATTGAGTATTGGTTGTCTAACCTTGGTTCTACGGCATCCTCAAAAGGGTTTAATCTTACAAAAGTAACTGCACTTGCTGCGGCTTCTGGTGGATCGGAACTTGCTTCTGCTCTGAACGGAATCACTTTTGGCTTTGGTGGGAACGCAATGGATAAGTCTCTGATTGTTGGAACAGCACGTGGTGCATTCAATCACAACAACACTGCTGGAGTTGCGGTAAACCACGTTCCTGGTTACAAAGGGATGTTTGGTGCTTCTGCGATCCTCCCAGGCGAGGATGACTATGCAGTGGCATACCACTCTTCTTGTGGTTACAACAAAGCAGGTGGACTTAACAAATGCCAATCTTCTCTCACACAAAGTGAAGGAATCTGGCCTTTCAATTCCAACGTTACTTACACACAATACAGCGGACACTACCGTGCTCCTTCTGTAACTGCTACTGGACTTTACCTAGACCACAGTGAAATCAAATCAGAAGGATATCGGTAAATCGCCGAAACTCCCACTCTTCTCTTAAAAAAGAGAAAAGGATAAGGTCAGCCAAACGGCTGGCCTTTTTTTTGCCCCAATCATATATAATTTGACATATTTGACTTATTTATGGAATTTGTGTCGTAATATAGAAAATCAGGAAAGGGAAAAAAAAATGCGAAGAACCATCACCACTGTACTTGCGATGCTGTTTGCGGGGTCGCTCAGTGCACAAACATACACCGTGTTCATTCACGGAAAATCAGACAAAAACCACAACGGTGTGGGGACAACAGACGTAAATTCGTATTGGGGAACCTCTGCGAATACAGTTTCTGGATCTAAAATTTTCATCGGTTATGATGGAACTTCCGATCCTAGAACTTACGGAACTGCCCGCGCACAAACAAACATTGCGACAGGTCTCACAAACTATTGCAAAGGCTCTAACTCTTGCAAAATCGTTTGTCACTCTGCAGGATGTTATGCGATTGAATTTTGGTTGTCAAACCTTGGTTCGACCGCATCAGCAAAAGGTTTCAATCTCACAAAAGTAACAGCACTTGCTGCAGCTTCTGGTGGATCGGAACTAGCTTCTGCACTCAATGGAGTTACTTTTGGATTTGCAGGAAATGCGATGGACAAGTCTCTTATCGTATCCACTGCTCGCGGTGCATTCAATCACAACAACACAGGTGGAATTCAGATCAACCATGTCCCTGGTTACAAAGGTGCATTTGGAGCTTCTGCCATCCTACCTGGAGAAGATGACTATGCAGTGGCATACCATTCTTCTTGTGGATACAACCGCGCTGGTGGACTTGATAAATGCCAATCTTCTATTGTGAGTGGTAGCACTACATACACACAATACACTGGCCATTTAAGAGCACCGTCTCTAACAGCGACTGGATTGTATTTGAACCATAGTGAACTCAAAAGCGAGGGAACTCGTTAATTCGTCTGATAAAAAACCCTTTGGTTTCCATCCAAAGGGTTTTCATTGAGAGGCTGAATGAAATTTCAGCCTTTTTTATTTTAATAAAATGATTTATTCTTAGTTTACCCGTGTTTAATCACACCCTGTCTTGATTTTCCAATCAACCAATAATACATTACAGGCACTGCAAATCGACTGAGGACGGTAGCGGCAATTTCACCAAACATAAGTGAGATGGCGAGTCCTTGAAAGATTGGATCAAATAACATAACGAAGGATCCAACCACCACTGCAGAGGCAGTCAGTAACATGGGTCTAAAACGAACTACTCCTGCATGGACTACGGCTTCTTTGAGTTCTACACCTTTTTTAATTTCGCCTTCGATAAAATCTACTAGAATGATAGAGTTTCGAACGATAATCCCAGCACCTGCAATAAATCCAATCATAGAAGTTGCTGTAAAATAAGCTCCCATCACAAAGTGACCAGGTAAAATCCCAATCAGAGAAATAGGAATCGGAGCCATGATCACCAGTGGGACAGTATAACTTTTAAACCAACCTAAAACCAAAACATAAATGAGTAAAATCACTACAGCAAAGGCACCACCAAGATCACGGAACACTTCATAGGTGATAAACCATTCCCCATCCCACTTAATCACTGGTTTTGTAGTATTCCAAGGAACATCTGCAGTTTGTGTTTCATATTTAATCTTTGGCGCAAGTTTTAGCATTCCATATACGGGAGCTTCTTCTGCACCAGATAGTTCACTCATCACATAGTTAACTGGTTTTAAATTTTTACGAAAGAGCGCTCGGTCTTCTTCTTTGTAAACATTTCCCAATACTCGTTCTGAAGATACCACACCCGATTCCATTGACATGATATTTTGATTTTGGAATGGATTTTTAGACCCTCGTGCATTTTGTATCACAGAAAGATTCACTGATACTTCCTCCGGTTCTTCCGCAGTGGCCAAACTAACAAGAGGTGATTCTGAGAAAAGAATGGAGCCTGTGTAAGCCAGGGCAGAAGTTTTGATTCCAAATAACCCCGACTTTTCAAAGTCGATTGGATATACCAGTTTGGGACGACCATTTCGCAGAGAAGTATCCAAATCCACAACACTTGGTTCTGCACTAAAAACATCATAAATTTCTTCTGCAACACGTTTTCTTTCGAGCGCTGTTGGCCCGTAAACTTCTGCAACCATAGTTGCCATCACGGGAGGTCCTGGAGGGATTTCCAACACTTTAGTCACAACATGGTAACGTTCACCAAACATACGTATATCGGATCGTAAAGCTTCAATGATCTCATGGCTTGATTCTTTCCTTTCATTTTTGTTTTTCAAAATGACCTGCAAATCATTCATGGAATCGAGATTACGAAGAAAGGAATGTTTTACCATTCCCGAAAAAGAAAACGGTGCTGCTTCTCCTGCAAAAATTTGAATTTTTTCCACATTGGGATTTTTCAAAAGAATTTTTGTTAACTCTTCAGAATGAACCATACTTTGTCTGAGTGTAGTTTCTGGCTGATAATCTAACAATACTTGAAACTCTTCTTTATTGTCAAAAGGTAACATCTTTACCTTTACCCACTTAAATCCAACAAAAGCCATTGAAACAATCAGCAAACCAATGGTAACTGCACCAAATATGGCTGCGTTCTTTTTGAATCCAAGTAACCAATTCATAAAGCGAATATAAATGCGATCCAGTTTAGAAATTTTATCTTCGCCAGATTCACTCTCTGAATGGGAATGATTTTCTTTTAGTAACCTAATCGACGCCCAAGGAGTGATTACAAAGGCAACAATCAAAGAGAGGATCATCGCAAGGCTTGCACCCACAGGAATTGGTTTCATATAAGGACCCATGAGTCCTCGAACAAAGGCCATTGGTAATATAGCAGCAATCACAGTAAAAGTGGCAAGGATGGTAGGATTTCCTACTTCCGATACTGCAACAAGTGTTGCACGGATGATTCCTAACTTTGGATTTTCTTCTAAATGTCTTTCTATGTTTTCTACCACTACGATGGCATCATCTACTAAAATTCCTATGGAAAAAATCAAAGCAAATAATGTCACTCGGTTGAGTGTGTATCCAAGGAAATAATAAATGGCCAAAGTAAGAGCTAATGTCACTGGAATGGCAATGGCAACTACAAGAGCAGACCGCCACCCCATCCAAAGCGCAATGAGAACCGTAACAGAAATTGTGGCAATCAAGAGATGTTCAATGAGCTCATGTGATTTATCTTCTGCTGTACTTCCATAATCTCTGATTACACTCAAACGAATTTCTTTTGGCAGATCCTTTTGAAATAAGTTAGCCCTTTCTAATAAATCCTTAGATAAATTAACAACGTTTGTACCTTTACGTTTAGCAAAAACAATGGTGACTGCATTTCGTTTTCCTTCACCCAGTGATTTATCATATAAAGCTGAGGACCTTGTTCTTTCTTCTGGACCTTCTTCAACGACTGCAAGGTCTTGGATGCGAACAACACGTCCTCCCCTTTGTGCTACCGGAAGTCGTTTAACATCAGAAGTTCTCTTTAACACACCGCCAACTTCCATATCATATACAGAATCAGAAGACCAATTTTTTCCCGCAGGAATTAAGGCATCGTTTTGTTTTAAACTTTCAGCAACCTCAATTGCAGTAACTCCATAACGATTAAGGAGGTTTGGATCTACTTTCACACGAACTACTTTCTTTAAACCACCTAACATTTGTACTGATGCTAAATCTGGCGTCGAAGAAAGTTCTCGCGCCAAAGGTGCGACAAGTTGGCGCAAAGTATAATCATCCAATGTTTCTGAACTAAAACTCAAAGCTAAGAACGGAACATCATCAATGGAATAGGATTTTACCATAGGACTTTCTGTGTTTTTTGGGAGTGAACTCTTTAACTCCATCAACTTATGATGAATTTTTACTAGAGATGGCTCAATGGGTTCTCCCACTTTAAATCGCACAGTAATATAACTTCCATGCCATTTACTTGTGGAATAAACATATTCAACTCCTTCCAAACCCCAAACTGCACGTTCAACTACCTCAGTGACTTTTCGTTCCGTTTCTTCCGGAGAGAACCCCGGAGAAGGAATTTGAATATCAATCATGGGGACTGAAATTTGAGGTTCTTCTTCTTTTGGAGTTAAATAAACTGCAAAAAGGCCCAATGCCAAACTTGCAATTGCGATCACTGGCGTAAGACGAGAATGCAAAAAAGTTTCTGCAAGTCGTCCAGCAAATCCTTTTTTAATTTCTTCCAATGGATTCATTTGATTCTTCCTTATTTGAAAATAACGACGTTTCTGTTCTTACTTGCAAAACAGCGATTTCTGTTTCCATCAGAACTCGAGATAATTCTAAAGACTTATTTAAGGTTTCTGCAAATTGAATGGCGTTGATTGCTCCACTTTGAAAGAGTCTTTGCATATTCACAATTTGTTCGTCTTGGTACTTCACAGTTTCTTTTACCAACTCAAGACTTTCATTGAGTGAAATTTCTTTTTGAAAAAGAGTTTTTACATGTGATTCCTCTTCTTTTGTTTTTTCCTGAATTTTTTTTAGGGCAGCTTCTGCATTGAGTTTGGATTCTTCTACCACACCCATATCTTTTGGATTATAAAGGTTCATTTGTAGATACACACCTGCTTGGTAGGCATTGGTTGTATTACGACTCCCTTGGTATCCATATGCTTCAGAATAGGCACCTACCTTAGGTAAAAATTTCGCCATTTCCATATCCGCTTTCAGTTTTTCTCCTTCTGCGTATTTGATCTGTGCATTCATTTGATTTGATCTTTCATATCCAGAAGGACGTTTAAAATAAGTGTCTAAAAAAACATTTAAATCAGATTCGATAATCTCTATTTCGGAAGATGGGAGGTCAGAGAGAACATATAATGTTTCTTTATAATCGTTGATCTGTAGATCTGATTGTTTTTCTAGAATGGTAATTTGATTTTTTATAGATTTTAATGCAAGATAACCTGCATAACCAACAGGGTTTCCTTTATTACCAAGTGAATAGTTTGATTGAAATTTCGATTCAATTTTTTTAATCTGTTCCAACCTACGTTTGTATTCATTTAATGATTGTATGGCTCTATAATAAAATCCTGTCTGAGCAAATTCTCTATCACGGACGGCTAACCATTCAAACTTAAGTCCGACAGATCTTTTTTCATTCATTGCTGAGAGGGTTTTTCCCGATCCTCCTTCAAATAAAGGTAAATCCATTCCGAGTGTTCCTCGCGAATATGTATGACTGCCTGGATTATTAAGAGTATCTTTTGCAAAAAGATTCATTGTATCGGAATTTAGTGTCGAATAAGGTTGGTTATTCGAATCTAAAAAGTTTCCTGGCCTATACCTCGTGGATGCGGTGGAAAAATCTGAATCAGTAGCACTTCGTTGGCTCAGTTTTCCCATAAAATTCAATGTAGGATCGTTTGTTTGGAATGTACGTAAATCGGTATAAACTCTGGGTAACCAATGTTTGTCGGACCTATCCTTGGCAATTTCTCCTGCTTTCCATTCCAAATACTTTGATTTTCTAGCCGAAGAATTTTCTTCAATTCGTTTCCACAAATCATTAAAACCGACGGTCTCTGCGAAGAGAGCCATCGGACCAATCAAAAGCAAAAAGCTAATGATAGATTTCATTGTTTAATCCCTAACCTTTGGTTCAAAACCAAGTTTGTTCAAAAGAATTGCCATAGGACAAAAACCGATGGTTGAAAAAACAACCAAGTTTACACCCACAAGCAGATTCAATAAATACCACCAAGGAGAAATAAAGGTACCAAGTGACACCCCTACTAAACTGAACAGTCCAGCGATGAAATACACCACTCGTTCCAAATACCAAGTTTTTGTTGAAGCAAGAAACATTACCATACCCCCTATAGTATACAGCGATTTAATCCATATATACCCCATGGGGTATATATGGCAAGATTATTTATAAATTTGGGAGGAAGGTTACGATTGGTTTAGAGGGAAAATGCGGCAGTAATGGCTTTTTTTACGTCTGTTTCGATGTTCTGAACTGACTTTTTTTCTTTAAAGCAGGTATCCATGTATTCGTGGATATAGGCCTCACCAAATTTTTTCATAGCTTGGTGTGCAGCTTTTAGGAGTAAAATGGCTTTTTCGCAGTCTTTTTCTTCCGTTGTGATTGTATTCTTGATTGCTTCCAGCTGTCCCTGGATTCGATTGATACGGTGGATCAGTTTTGTTTGGTTTTCCGAAAGGCTCATACTACATACCCGGCAGGGTATAAGAATCGATCAAGCAAAAAATGACACCCTTCCCATTCTCTAAATCTCCAGTCACAGTCCTTCCCCAGTCGCCTCCCTTTTACCTTTCCAATTTCGGGTATTGGGAAGGAGAAACTTCTTATGAAACAGCAGGACTTAGATTTGTATCTGAATTCACAAACCGTTGCCAATTAACAAAGAAAAAGAAAATTTTAGAAGTGGGTTCGGGGCTTGGAGGTAGTTTGGTTTACTTAGCAAAGAAATATGATCCTGAAAAATTATCTGCCATCAATTTACCTGGAGAACAATCAGATTTCGCTAAACAGTTGTTTTCCGATAACCATATATTAATTTCTCCATTTTTAGAAGGTAGTTGGGAAAAAATAAAAACTTTTGATGATTGTATTTTCCAATATGTTTTTTCATTAGATGCTTCGTATCATTTTGAAAACTTGTATGCATTCTATTCTGAGTGTTATCGGGTTTTAGAACCTGGTGGCAGATTGGCATTTACTCATTTTCAGATCACCCAAAAGAAATTTAAAAAATTTTGGTGGTTGTATCTACCTTTTCTCATCCCAAAAGGAAATTTAAAACCAATGGAAGAAACAATTGCAGAATTAAAATCTATTGGTTTCAAACAGATTAAAAATGAAGACTGGACCAAACCAGTTCTCCACGGATTTATCAAATACTCGGAAAGTTTACCTGCCTCGTTAAGAGCATTCGGAAACCTATTGAATTGGTTTACTAAATATTTTTATCTTAGTTACCATTATTATGTTTTTGAAAAATAGTTAACATATTTTTCATTTTTGAATCAAATCATCTATACTTTGATTGAGTAATTGAGAAGCAACGAGTAGTGATGATTTTGCACCAGCCTCCAGAAGAGGAATCCCATAAAGAGAATAAGATCCACACAACCAAAGGTTACGTTTTGGTTCAGCATGAAAGGCTGCGATTCTTTGAATGGCTTTAGCTGTACGTTCGTCCATGACTGGTCTTTCAAACTTAGCGATCTTTAAAGTATCCACTTCTTTGGGGAGTTTGTGCGGATTCCATGTTTGAAATATTTTTTTTCCTTTTAACTCTGGAATGATCCTACCTAAGTCCAAAGTTACTTCTGGTTTATCAAAACCATCTCTGATCTTAAAAATTAATGATACATTCGAATTTTGGAAATAGGATTCATCCGTATGTAATACAACATCGCTGGATTCATAACGGAATTCACCCAGAATTTCTTTTTCTAGTTCGAAACCAACACCGAGAAGGTCTTTTCCTTGATTTGCTTGCGTAGAAAGAATGACATGATCAAATTCAATTTCTTCATTAGCAAATTGAATGAAAGTTTTGTCTGCTTTTTTATATATTCTCTGGATACCAGCGTTGAGAGTTACATTATTTAAATCTTTTGTGAGTCGATTGACAACATCTCTTGTTCCCAAACTTGCCGTTTCTTGTGGAGTATATGAATATCCACGTGAATGGTAACCGATAATTGTTTCGGCAGGATACGCTCCTACAGTTTCTGTTTTACAAGTGTTGACAAGTGCAAATGTTGGGAGAAGGAATTCGTATATAAATTCTTCAGAATATCTGTATTTAATAAGAAAATCCAATATCGATATGTTTTGACTTTCTTGTTTCCAATCTTCTTTAGCATTGGCATAAAACTTAAGTAAGTCGGAGAATATTCTACGCCCTTTTTTGGATACAATGGAATCCAAGGTTGGAACACCAAACGGAATTCCAAAAATTTGATGAGACCGAAATCCGAAAATTGGATCCTCATTGGATTCTACTCGAAAGGAATAATCTACTGGTCTTGTTTTTATCCCCGCTTTATCATAAACCTGAAAAAGAGTAGGATAATAATCACGTTTGATAGTTCGAAATGGAATATCAAATTCCACTTCTCCACCATTCACCATTTGTTTGGCACCGAAGGCAGCCATTCCAATTTCTGGATGTTTTTCAAACAATGTTACATCTTTAAATTTACGAATGGCCCAAGCGGCAGTTAGTCCAGCTATCCCAGAACCAACAACTGCAATCACTTCATACTTCCTGTTTTCAAAAATTGTACATGCCAAGAAAGTGCTTTTTCTAGGTCGTGTGGTGTATGTTTTCCTTTTGATACGCGGAGTGCGTTTTCATAATATTCGCGAAGTTTATCACGATAAATTGGATGAGCACAATTATTGATAATGAGTTCAGCTCTTTTTTTAGGAGGGCAACCGCGAAGGTCAGCTAACCCCTGCTCGGTTACAAATATCATTGTGGAGTGTTCATTATGATCTGTATGCGACACCATCGGTACAACCGCCGATATATTTCCTTCTTTTGCAAGAGATGGAGTCATAAAAATACATAAATGAGAATTTCTAGTAAAATCTCCAGATCCACCTATTCCATTCATCATCGAAGTTCCCATCACATGGGTTGAATTTACATTTCCATATATATCAACTTCGATTGCTGTATTCATTGCAATGAGGCCCATACGCCGGATCACTTCGGGGTGGTTGGATATTTCTTGTGGTCGAATGACAAATTTGGATTTCCATTCTGAAATGTTATTATGGAATCTTTTTAAACCTGCTTCAGAAAAAGTTAATGCAGAAGTAGATGCAATGTCTAATTTTCCTGCATCAATTAAATCAAATACAGAGTCCTGAACCACCTCAGTATACATTTGAATTGAATGGAAATTTGGATCTTTGGCCATACTAGCGAGAACTGCGTTTGCAATATTTCCTACCCCATTTTGAAACGGAAGATACTCTTTTGGAATTCTTCCTTTTTTTATTTCATGTTGGATAAAAGACAAAACATGAGCCGCAATGTTTTGGCAGTCTTCGTCGGGAGTTTTAAAAACCGTTGCTGCATCTGGTTTGTTTGAACGTACAATCCCTTTGATTTTATCGGGAGGTACTTGGATGTAAGGTAAACCAATCCTATCACCTGGTGTCAGTATATTGATCGGAAGTCCCTTTTCGTGATGGTTTGGTAGATAAATATCGTGGTAACCTTTTAATTCTAGGGGGTGTGTATCGGTTAACTCTATATAAATGGATTCCGCATTACGAATATAAGTTGCACTCATACCGGATGAAGTAGACAGATAAATTTTTCCATCGGCGGTAACGTCAATTGCTTCAACAATAGCGACATCGATTTTTGGTAATATCCCATGCTCAATGTATTTTACGACATGTGATAAGTGCATATCGATGAAGTCAGTTTCGCCTTGATTGATGAGATTGCGAAGATGGGAATTGGATTGGTAAGGAATTCTTAGTTTTAAGGCACCAGTTCTTGCCAAAGCACCATCCAATTCCTCACCTGTGGAGGCACCGGCATATAAGTTAATCGAAAACTCTTTGCCTAATTTTTTTTCATCTTCAATTCTTTTGGCAAAGGCAACGGGAATGAGTTTTGGGTATCCAGCAGGAGTAAAACCGGAACAGCCTAAGGTGACCTGTTGGGGTAGGAGCGCTGCCACTTCTTCTGCAGTTTTTAATTTTTGTTCAATTAATGAATTTGTAACGGCCATAAATGTAAAATCTCTTCTATGACCAAAGATAAAGAGATTGCTTAAAAATAAAAAGTCCAAATTCTGAACGTATGGATTTTCTCTTATATCTGTATTGTCTTGTTTTTGGAATCATTCTGATCGCTCCTTTTGTCTTATTTCATTACCGTTTCCGCCTAGATGAATCTCCTTTTGGAAGGGATGAAAATGCCCATCTCAAACCGATTACAGAAAAAAAAAGAAACTTGCTCGATTCACTAAAAGACATCCGATCAGATTTTGATTCAGGAAAATTAACAGAAGAAGAATTTCAAATCCAATCACTTCCTTATATAGAAGCTTTGGATTCCGTGGAATTAGAATTAAAAACAGTGAAATCCAATGTAACTGTAATGAATAGCCCGAAAATCATTGAAAATTGGACATGTGCTAACTGCGGTTCGTTTGTTGCTGTTCCCAATGCAAAGTTTTGTCCCAATTGCGGAACCGGTAGGTTGACTTAAAACGTTTTTGTTTTTAGTTATACAGATCCGGAAAACTGCATGTCATACAAACGTTTGTATTTGGAGTTTTGATTTTTGAGTAAATCCGTATGGCTTCCGCTTTCTACGATTTCACCATTTTCTAAATAATAAATTGTATCTGCAATTTTTACTGTAGATAAACGGTGAGCAATGATAATGACAGTTTTGTTTTCATACAACCGAACAAAGGCTTGTTGAATAAGGCGTTCCGATTCAGTATCTAACGCAGAAGTAGCTTCATCCAAAATCAATACTTCTGGATTGGCAAGTAAAGTTCTCGCAATCGAAATCCTCTGCCTTTGGCCACCAGACAACATCACACCTCGTTCTCCGACTATCGTATCATAACCTTCTTCAAAAGCTTCGATAAACTCAGAAGCAAATGCATCCTCAGCGGCACGTCTAATTTCTTCTTCCGAAGCATCAGGTTTACCAAAAGCAATGTTTTCACGAACTGAACCATTAAAAAGAAATATATTCTGAGAAACTACCCCGATTCGTTTTCGCAAATTATCTAAAGTTAAATCTTTTGCATTCACCTCATCCCAAAAAATTCCACCTTCACTAGGATCAATTAACCTTGGCAAAAGATCGACTAACGTAGATTTACCGGCACCAGAAGAGCCAACAATCGCAATGGTTCCACCGCGTGGCAATGTTAGATTAATATTTTTTAATGCATAAATATCAGTATTAGGATATAAATAGGAAACGTTTTTATACTCAATAGATTTTGATAATGCACCCAATTGATTTGGAGTGATGGGCTCTTTAATATCAACGTCTCTTCCCAAAATTTCAAATACTCTGTCACTTGCGATGACAGAGGCCTGGATTAAATTCACGAGGATACTCATTTGTTTCAACGGACGCATCAGAAATATCAAAGTTAGAAAAAAAGCAATAAACATCCCTTTAGAAAAACTAGCGTCCTCTAACAAATAAGCACCAATCCCCAAAAAGACCATTGTCACTACAGAACCAGATAACTCTGTCAAGGCGGGGCCAATCTGATGATAAAAATGTGTTTTAAAGGTCTTGTCCGAAAGATTTTGATTAACCTTCAAAAATCTATCTGCTTCTTTGTCTTCCATTGAGAATGCACGAATGACACGAATTCCTGAAATGACTTCTTGAAGGTCTCCATTTAATTCCGATAATTGTTCCTGTTGGTTTTTGGTAGTTCTTCGAATACGATCAGCAAACGTGCTTACAGGACCCACAATCAATGGGATTACAATGAATAATAAAAAAAACAATTTCCAGCTTAGCACAAGTAAGATGATTAAATGAGTGACGATATAAAAAAAATCGTTAATTGCATCTTTTAGATCATTCGAAACCACTTTACCAACGATATCCACATCGTTGATCACTCGACTCATAAGAACTCCGGTTTTTTCACGATAAAACTCATTGAGGGGCAATACCTGGAGTTTTTTATATAGTGCTTGCCTGAGATCGCTCACCGCAAGGAGACCTGCGGAATTGACAAAGTAAACTGTACCAGCTAAACAGATTAATTTTAAAAAATATATCGGTAAAATAATGAGGCAAAATAGATAAACCAAATCATCCGGTTTTTTATCGGCAAGTTCATCGTTTGTGTTTTGTTTTAGATTTGCAAACTGCCATTCCCAATACTTTAATCCTTCTAAACGATCTGGTTTTTTATATTCAGCAAGGAGGGCCTGGTCCTTCTTTGTTAAAGCAATTTGAAACTTATAATTTTCGCCGGTTCCCAATGAATCAAAAATGGGAATCAGAGACGTGAGGGAGGCTCCATTAAAAATGGAAACAAATATAGACAAGAAAACACCAAGGCTAAGTCTGTATTTGTATTTTGCCAAGTATGGCCAGAGTTTTCGGTAAATCTTCACGTATGAGAACCTTATCCCTCGTTTTCTTTCTCTTGTCCCTCACTTTTTGCCGGAAGGAAACTCCCGATTTTGATCTAAAAGTGGCACTTCCGTCAGACTCTGCTCATCTGGATCCACTCCATATCACAGATTTATCAGGTCAAAAATTAGCCAAATTCATCCACCAAGGGCTCTGGATTCAAAATTCAGATGGGATCCACTCACCATGGATTCACTCCTTCAAAAAAATACCACACCCAACAAAGAATCTTTGGTGGTTCCAGTTGCATCCGTTTGCCCCTCCTGTGGATGACATTGTTTTCAGTTTGTCTCGTTTGATCCGAGAAACCTATCCAAGAAAAGGTGACTACCAGTTCTTAGTCCAAGTTCGGCGCATATCAGAAGATCAAATGGAGTTAGAATTCAAACAGGGAACCTTGGAAACCGAATGGAAAGAGAAACTCAGTTTACCTTTTGCTTCCATCATCGGGAAAAAAGAATGGGAAACTGAAACATTAAAGTCCTATGGAAAATACAAACTCATCGATTGGAAAAAAAATGAATCTATAGATGTAGAGAGACAAAAGGAAACCGATACAAAGTTTCCTAAAAAAATTCGGTTTCTCATTTTACCTCAATCTTCCACTTCCTTATTTTTATATCGTAAAGGAAAGTTGGATGCATTCAAACTTACCGACTTTCTTCTTTCTTTACCCGAGGCTAATTCAGAATTCACTCTCACAAAAAAAGGAAGGTCAATCCAGTATGTGGCAATCAACCAAAACAATCCTTGTTTCGACAAACACTTCCGAACGGCAGTAAACTTGTCCATTCCTCGCCTGCTCATCATTAATAAACTATTAGAAAATCATGCTGACCTAAGTTATGGCCCCATCCCAATCGACTACATTGAAAAAATTTCGAAGGGAAAAAACACAAAGGTAGAAAACTATAACAAAGAATTGGCGAAAAAAGAACTGGAGCAATCTAAATGTTATCCGAACATTAAATTGACAAATCTAGAGTTTCGAATGCGCGGTGATGATGAAAACCAATCGAAAGGAAGAGCCATCAAACAAGCATTAGAAGAAATTGGACTTACAGTCATACTCAGACCAATGGAAAAAGCTCCATTGTATAAAGAAAATGGAGAAGGAAAAGGAGATTTAACTCTTCTCACTTGGTATTCCGACTTTGATTCGGTTTGGAATTTTTTAGACCCACTCTTTCATCCAGAAAAACTAGGGAACGGGGGAAACCGGTCTTTTTATAGTAACAAAGATGTTGGAAAAATTTTAGATAAACCTTTTAAAAATAGCCGAGATGCACTTACAGTCATAGAAAAAATTCGAGAAGACAAACCCTGGATATTTCTCTGGTCAATCCAAGAAAACTATTTAGTTTCTAAGGAGTTTCTTCGTTATAACGAGCTCGCCGATTTTCTATAAGTGGCGGTTCTAGTTCTACTGAATCCACTGCAGTAGGTTGGATACGACTTCCTTGTGAATCGTAAGTCGAAATTTCCGAGTCATCGTCTATTAACTCAGGTTTTGGAATTGAATTTTGTTGTGGTTCTTGTTTTGCAAAACCGGCTCGTTTCGGCGGTAAATCACCAATGTAATAATATTGTGCATACAAAGGAACCTTACAAATGTAATCTGGAGTGGACTCGATGATAGTTCCGTCATCAGCGCAAACATCTACTTTTACGAAATCTCCAACAAAGTTTGAAATCAACTGATTCCCCATCCCAAGTTTAGATTTTACATTTTGAGTGTATTTGTACCAAATTCCGCCGGAAACTCCAGAACCCGAACCAGGGAAAGGTGCTCCTTCGTCATGCCCTACCCAAACAACCGTTACATTTCTTGGCGTTAGACCTGCAAACCAAACATCCCTAACGCCTTTCAAACCTTTCCATCTGGATGAAGTTAATTTTGGAGATTGGACTGTTCCTGTTTTTCCAGCATACAAAAAAGGTTCCCCTTCTTTCCGCTTTAAGGTCATTGTTCCTTCTTCAGTCAAAACCGATTGCAACGTATTAATTGCCATGGCGCATGCTACTGGATCTAATATCTGTTCTGCGGCTTCGTTGGGAATTGTATTATAGAATTCGTTTCCATCCAAATCAGTGATTTTTATAATCTTCCTAGGAGTGACTCGTCGTCCCCCATTCATAAGGGTTGCATAAATCACAGAAAGTTCCATGGGGCTAAGTTCCCCTGATCCAAGTGCTAAAGATAAATTTCGTTGGAACCGAAGTTCTGCCTCTTCTTCAGGAATGGAAAGGATGGCACTTAATTTTTGAACAAAATAGGAAATCCCAATTTCATGTAGTAACTTAACAGAGACCGTGTTGACTGACTGCGCAAGTGCTTGCCTAACTGTGATCTCTCCTTTATAACCTTTATACCAGTTTTTCGGTGAATATCCAGAGATATCTAATTTTTCGTCTTTGATTCGGGAGGAAGGATTAACTATTCGTTTTTCAAATGCAAGTGCATACACGAGGGCTTTGATGGTGGATCCTGGTTGTCTTCTCGCATCCTCTGCGCGATTGAAGCGAAACACATTTGAAATTTTATAACCACCTACCATCGCTTCCACATCCCCAGTTTCAGGATCTAATGAAATCATTGATCCACTCAGTTGTGGTAAAATGGCACGAGTGACTTCGGCTAATTCTGCTTTTCCTTTGCTTTGATAGTCTGCTTCTTGTTTTGTAAGATCGGCTCTGACAGAGTCAACGCCAACACGTAACGCTTCTTCGGCGAATCTTTGTTTTTCTAAATCCAAAGTAGTATAAACAAGTAAACCACGTTCTTCCAAATCTTCATTTGAAAATTTTTCCAATACAAACCTTCGAATTTCAGAATTAAAATCTGGAGCTAAGTTAACACGAAAGTCTTTATCAGCACCATACTTTCCAATTTCACTGGAATACTTTGGATTTCCTTCTTCGTCTTTATTTTCCTTAACTTTATAAATAGTTCTAAATTTTTTTAGATTCAACTCAATTGAATCAGAAAATTTATTTGGAATATCTTTTTGAGATGGATGCAGTTCTGGATTCCTTGCCATGTCATATAACACGCGTTTCTGTCTCGAAAGTGCAATTCCTAAATTTCTGACAGGATTATATACACTTGGAGCAGGAATGATACCTACAAGTAAGGCAGCTTCCTCTGGACTGAGTTCTGATGCTGGTTTTCTAAAATAATACCTTGCAGCTTCTTCTACACCAGTATTTCCTTCACCTAAAAAAATTTGGTTTAGATACATCGCCAAAATTTCTTCTTTAGAATATTGGCTTTCAATATAAAATGTACAATACAGTTCAGTTAACTTATTAAATAAATTTCGTTTTCCTAAGTTTAAAGTAAGTTTAGCTAACTGTTGTGAGATGGTCGATCCACCCTGGGATAACCGAAACTGAACCAAATTTGTAACAATGGCACGGCCTATGGCAGTATAGTTCAATCCAGAATGTGAAAAAAATTCCCTATCTTCAGAAGAAAGAACTGCCCATACAATGACATTGTGTTTTCCTAAATTGTCAGTTCGAATGGGTCGAAAATTTCTACGGTAAAACTCCCCCATAACTTTCCCACTGCTATCCAAAATCTTAACTGACTTTGGCTGGAAACTATCATAAAAGTTAGATACTTCTGATCTGTATTTTTCAAGAGATTTATGAACTCGTGCTTCTTCGCCAGACCAAACCACATAAGCTCCGCCTAAAAAGAAAAAAGACAAAAAAATACCAATCACTAATCCTAAACTTAAAAAACGAACCCGCCTAACCCAGAAAAAACGAAGGAGATCTATAAAATGACCATATAATACTTCTAAGATTAGTATAAAAGAATTCGTTTGTTGGCTCATTTCTTTTTACCTTTTGATTTACGAAATACCAACTTTTCTACTTCTTCAAAGCGAGTCACAGGGTAAAAAGTAACACCACGTTTCACATAATCAGGAATTTCCTGAAATGCTTTCTCATTGTCTTTTGGAAAAATAATTTTTTTAACCCCAACTCGTTTTGCAGCTACGATTTTTTCACGCAAGCCGCCGATAGCCAAAACTTCACCAGTTAACGTAAGTTCTCCGGTCATTCCAACCCCCGGTGCAATTACCTGATCTGTTACGAGAGACAAAATCGCTGTTGCCATAGTAATCCCTGCACTTGGTCCATCCTTTGGAGTTGCTCCATCAGGGACATGCAAGTGGATGGCTTTCTTTTCAAACAAAACATCATTGTTTATATAATTCTTAACAAACGATAAAGCAATGTTTGCCGACTCTTCCATCATTTTCCCCATTTGACCTGTAAGAGTCAGACCACCTTTGCCTGGAATGAGAACAGCTTCAATTAACAATGTAGAACCACCTGCGTTTGTCCAAGCAAGACCCAGTGCTGTTCCAGGAACTTTTGGACTAGTCATTCGATCGTCAACAAATGGAGGAGGTCCAAGGTAATCCACCAAGTCTTTTTCTCGAATTTCTTTCGAATACTTTTCCTTTAATACTTGTTTTAGGGCAATTTTCCTAACCAGTTTATCAAATGTTTTTTCCAAACCGCGAAGGCCCGATTCTCTAGAATAAGAATTGATAAGGAGAGCAACCGTTTCCTTTTTCATTGAAAAGGAATTAGGATTTAATCCATTTTTTTCAAATATCTTTTTCCAAAGATACTTTTGGAATATTTGAACTTTTTCTTCTGTGATGTAACCTGAAAGTTGAATCACTTCCATGCGATCAAGCAAAACTCGAGGGATTGGCTCAAATGTATTCGCAGTAGCGATAAAAAGTACATCAGAAAGATCAAAAGGTAAATCTAAATAATGGTCTCTAAAATTTGAATTTTGTTCTGGGTCCAAAACTTCAAGTAAGGCTGATTGAGGATCACCTTGGTAACCTTGTGACATCTTATCAATTTCATCTAAAAGTATCACAGTATCTCTTTCTTTAGTGATCTTTAGTGCATTGATGAGTTTTCCGGGCATAGCACCGATATAAGTTCTTCGATGTCCTTTGATTTCAGCTTCATCTCTAACTCCACCCACTGAAAACCGAAAGAACTTTCTACCGAGTGCTTCTGCAACGGATTTCGCAATGGAAGTTTTACCTACACCAGGTGGACCCACCAAACATAGGATGGATCCTTTACTTTTAGGATTAAGTTTATGAACTGCTAAAAATTCTAAAATTCTTTCCTTCACATCTTCAAGTTTATGATGATCTCGATTGAGTATTTTTTTAGCATGAAGAAGATTTACATCTTTCTCAGTTGGTTTTTCCCATGGGAGGGCATCCACTAAATCTAAATAATTTCTAATGACATTATAATCACTAGAAATTGGATCTGAGTTTTTAAACTTATCAATTTCCCGGTCCACTTCAGTGATAATTTCTTCAGCAACTGGTATTGCTTTTAGTCTCTCCAAAAGTTTTTCGTATTTGATTTCGGTTTTATCTTCTCCAACTCCTAACTCTTGTTGAATGGCCTTTAGTTGTTCTCGCAGAAAAAATTGGCGTTGTTGGTTATCAATTTTATCGTTGATCTGTTCTTGGATTTTTTTCTGAAGTACAACCAACTCTATTTCTTTTTTAAGAAATAATAATACTTTTTCCAATCGATCATTGATTTGAACCGCCTCAATCACAGACTGATATTCGTCTTTTTCTAAGTTTAAAATGGAACAAACAAAATCAGCCATTTTTGCTGGTTCATTAACATTCATCATCGTAAGTTTCATATCTTCTGTAAACAGAGGATTGTTTTGGGCGAGTTCCTTCGTCAAAATAAGTAAGGTTCTCATTAGAGCCTTGATATTATTTTTACTAGTACCCAACTCTTCTTCCGGATAACTTACGTTAGCGACAAGAACTGGTTCTTTTGTATGAATGGAATTGATTTTGAATCTTTGAATGGTATTTACTAAAATATTCATTCCACCATCAGGTAGATTAATTTTTTTTAGAATTCGAGCCACCACACCAATTTGGAATATATTATCTTCCGACGGAAGGTCCGATTCATCTTCCTTTAAAAGAATTAACCCTAAAAACCCAGCGCCTTTCGATGATTCTTCGATAGATTGTATGAAACGCCCAGGAGGAACAATTAAAGGGGTGATGATTCCAGGGAATACAGGCCTTACCTTTATAGGGAGAAGAAAAATCTGTTTAGGAAGAGAGTCTTCCATTCTCGCCAATTTTGTTGAGTTTTCCCAAAATTCATTTGTTTCCAATCCAAATCCTACCTTATGACTCTAGTTTATCGGGCCCAAGTGCTAACATTTTATCACGAAACATTGCGGCCTTTTCAAAATCCAAATCCGATGCATAACGCAACATTTCTCTTTTCAATGCATCGCGTAACTTGTCTTTGGTTTTATATTTCTTCAAGGTGAATTCTTTTTCCATTTCCTTGAGTGCTTCTTCTTTACTATCCTCTTCCGCCATTTCGCGTGGAAGGATATCATGAATTTCTTTAATGATACTCTGAGGAGTGATCCCCATTGCCGTGTTGTGTGCTTCTTGAATTAGACGGCGGCGTTCCGTTTCGCTGATTGCTTTTTTAATAGAATCAGTCATTCGGTCTGCATATAAAATAGCTTTTCCGTTTACATTCCTTGCGGCACGTCCAATGGTTTGGATGAGAGATTTATAGTTTCTCAAAAAACCTTCTTTGTCTGCGTCTAAAATCGCTACAAGCGAAACCTCTGGAATATCTAATCCTTCTCGGAGTAAGTTGATTCCTACGATACAATCATAAACGCCCTTACGCAAATCTCGTATGATCTCTGTTCGTTCGATGGTATCAATTTCCGAATGAAGGTAAGCAATTTTTAATCCTACTTCTTTATAATAGTCAGTTAAATCTTCCGACATTTTTTTGGTCAGAGTTGTGATCAGGATTCGTTCTTTCTTTTCAATGCGAAGTCTGATTTCGTTTAACAAATCTTCAATTTGGTTTGTAGTGGGGCGAACTTCCACAACTGGATCCAGTAGACCCGTCGGACGAATGATTTGTTCAATGACCGCTTCACTTTTATCAATTTCTCTTTGGTCAGGAGTGGCCGAAACATACAAAGTCATTGGTGTAAGCGTTTCAAATTCTTCAAAATTCAATGGCCGATTGTCCAATGCACTCGGAAGACGGAACCCAAAATCAACTAACGTTAGTTTTCTGGATCTATCCCCAGCATACATTCCACCTATTTGCGGGAGAGTAACATGAGATTCATCTATGATGAGCAAAAAATCTAAATTAGGAAAATAATCTAACAAACATGCTGGCCTTTCACCTTCACTTCTTCCAGTTAGGTGGCGAGAATAATTTTCGATCCCACTACAATAACCGAGCTCAACCAACATCTCCATATCATAATTGGTTCTAGATTCAATTCGTTCGGCTTCTAAATGTTTTCCTTGTTTTAAAAATTTTTCCTTTTGTTCCGCCATCTCTGATTTGATTTTTTCAATGGCGTCTTTGATTTTGGGACCAGAAGTGATAAAGTGTTTTGCCGGATAAACAACCACTCTGTCTAGTTTTACTTTTACCTTTCCCGTGAGTGGATCGATTTTAGACAATCCATCAATTTCATCTCCAAACAGTTCAATGCGAATCCCTTCTTCTTGATACGAAGGCATAATTTCAATGGTATCCCCACGCACACGGAAATTCCCTCGGCTAAAATCAATATCGTTTCTTGCATATTGAATATGAAGAAATTTTCGAATGATTTGATCTCTATCGATTTTGTCTCCAATCCGTAACATCACAACCGAGTTCATATAGTCTTCGGGAGAACCCAAACCATAAATACAAGATACGGAGCTAACAATGATCACATCATCTCGCTCTAACAAACTCGAAGTGGCGCGTAACCTAAGTTTATCGATTTCCTCGTTCATTGACATATCTTTTTCAATAAAGGTATCAGAAGAAGGAACGTAGGCTTCAGGTTGGTAGTAGTCGTAATAAGAGACAAAGTATTCTACTGCATTTTCGGGAAAAAATTCTTTAAACTCTCGAAATAGCTGGGCTGCTAGAGTTTTGTTATGTGACAAAATGAGAGTTGGTTTTTTGACACGGGTGATGACCTCGGCCATGGTAAAGGTTTTTCCTGAACCTGTCACACCAACCAGTGTAATTTTATTTTTACCTTCGCCGAAGGACTTTGCAATATCTTCAATTGCTTTGACCTGGTCTCCGGCAGCCTTAAAAGGAGAAACCATTTTGAAATTTGCCATAGGGACCTATGTTAGTTTACGAGTTGCTTTGAGTATAGCTTGTTTTCGATTATCGCTAATTTCTAAATCAACGGAATCAAAAAGTTTTTGCATGACCATCATACCACGCATTAGTGTTGCAGTGGAAGAAAACTTACCTCTCTGAATATCATCTTCTAGATTAAAGTCCTTTACTGTATTGATCATTTCTATAGTAAAAGTTTTGTGTTTATCTATCTGAAATATTACTTCAACCCCACCACCGTCACCGTACTTTGCGGCATTCTCTACGGCTTCTACTGTGGCAATACAGAGGTCCATCCTCAGCTCTTCGACAATCCCGTTTCGTTTTAGAAAATAATCTAACCGGGCCCGAACATACTGCATAGGGTTGTAAGGCAGAGCTCCAAGAATTACAAATTGTTCGGAAGCTCCCATTTTACGAATGATAGGTGATGATTCTGCAAGAGAAAATTCTCTTGGGTCCAAAGGGTTGGTTGTGATAATTCCGTCTTTGATTAATTCTTCAAGGAGAGAGGTGATGGCTTCCAATGTTGTATTGGGGTTGTCCTTGAATTTCCTTTGGGTTTCCATAAACACCCAGGAGTAAAAATCGTTCACATTCCCCGAGAGGCCATTGGAGAACAAAGTTTTCACTTCTTTCTCTAACTCAGTTCTGGAGAGAGGGAACGGCATATATTCCCATTTCAATGGGAACGGAAGAGTTGTAAATTGTTTTATCCTTTAAGGATTAGTCCGTGTTTTTTCTTGACGCAGTGCTTCATAAAGTACAATGGCAACAGCATTGGAAAGATTGATCGAACGACTTACCTCTGCCATAGGTAAGGAAATAATATGTTCTGGAGGGCAAGACTGGTGAATTTCTTCCGGAAGTCCTGAGGTTTCCCTCCCAAATAAAAATACATCCGTTTTTTGGAAGTTAACATCCCAATACACTTTAGTTCCAAACTTGGAAACGAGAAATATCCGACTCCCTTCTGCTTGTTTTTGGCTTCGAAATTCTTCGTAGTTGGCAAACCTACGAAGATCCAAATCTTTCCAATAATCAAGACCTGCTCGCCTGACCGCTTTTTCTGAGAGGTCAAAAGAGGGTTCCCCCACAATGGACAGGGGAACCCCTACATTGACACAAAGTCTTGCAATATTGCCCGTGTTAGGGGGTATTTCTGGACGATAAAGTGCGATTTCCAATTCGTGAATTACTTTTTATTCTTTTTTTCCAAAGATTTTTGCAAAGCCAATCCAAAACTAGAAACGGCACCGGGTGACTCTTCTTTCGACATGTATTCTTGGTATTCCATTCTATCTTTTGCCTCAGCAGCCTTTGCTATTGATAATGCAATTTGTCTTTTTTCTGGATTGATCTCCATAACAAACACTTCTATTTTTTGGCCTGGGTTAAAAACAGTATTCAGAGGCGTGCGAGATGGAACTCCGGTTTCTTTGTTCGGAACAAGACCAGAAAAATCATCACCTAACCGAACAAAGAGGCCAAATGGTTTGATCGACTCTAAAGTTCCAGTCACAATATCTGACTCTTTAAATGGAAGTTTTCCTGACCAGGGGTCAGACAAAAAGTCTTTAACACTGAGAGAGATTTTGTTCGATGCCCAATCCAATGTAAGAATTTTCGCACGTAAGGTTTCTCCGACTCGAAATTCTGTGGTGAGATCAGCATTTTTTTTGTATGTAGCTTCTGATTGAGGAACTAAGGCATCAAACCCGTCCATATCCACGATGAGGCCAAATTTATGAATGCTTTTCACGGAACAAGATACAAACATTCCAACTTTTAACTCTTCACGTAACAGCTGCTTTTTGGTCTCTCTTTCTTTATCAGCAATTTTTTTCTGAGACAGAACAATTTTGTTTTGTTTTTTTCCAATCTCAGAAATCACAAATTTGATTCGTTTGCCTGCTAGGTTTGATCCTTTTAAGGAAACATCCAATTGACTAAACGGTACAAATGCAGAATGACTGCCGAGTTTAACATCCCAACCTCCACTTGCTTCCACAAGCATTTGGCCAAGGACTGGAATTTCATATTGTGTCGCCATCTCCATTAATTCTTCTGTTAGGTTGTCACCAGAAAGACAGGTCGTAAAATAAAAATCACCTGAGTTTTCTTTTAAAAAATAAACTACGAGAGAATCACCAACCTTAGGTAAAACTTCTTCTCTCCATTCTTCCGTAGAGATATTTCCTAAAATTTTATTTTCTAGAGTTCGAATGAATACATAATCATTCTTAACAGCTGTTACCTTTGCTTCATGTCGAGAGCCAGGTTCAATGGATTGTCTTTTTTTAAAACTTTCTTCTAATAAACGTTCAAATTCTGAGGATGGGCCTTTCATTTTGCGGTTCCTTCCTTGATGGGTTTTGGGGTATAGACCAGTTTTCCTCCCAATACCATGGATTCAATTGGAAATATTCCGGAAGCACGTTTCAGTGGATTTTCGTCGTGAATGGAAAAATGAGCAGGACCTCCCACTCTGATTTTGCCTCCGTGATCGGCTCCCAGGTACTGACAGGTTTTCAATGTCAAAGTTTGGATGATTTCACGGCGGATCTGTGGTAAGGATTCTGGATCAGAATTTGTAGGAAGAAGGTTTGTGGAAAAAGAACCAAATACCGAGGACCAAAATCCAGTCCGATTGGCCACAAGATCCAACTTCCTTTCCTTTGGTTTTGCCAAAACGGATTCCCAAAGACGTACTTCCACGATGGCAGCTTGGCCCGGGAAAAGCCCCCAATGCCCTGCCCCACTTGCAAAAAGCAGATTTCGTTTCACCTCTGCTTCGGCCTGGAAGGTGTCACGGTATTCTAAAAAAGAATCTGCACGGAATGGTGTTCCTTCTTCTTCATCTGAATCGACTGTCGCCGTGTCTTTCCAACGAGAACCAAAAACAGAATGAAGTTCGGACCAAACCAAAACTTCAGCCTTCCATTGGTCTGGGTTTGCCCGGAGACTTTGGAGATACAAAACAGACAACATAGGGGCCCAAAGGAAGTCTCGTTTTTGCGCCCGGTAAAGATTGGTTCCATCCGGCATTGGATGAAAAATAACAGCATACCCTGTGTCCAAAGCATCTTCCCAACTGGTTTTGTCCCCAAAGGTATACGCTACTGGAAGGTAACCTTTTTCCTCTCCTTCTCGCCGTTTGGCAAAAAGTTCGGTTTGAGAAAATCCCCTATTTTCCACTTCTTTGAGAAAAATCGGGAGGTGGCGGTTTCGTTTGGAATCAAAAGAAAGACCAAGTCCAGAAGTATAGAGAGCACCTTCACCTTGGCTTAATTCTTCATACAAAGCAGGTTTTTGGGATTGGGTGACAATGGGAGAAAACCACTTGGACTTATTGATTTCGGATTGTACTTGGGCAAAAGATGGATCTCCGACTGACTCAATATGACTGAATCCAGCCGCCAAATACCCAGAGAGATAACTTGCCAGTTCATCATGGCTTGTTTTTCCCCCGCGACCATTGGATCCAATCGTGACGGAAGCGTCACAAAATCCTGGCAATAGATACTTAGGACGAGGAACCGAAGTCCCTTCTTTGATGGAGAGGATTTTGCCTTGGACCACTTCCAGGTCGATAAAACCACTAAAATTGGATTTTTCACTGTCCCAAACCCGGACTGATTTCATTTTCAAATTTTGAGACAAAAGAATGGTAGGGGCAAAAGCCGATAGAAATAAGGTGAGGGATAGAAGCCTGCGGTTTTTCATACTAGCGGTCGTAGTTACCTTGACAGTAAGGACTTGAATGGAAAAGATTTCGGGTATGGGAAAGGAAACAAGCGAGATTTCTGATCACATCAAATTACACATCGAAAATGGGAAAATTCTCTCGCTAAAGACTCACCGGGTCTCCAAATCCGTAGAGGAACATATCAAGGAGGCCGTAGGCCTGATTCTGGACCGCCTCACCTATCCCACACTCGTCCCCACTCTTTACACCATTATCAAAGAACTGGCCATCAATGCCTGCAAAGCCAACCAAAAACGTGTCTTTTTTGAAGAACGTGGATACAGTATGTTGAATCCTTCTGAATATGCTAGAGGGGTCAGAGAATACCGTGAGATGTTTTCCGAAGAAATGTCCAATGAATTTGGAATGAAGGCCAAAAAGAAAGGATACTACTGTTTAATTAATTTTAAATTCAACGATGATGGAATCACCATCGAAGTTATCAACAACACACCCATTGCCAAAGAAGAAGAAAAAGCCATCCGTGAACGATTGGAAAAAGGAATGGTCTATGATGACATCGCCCAATTCTATATGGACAATGCGGACACTACGGAAGGTGCGGGTCTTGGACTTGCCCTCATCCTCATCATGCTCAAAGGGGAAGGCATAGACCCTAATTTCTTTCGTATCATCATCGGAGAAGATTCTACCATCGCACGTTTAGAAATTCCTCTCTCTGATAAATTCATCTCAGTCCGCGACCCCAACCAAATTTAAATTATGCCCCTTCCTTTATCCTGTGCCATCATTACCCTCAACGAAGAGGATAACATCTTTCGCACACTCAATGCCCTTTCGTTCATAGAAGATATCGTTGTGATTGATTCTGGTTCCACCGACAATACGGTAGATCTCGCAAAGTCATTTGGAGCTCGTGTGTTTTTTCGTAAGTTTGTTAACTATGCTGACCAAAAGAACTTTGCAATCGAACAAACTAAATACGATTGGGTACTTGCCATCGATGCTGACGAAGTGGTATCCGATGGTTTAAAATCAGAAATCACAGAACTATTTTCGAAAAACAAAATACAATCAGTGGGTTACCTTATCCCACGTTTGACCTATTATTTAGGGAAGTGGATCCGTTTTGGAGGATACTACCCTAACTACCAAATCAGATTATTTAAAAAAACTGCCGGTGAGTTTAGCGGAGGTTTGGTGCACGAAAGGGTAAAACTATCAGGAAAACCAATCAAACTAAAAAACCCACTCTATCATTATTCCTATAAAAATATCTCAGACCATCTACAATTTATTGATCGTTATTCAAGTTTGTTTGCTGAGGAAGAATTTAGAAAAGGCAAAACAAGTTCTGTATTCTGGGCTTTTTTAAAAGCTTGTTTCAAAGGTTTTTATATGTATTGGATTCGTCTTGGAATCCTAGATGGAAAACAAGGATTTGTTTTAGCCTTACTAGGATTTTATTATAATTTTCTTAAGTATTTAAAGTTATATGAAAAATCGAATTCAATCTCTTCTTTCTTTGTTATGGTTGATTCGGTTCATGATGTAAAGAGCAGTAAAACCACCAAGAAAGATGGCAACCAAATTCACGTTGGATAATTGAGTGGATCCAATTTTTGGTGACATGAGCCACATGATGATATCTCGAATGTAGGTTTGGAAGGTTGCAAAAACGATTAATGCTCCAATTCCGGCAACAAAAGTGGACCCCCAGAATTTTCCGAGTAGGTCTTTACGTTTATAATAATAAAAATAATAGGCACAGGCTGCGGATGCGAGAAAAAAGAATAAAATATCTACGAGAATGGTCCATGGTTCTGATGGTGCGGCAAGCGGTAATGAAATCATTGATCTTGTACCTGTCTAATACCTATTTTCGGTAAGCCATAGTTTAGTCCATAAGATAAAAAATGAGGTTTTCCTTGTATTCAAAACACACTGAAATATTTGGGATCTTGGGATATCCCTTAGGCCATACGCTTTCGCCTTTGATTCATAACACTCTTTTCCAACTCTCTGGATATGATGGTGTGTATTTGGTTTTTGAAAACGAACGTTGGAATGAGATAGGACTTCGCCCGCTGATTGACTTGGGTGTCAAAGGAGTTTCTGTGACCATTCCCTTTAAAGAATGGGCCTATTCACAAGCGAACATTGTTTGTAAAGCTTCCCAAACGATGGGCTCTTCCAATACCCTACTCTTCCGCAAAGGGATCGAAGCTGTGAACACAGATGGAACTGGTGCAGTTACATCCATCCTAAAATTTAATCCCAAACTTTTAGATCCAAATAAGGAAAATCAAATTTTAGTATTAGGCAGTGGGGGGAGTGCCAAAGGTATTTTATTTTCAATCGCAGAAACTCTCCATAAAAATGCAAAAAAAGGAAAGATCCAACGCAAAGTAAAGATCCTAGCGAGAAACGAATTCGCAACCAAAGAGATTTTAAATTCATTAGGAAATCCTGAATGGCTTGGAACTACTACGAAAGAAAACTGTATGGAAGAAACAGAAAACTATGACCTTGTCATCCATACAACACCAGTCGGTATGAAAGGATTCGGGGGTGAGCCACTCCTTCACTCGGACTTTTTTAGTAAAAAACATACGTTATTTGATATAGTTTATAACCCACTCGAAACAGATTTAGTGAGACAAGCTAAGAAAAAAAAAGCAGAGATCATCCCGGGATACCATATGTTACTTTACCAAGGGATCAGACAGTTTGAATTATTTACGAACACCTCAGTGAAATCCAAATGGATCAGGAAGGTGGAGTCGCTCCTTTTAAAACAGTTAAAAAATCGTGTTTAAGTTTAGGTTTTCTTTTATCAAAGGATAACGAATCAATCCAGAATGTTGTTTTTAGATTTTTTACATAGCTTACAAAATATAGAAAAAACAAGAAACTTTAATGTTTTCAAAGAGTATTCTTTGGATGAACTTTCTAATCTTTTTTTATTTGTAAAATCTAAACACAAAATTCAGAATCCAATTCGCATCAGTGTTGTTGGAACGAATGGGAAAGGATCTACCTCACATTACCTTGCCTCCCTATTATCCATTCTTGGATACAAAACAGGTTTATATACTTCTCCCCACCTACTAACGCCTCTAGAACGATTTCAAATCTTTGTAGATGGCAAACCACAAGTTCCCAAAGAAGATGAGGTAGAATCTTTTTTTAAGAAAACAATCCTTCCTGATTTAGAAAAATTCAAATCACTTTCCTATTTTGAATTTTTAACTATTTTTTCTTTCCTCTATTTTGCTTCACAAAATGCGGACTTCGAAATTTGGGAAGCTGGTCTCGGGGGACGATTGGATGCCACAAAACTAGTGTATGCGGATCATGTAGTATTAACAAAAATTGGAATAGACCATTCTGAAATTTTAGGTGACACCAAAGAAAAAATCTGTTTGGAAAAATTAGGTATCCTAACAGAAGTTTGCCGAAACCTTGTGGCGATGGATCCTGAAGATAGTTCCTTACAAACTCTCATTCAAAATTTTCCGAAAGGGAACATACCTGTCCATCTCTTCCCTCTCGAAGAAAAACCCACCTATTTAGAAACTAACTTTCTTTTTTCACGAAAAGTCTTAAGCCAACTACTTCCGGACCAAATGCCAAATCTTAACTCCATATCCTTTCAAACTGTAGAAAAACCTCGCGGCCGTATGGAAATTCTACAAAATTCCCCTGAAATTGTTTTTGATCCCGCACACAACCCGGACGCCATCGCTACAACCACCCGAGAGTTTGCCAAAAAACACAAAACCTTCTCCCTACTTTTGGGGAGCCTTCCCGATAAAGACCGCCAAGGAATTTTGTCTGTACTCGTAGGTTTTCCGCTCCAATCTCTGATTCTTTGGGAGGGGAGCGGGTTTGGAGACTTCCAAGAACTCCCAGCAGCTTTAGAACCAATCACCACCAGGGCAGAGAAGGAAGATGAGCTATCACCCCTATTTCAAGGCAGATCTCCGGTATTGGTGTTAGGAAGTTTTCGTCTCTATGGAATTGTGGCAAAATTAATACAAAATACAACAAACATGTAAAATTAAACTTTACAAATGAATCCTGAACGACATTGTTCTTTTAGGAAACATCGTTCAGGACCATGCAAACTCCCAAAGAACATACACGAAAAGAAATCTTACAAGCGGCTCGAGAGGAATTCATCCAACTCGGTTTTGAGAAGGCTAGTATGCGAACCATTGCTAAAAAAGCAAAGGTATCCACGAGTAATATCTACAATTACTTTGAAAACAAAGAACACCTTCTAACAGAGATACTACAGCCGGTTCTATCTGGAATGGAAAAAGCTTTTGCTTATGTTTCTCATCCAGATTATTTTGAAAAAAGATTTAACGATAGTTATGAGGCCTGGCAAGAGAGATTTCATATAGCTCTGAATTATGTAGATAACAATCGAGACGATTTTATTCTACTATTAACCAAATCACAAGGCTCACATTTAGAAGAATTTCCAGATACGGTTCTCACTCGTCTGACAAAAATCAACTTTGACCAGTACAGCAGTTTCAAGGAAAAAAATCCGAGTTACAAAGGGGAAGTCAGCGAGTTTGTTGTTCGCAATATTCTTTCCTTTTTTCTCAATATCTTTGTGCAGATGGTTCGCCAAGGAATTTCCAAACAAGATATGTTGGTGTATCAGGATAGTTTCCTTAAATTTTTACACTTTGGATACAAAGGATCGATTGCCTCTGATCTGAGTTGATTCAATCTGGTTCCCATATGGGAACCGGATACAAAATTAAAATCTGCGGAATCAAAGACCTGGCCACATTAGAACTTTGTGTGGATCTCCAGGTCGATTATGTAGGACTCAACTTTTCTCCTCGTTCCCCTCGTGCCATCACTTCTGATACCGCAGAAGACCTACTCTGCATCAGACAAAAATCTGGATTTCCAAAACTTGTATTTTTGTTTTTTGAAAACACCCCTACTGAAATTAAAACTTTAACAGAGCATTTCCAACCGGACCTCATCCAACTCATTCGAGGAGATCAATTCCTAAATCCGCAAATTTGGAATGAATTCACAGATACACAAAAACTTTTACCTGCCATTCGCATCCAATCTAAGGTCACAAATGATGAAGACCTGGAACCTAAATCAAATTTAGTGATTTTGGACAGTTATCAAAAGGATTTTGGTGGTGGAACGGGGCATACTTTCCCTTGGGAATATGTAACATCAGTAAAACGACCTTTCCTTCTAGCTGGTGGGATCAATCCAGACAATGTCATTACCGCTTTAGAAACTGTTCGTCCATACGGAATCGATGTAGCTAGCGGTGTGGAGACTGACGGGAAAAAAGATTCAAAAAAAATAAAAACTTTGGTACAAAATGTCCGAACACTATGAAGCTTTAAACACTCCTGTCATGCGCCAGTACATGGAAGTGAAGGAACAACACCCAGATGGGATCGTATTCTTCCGGATGGGTGATTTTTATGAAATGTTTTTAGATGATGCAAAAATTGCGGCACAAATTTTAGACATCACTCTCACGAAACGACAAAACCAAATTCCGATGGCAGGGATTCCTTACCATGCCACGGAAAGTTATATATCAAGACTCATTGCTGCAGGGAAAAAGGTAGTTGTTTGTGAACAAACAAAACCCGATGATCCCAAAGCAAAAATCATGTCAAGAGAAGTGGTTCGCATCATCACACCGGGAACAGTGGTGGAAGACAACCTTCTTGGCGGATACCAAAACAATTATTTATCATTGTATTACAGGGAAAAATCTTCCGTTTACTTAGCGTTTGCTGATGTTTCCACTTCAGAACTATTGTATTTCTTTTTTTCAGAAAATGAAACAGAAAGGATTCATGACACCATCAAACGTTTTTCTCCAAAAGAAATCATTTATACAGAAGAAGTTCCTCCCTTAGCCAAAGAATCTAAAATCATCCTTTCAAAAGTCCCATCAGATTATCTTCCCAAAAAGAAAGGTGCGGGAATTGATACGGTGGTTCATGTCCTCGATGCATATCTTCAGTATAATTATCGCAAACAGGACTTTGTTTTTAAATCCCCAAGGCGAATTGATGAAAACGAATACTTAGTTTTGGATGAACAAACCGTTTCTCACTTGGAGCTCGTCGAAAATCTAAATGATAAAAACCATACTTTATTCGGGGTTCTCAATCGCTGTATCACTGCCACAGGAAAAAGATATCTCAAACAACGGATTTTATTTCCCACAAGAGATGAAAACAAAATCAAAGCCCATTGGGATAAAATAGACATTCTTTCTTCCAATAAAAAAGAAAGACAAAAAATAAAAGAACTATTAGGTGATTTGATTGATTTAGAGCGAGTTCTTACAAGGTTTCGAGTAGGTAAAGCTTTGCCCCGTGACTTTCGTGGGATTGACAAAAGTTTAGAGTCCACAACAAATATCAAAACCATTTTAGATGGTATTGGTTATGATTTTTCTAAACTTCCTAAAGAACTAAATAATTTATCGAAAGTTTTTTTTGATACATTATTTGATGGAGAACTTCCCGTATTTCTCGGAAACTCTCCATTTTTAAAATCTGGATTCAACAAAGAATATGATGATGCCATCCTAGCTCGTGAAAAAGGAAAAGATTGGATTTTGGAATTGGAAGAGAAGGAAAAAAAGGCATCTGGGATTTCCTCACTTAAGATTCGTTACAATAAAATCCTTGGTTACTTTATTGAAATTTCTAAAGCCCAAGCAAAAGAAGTTCCATCTCATTTCCAAAAAAAACAAACACTTGTTACCGGAGAAAGATTCACTTCTCCCGAATTAGAAGAACTAGAACGAGCCATTCTCCAAGCTGACGAAATCATTGAAAGAATCGAAAAGGAGAAGTTTGAAGAATTAGTCACACATTGCATTTCTCTATATGAAGAATTTTTAACATTATCAACAGAAGTTGCCTCCTTAGATTACCATCTTTCTCTCACTGAAACCAAAGAAGAATTCCAATGGAAAAGGCCTGAAATTCGTAATGATGGAATTCTAAATTATTCGGATTCTCGCCATCCAGTTGTGGAAACTTTTTTACCCATTGGCGAACGTTTTGTACCAAATAGTCTAGAACTCAATCCGAGTGACAACGCCATTGCCGTGTTAACTGGTCCCAATATGGCTGGCAAGTCCACCTTTATGCGCCAAATTGCCATCAACCAAATTCTATTTCAAATGGGATCGTATGTTCCGGCAAACAAAGCATCTCTTTCGGTTGTGGATCGGATTTTTACACGGATCGGTTCAGGAGATAATTTGACCAAAGGTGAATCTACTTTTTTTGTAGAGATGAAAGAAACTGCCACCATTCTAAATCAATTTTCAGAAAATAGCCTAATTCTATTTGATGAAGTTGGCCGAGGGACATCCACTTATGATGGACTTTCGATTGCTTGGGCTATTTTGGAATTTTTATCTGCAAAGTTTCCCAAACCAAAAACCATATTTGCAACCCACTATCACGAACTCACCGAACTCGAAAAGGGAAATGGAATCTTCAATTTATACTTAGATACCTTTGAAAAAGAGGGAGAGATTCTATTCCTAAAAAAAGTCAAACGAGGAAAATCAAAACAATCCTTTGGAATCTATGTAGCAAAACTAGCAGGGATTCCCGAAACCGTTTCCGATCGTGCAAAAGAAATTCTTGCGGGACTTGAATCTAAAAAAAGAGAAATAAAAATCAAAAACGAAGAACCTAGTTTATTTGCGGGTCTAATGGACAACCAAACAAACAACCTTTCACCAAACGAAGAAAAGGTTATAAAAAGACTGGGCCAAATCGATCCAAATCAAATCCCACCGATGGAAGCTCTATCAATTTTAGATGAATTAAAACGAATCCTCAAAGAGAAAAACTAAAGCGGATAAATCTGTGAAATCAATCCAGTTGGTAATTTTTTCTTTTAAACCTTGTTTCGCGTGAATACCAATTCCAATCCCTGCGGCACCTAGCATCAGTGCATCGTTTGCGCCATCACCAACGGCTACAACTTGGTCTAAAGGAATCGAAAGTTCTTTCGCATATTGTTTTAAATAGATTTCTTTTTTTTCTCGGTTGATGATCTCACCATATATTTCTCCGGTAAAAGTTCCATTCACTTCTTCCAATTCATTGGCTTTGTAAAATTGAACAGGATATTTTTCAGAGAATAATTTTAAAACAGGTGTAAACCCTCCACTGAGAATTCCAAGTTTCGATCCATTTGCGGGTACAAACTGAAATACTCTGTCCATCCCATCATTCAGTGTCAAAAGATCATAAACTTCCCGAAAACTTTCTTTGGATAGACCTGCAAGGTGTTTGACACGAAGTCGCAAGGCTTCGTCAAATCCCATACCACCTTCCATCGCTTGTTTGGTGACAGTAGCAACCGCTTCGTACACACCATGTTTTCTTGCCAACTCATCAATGACCTCTTCTTTGATGACTGTGGAATCCATATCAAATACAAAAAGAGACTCTGATTTTTTTGGTAACAAAGTTTTAAGAAATAAAAAGTCAGTTTGGTGTTCAGCTAATTTCTTCCGGATGGTTAAAACTATTTCTCGATCCAACAATTCATTTACTAAGATTCGCACACAGTTTAATCCAAATCTTTCTGAATGAAAAAAATTGGAATCACCGGAAGTAGAAGCAGAAGCTGGAGGTAATCCACCTAACTTTAATTGGGTGAAAGTTTCAGAAAGTATAGAATCAGTAATGGGAAACCGAGAAATCAGTAGGAGTGAATGCATTTTTTACTTTTGTAGATAGGGTCTTAGTTTTTTACCCCAGATTTCATATCCTTTTTCATTAAAATGAAGACTGTCTCCATTGGGTCGAATGAATTCATCGCTAAGCGTGGGCGAATCGATTTTTCGCATTGTGTCCCAAACTTCTATATACTCCACATTGGAAGTGGTTCTGGCAACCTGGTTTAAAAACAGATTGAATACCGGAACAATTTGATTGAGTTCTTTTACACGAGTTGGTGGCACAGCAATGAGAAATATCTTTGTGTTTCGATTTCGAGAGTGGATTTTATGAATAATAGAAAGGAGATTGTTTTGCACGAGACTAAGGCATTTACCTTGAATAAAGTCGTTTCCACCAATTTCAATAACTACCTTCTCAGGGCGAAGGACAAGGACATCATCTTCAATTCTAGTAAGAAGTGTCTCCGTCATATCTCCACCAATTCCACGATTGGTAACCGACTGGCCAGGGAATTCTTTCACCATCAAGTCTGGAATAAACAAATGTACCAAACTGTCACCAGCAAAAACGATATTGGATCTTTTGATTTTTAGATTGTCTTCTGCGTATAACAGCCGTGTTGGGAGCCATGCCTTCTCTATATACTTTTTAAAGTTAGAGTTGTCACGCCAACCAGGCTCAGCAAAACATTGGAAACTGGAATCGAAATAATCACGTTTTGAGGAAGATTTACAATCGGCAACACTCAAAACAAGGGCAAAAGCCATGCCCCATCGGAGGAAGAATTTAGTCCTGTTCTTGAGGTTCATTCATTCGGAAGCGCTTTTGCCAATCTTTGATTTGGGCCTGCGCATATTCTTCCGTGTCACAAATCCGAAATTCGATCGGGTTATTTGTGGTGGTCTCGATGAGTTTGGCTTCGATATACCCGTTCTTTAACTTGGTTGTCTCAATGCGATATCTCATCTGAATAGCTCCAAAAACCAGGATTTAATTACCACGTATCTTTGCAATCTCTTCTAACGTTTCATCTTCTTTGTATTTTCCAAAGAGGAAGATGGCGAGTAGACAGAATGCAGAGGCCAGGGGACCTGTTAAACGAACGCCAAGCTCCCCACCAGCTTCTACTTCTTCGACTTTACAAATGGTAGATTCCATACTTATTTTTGCTCCCACTTCTCGATTTTTTTTCAATTCTGATTTTGGTTCTGCTACAGAGGGCGCAAGGATCCCCGTTACATTTGGTGAAACAGTTTTTTTGGTTTCTCGATCAAGTCCCAAAAGGATCACCGAACTAAAAATAAGTACCGCTAAAGTTTGACCCAACTTTTGCATGAATGTTCTACCTGCATAAAACAATCCCTCTCGTTTAGATCCTGTTTTTAATGAATCAAGTTCAGCAATATCTGCGAGTATTGCATTTGGTAAGATTCCGAGGATCGCAATAGGAATAGCAGCAACGGCCACGATCAAATAACCTTGGATAAACGGAGATACGGGCAACGAATTTTTCCCTACAAAATAAATAGAAAGAAAGAGTGTTAGAAAAATATAGAATCCAACGAGTACGGTCTTTTTCTTTCCAATCCTTCTTGCAATCCAGTTGACCACGGGATAAAAAGCAAACGAAACCAGTAACATCACAGTAAGGAGTTGAGTCACAAATTCACGTTCCAATTCCAAAAGAACAGTTACATAATAGGAAATTCCCGTTGTGAGTATGGTTAATGCTAAAAAATAGCAGAGATCCGATAATGCGAAGTATAGAAAATTCTTATTTTTAAATGTAAGAAAAATAGCTTCTTTGAAAGGAACACTAGAGGCTTCCGATTCACAATAGGTTTTTTCATGAATCGTAAAGACTGGAAAATACATACAAATAGCAGCAAACACACAAAGGATTCCCAGAGCATACTGACGCGAAACTAAGGTTTGGATGGCAGAATCTGCATCAAAAACAAAAGAAGAATTTAATACACCTGCTATCATTGGCTCGGTGGATGCCACTATGATCCCCAAGGCGTAAGTAACAGAAATATAAGTAGAAAGATTCAGTCGTTCTTCCGGTGTATGCCCAAGCTCTGGAATGAGAGCAAAGAAAGGTGTGACATACACTGTTAAAAATAAATAAAATAACAACATACAACCGGTCATCCAAACCAAGTTGGTGGAAGAGATAAAGTTGTGTGGGGGAACAAAAATCAACCAACAAAAAATGGCTGCGGGCAATCCTCCAAGGAATAGGAAGGGAATCCGGCGTCCAAATCGTGAAGAAAACCGGTCGGAAGAATTTGCGATGATGGGATCAGTGAATGCATCCCACAAACGTCCAACTGCAGCCACCACTCCAATGGCGGATAGTCCCCAAAACGCCATCTTTTCGATGAGATCAGGGAAACATTCCTGTCCGGGTTTGGGTGCTGGTGGGAGATAAAAATAAACTTGGTGAAGACCAATGATATTAATGAGAGTCGACCAACCCAGTTGTCCGATCGCATAACTCATCTGTTTTCGAAATGGTAAAGAAGGTTTTCGCATGTTTCTCACTAGAGGCGGTAAAGTAGAAGCATACTACCGCCAAAAGTAAAAAAGGCAAACTACTTTTTATGTTTATAGAGTTCTGGAAAATTTTTCTCGTCGTAAAGGAACTGCGACTCGTAATCATCCCATCCTTCTGGTACCCCTTCTGTAAATTCAGGCACCATAGAACAATCACGAATTAAGTTCATCGTTTGGACCATCTCACTGCCTTTGACATTTAAGTATCCTTCAGCAAACAATGAGTTGGCTACAAAAAGTGCCATTGATTGTAAAGAACCTAAATGGCCTTCTCTTCCGGCACCAATACGAATTTCTGAATCGGGATTGACCAATCGAAACATCGACAATACACGAATACAAAATTCAGGAGTGAGTGACGACTTCTGGATGGCATGGCCTTTGATAGGAATAAAGAAGTTAACTGGGATTGATATCACACCAAGTCGTTTGAGTTCAAAGGCAACTTGTACTAAATCTTTGAGTTCTTCTCCCATTCCTACAATGATTCCCGAACAAAGTCCGATGTCAGCTTCTCTTGCTGCTTCAAGTGTTGTTAGTCGGTCTTTAAAAGTATGAGTGGAACAAATTTCGTTGTATTTGGATTCGGATGTGTTGAGATTATGATTGTATCGATCAAGGCCAGCATCTTTGAGAACTCTAGCTTTTTTTGCATCCAAGATCCCTGCTGACAAACAAACCTTCATTCCCAGTTCCCCATTGATTTTGGAAATTGTCTCGGCAAGTTTGTCAACTGCCTTGTCTGTCGGACCACGACCAGAAGTTACCATACAAAAGCGGTAAGCACCGTTGTCTTTCGCACGTTTGGCATCTTCCCAAATTTCTTCAGGTGACTTCAGTGAATACTCTTGGATTCCAGAATCTCCACCCTTTCTTTGGGCGCAGTAACCGCAGTCCTCAGGGCAATAACCATTTTTGATATTATCTAATATATGAATGCGAACACGATTGGTGTAATAGCGATGTCTTTCTTCTGCGGCACGAGCGACAACCGAAAGCAAAGGGACTTTTCCTTCTAGGATTTCAAGGGCTTCCACTTCCGTAATTAAAGAAGGTGTGGTGGAAACTGTTTTTTCTTGGACTTCTGCAATCATGGGAACAGATTCTTTTCGACCTCAACCTGTGTAAACGAAGAAAATCTCTTCGTATATTTAGTCTCAATCTGAATCTACAAAACTAAGAAGGGTATCTTCCATTGCCAAAAAAATTTGATCTAGGGATTCCTCGGAAATGGTATACGGTGGAGTGATATATATCGTTCTTCCGAGAGGGCGTAAAAGAACGCGAAACTCTCTCATCTTTTCTCGGATCTTTTTCCCGATAGGATTCAAATACTCATCTTCTGCAATAGTTTCTTTGTATTCAAAAGCAAAGATTCCACCAAACACACGGACATTCTGGATTCGTTTTCCCAATTTTTTTTGGAATGGTTCTATTCGTTTTTGCAAAGAACTTTCCAATTTTTTTACAAGATCAAGGCCAGTTTCTTTCAAAAGTTTCACTGACGCATAACCAACGCTACATGCCAAAGGGTTTCCCGTCATTGTATGTGCATGAAAGAATGCATGATAAGGATCTTTTGATAAAAATTGTTGATAAATGAATTCAGAAACTAAGGTGGCACCGAGAGGTAACATTCCCCCAGTTAGTCCTTTTGCCATCACCAAAAGATCAGGTTTGGTTCCCGCCACTTGGTAGGCAAAAAACTTACCGAGCCTTCCCATACCCGTAAATACTTCATCAAAGATAAGAAGAGTATTGGTTTGGGTGGCAAGTTCCCTCAGTTTGATTAATACTTTTTTATCATAGAACAACATACCGTTGGCGCCAAACACCAATGGTTCAATGACAATTCCAACATATTCTTTTTGTTTAATGGTTAGCTCTAAATCGTTTAAACATTCTGTAGCACAACTGCTCACATTTTTTCCCCAAGGGCAATTCATACAATTGGGAGCCGGGAATTCTTTTGTGGGGAACCTAAGATCTGAAAAAATTCGATTAAAATAATTTTTTCCAGAAACATTCATGGCCCCAATGCTATCCCCATGGTAAGAATTGGAAAATACAAGAAACTCTGATCTTGGTTTGAAATCCGGATTGTTTCTATAATATTGGATTGCGAGTTTTAATGCAATTTCTATCGCATTTGATCCGTTATCCGAATAAAACACTTTATGGAAATCAAAATCGGTAAGTTCCAATAATGATTTGGATAAATTTTCTGCAGAAGGATGGATGTGACCTGCAAGCATCACATGATCCAGTCCATCTACTTGTGTTTTTAATGCTGATACTAACTTTGGATGGCGGTGTCCGAATATCATCGTCCACCAACTGGCGATGGCATCAATCCATTGATTTCCGTCAGAATCAATTACGAAGTCGCCATCGGCTTTAACTATGTCAATTAACGTTTCCCCTTCTTCCTGGATAGTCAAAGGAACCCATGTATGAGTTTGGAGCGGATTATATTTCATCGTCTGGATTGAGTAAGGTATCCATGACATTCCGATTTGTATCAAAATGTTCGTTGGCATAGGAAATGAATTCGACTGGTGATAACTTTTGTTTTGGAAAATTTGAAATTCCCAAACAAGGGGCCCCACCTAACTTTTGTATAATTTCAGTATTATCATCTTGTAATGGACTTTCTGGCCCAACTAAATAAAATCCAAGAACAGCAACGAACCTGCTTGTGAGTGCATCTAAAGTCAATAAGGTATGATTGATGGTACCAAGCTCCGTAGATCCAATCACAATCACGGGAAGGTTACTTTCCCCAATACCTCTTATGGCTAAGTAGTCTTCGGTCCAAGGAACAAATACTCCACCTGCCCCTTCAATCAGAGTGTTAGTTTTTCTTTCCTTTGCCAAAGCACCCAACAAAAGTTTTGGATCTAAAATTTTCCCATCCTGTTTGGAGGCATAATGCGGACTTGCTGGAGTTAGGAATTCGTACACAGGTTTTAGAAAATGGGAATCTGGTAAATTTGTCGTTTTTTGAACAAATTCAGTATCACCCGAACTCGCTGCTCCCGTTTGGATGGGTTTCCAATAACGAAATCCATAACTTTCAGCATATTTGGCCATAAAGAGGCAGGAAAAAAAAGTTTTTCCAATATCAGTTCCTGTCCCCGCAACGTAAAAAGCTTGGCCCATACGGATCAAGTTTTATCAATTCTTGGCCCCGTCTATCCGATTTATATAAGAGAGGCCCTATGCAACTTCCCCTTTGGAAATCCATTCTCAAACGCGATGAAAACCCGATTACGGAAATTTCACATTTTTTACGTGAAACCGCTATCTTTGAAGGAATGTCTCGTCGGACATTACGCGAAGTCGCAAGGCTGATCCACAAACGAAAGTATTATGCTGGTGAAACAATTTTTTACCAAGGACAAGCGGGAACTGGAGTGTATCTCATCTTACAAGGTAAGGTGGAAATATTTTCTGAAAGAGAAGGTGTTACCTTAAAGCTCGCCGAACTAGAAAAAGGTGCTTTTTTTGGAGAACTTGCTCTTTTCCAAGATTTTCCCAGATCCGCCACAGCTGTTGCACTTGTTGATTCAATTTTACTTGGCTTTTTCCAACCTGAACTAAAAACACTATTAGAAACAAAACCGAGAGTAGGAAATGATTTACTTCTTAGTTTTGCATCCATCATTGCAGACAGACTCCGCAAAACAAACGATACACTCGAAGCTGCTTACTTCAAAAGTAAAAAAAATAAATCAAAATGAATCTAAAAGAATTCAATATATCATCTTTTATATTGCGTAGTGCATTTTTTGGTCTCATTGCACTTACTGTATTAATTGGAGTTGTTGGCGTTAAATTCTTAGCGATCCCACTTTTAATCTCTGGAATCCATTTTTATATCTTTCATGGTATCGTTGACTATTTTGAATCGAGAGGGGTTCATCGAGCCATCACGATAATCATTATATTTTCAATTTTGATCGCCTGTGCCTATTGGCTTTTGGCATTTTATTTACCAAACCTTTTTGAAAAAGCACAACCCATTGTTTCTGAATGGTCTGTGAAAATGGATGATCCGAATTTTCAATTATTGGATTTCAATAAACTTCCCGTAGTCTCACAAAACCCAGAGTTATGGAAAAAGATCATCCATCCAGAAGAAGTTGCGAAAATGGCTACGACCAATTTAGAAGAATTTTTACGAAGTCTTGTTGTGATGATTCCCACTTTCATTAGCTGGATGATCATAATTCCTATTATTAGTTTCTTTTTATTATTGGATGCAAACCTTATCTATAAAACTGTAATTAGTTTTATTCCGAACCGTTTTTTCGAAATGTTTCTTATGGTTTTCTATCGAATGAACCAACAGATTACTAGTTACTTAAAAAGTTTGGTGATCCAATGCGGTATCATGGCAATTGTTGCTTCGATTGGTTTTTATATCGTAGGTGTGAAATTTTTTATTTTGTTTGGAGTCTTTTTGGGTGTTGCCAATTCCATTCCGTACTTAGGGCCACTGGTAGGTGCAATTCCTCCTATTTTATTTTCGATCCTTTTCCCGGAAATTTCACCTTCCATTGGATCCATTGCCTCTGTTGTAGTCGTGGCACAATTAGTTGACAATGCCATTGTCCAACCAGTGGTGATTGCCAATGCAGTTTCACTCCATCCTCTTGCAATACTCATCGGAATAGCTGTAGGTGGAAATTTTTTCGGAATTTTTGGTATGTTACTCGCAATTCCAGTATTATCGATTCTTAAAGTAACCATTGGAATACTTTATCACGCCCTCAAAGAACACCAGATCATTTAAACAGACAAATTGAAACCGGAGAAGAAACAATCTCTGGTTTGTTATTCTTTTCTCTGGTTCCACTTACCTAATTCGGAAAACACAATTCCAAAAAGCGTAAGTCCGGAACCGATGGCTCCTACTGTTCCCAACCTTTCACCTAATACCAAATAGGCGAGAAAAAAGGAAAATACAGGTTCCAAACTATAAAGCAATCCTGCTCTTGCAGGAGGAACTGCTTTCTGGTACCTTGCCTGGATTTGCGTTGTAAAGATCGTAGCAAAAACAGAAGTGTAAAATATCCCAATCCAAAATTTTAAATCGAACTGAACTGATATGTTTTGATTTAGAAAAATAGATTCTACAGGAAACAAAGTTGTGGATACAACCGCAATCAAAAGGATTTCAAATGATACAAGAATTTGTGTCGGAATTTTTTTACTAAAAATGTCAATGAGTATGATATAGATAGCAAAGAAAAAAGCCCCAATGAGGGTAAGCCCATCACCAAAACCAAATTGTATAGATTCAAAAATTTCATCATAAGATTTTCCATTTTGGGAAATCAAAAATAAACCCAACAAAACAATCAATACCGCAAACCATGTCCGAATCGATGGCAATCGTCGTTCAATGGCAACTTGTAACAAAGGTACAAAAATTACATAAGCACCTGTCATAAAGCCAGACTGCGTGGCAGTGGTGTATACAAGGCCAATGGTCTGGAAGGCATAACCCAAAAGTGCGGAACAGGCTACAAAAAACGCAGGTAGAATGTAATCCCACCTACGATTTGATTTGGAAAACAAAGTCTTTCGGTAGAGAAACAAAGTGATGATTCCAGCGAGCCAAAATCGAACTGCTAAAAATAAAAAGGGAGGCACCGAATCCAGTGCAAGTTTGATGACCACAAAGGTTCCACCCCAAAGAATGGCGGCAATCACCAAAAAGAGTTCCGGAGTGAAGATCCTGGACATATAGAAGACAATTTCTCGAAAGAAAGGTCCAGAGCAAGGAAAAGATGAATTGGAAATTTAGAATCCGAAAACCACAAACCGGAACAGCCCTCAGTTGGGAGGTATATTTCCCACCCGGAACTGCCACTTGGTCTGGCGAAAAAATCAAGGAAATCTTAAATTCTATACCCTTACCCAACCAACCAGATGCGAACATCCGTGTTTTTTCGGAAAAAATCAAATTAGAAAACACGAATGCGCACCAAATCGCCTATCTTTTGTTTCATGGTCTTTTTTTAAGAGACATTCGCCTTGTGATTGGGCGGACCAAAGACTGGGACAAATCTTCTGAAGTAAGAGAAGAAGAATGGGATCGAATTCTGACAGAAGCTGTAACAATCGCAAAACCATTGTTTTCCGACCCAAATACAAAGTTCTATGAAATTAAAGAAAATTTACATATCAGTTATTTTGAAGATGAAATCACTGTTTCGCTTTCTGTGTTGGGAGAACCTGGATACAAGCGAGGTATCAAAGCAAATTTCCCAACTAGCGCCCCAGTTCCAGAAGATTTAACTCAAATTCTTATCCAACAATGTTTTGACATCTTTTTAGTTCCCAAAAAAGATGTAGCCGGTTTATACATTCCATTTGCCGGAACATTAACATTTGCCACCGAATGGACGTTACAGGAAGAAAACATTTCTCTCCTTTCTTTACCAAGGGATTTTTTGTTTTTTAAACTCAGTTTGTTTCCAGAAAAATCATTTGAACATTTTAAAAAGAAACAAAAAGAACACTTATCTTTGGTACATCCCAACGCAACACCCACGGTTGTCCAAGATACAGACCCAGCTTTAGAAAGTTACTGGTTAGAAGAGTTCAAACGTTGGAGAAAGGTAATACAAGTATCCCATTGGGACCATAGTATTTCTGATTTTTTTAGAACCTTTCCCGTTTTACCTAATTCTGATTTAGACAATTCGCATTATTTTATACCTCTGAATCCTCCTTACGGGCTTAGGAAAAATGAAAGAACCGGACCTGAGGAAAAACTGTATTCCAAAATTGGGAAACGATTAGAAGAACTATTAAAACTCACAAAAAATCATCCCAAACTCATAGGCTTTGTTCTTTGTCCTACAGAAGAAAAATGGAGCGATTGTATGAGAGAACTTCGTAGTTTTGCTAAAAAGACAAGCCATGTCACACATGGAGGAATCGACTTACGAGTATTATACTTTCATTCGGAGGAAAGAATTGAAAGACGTACAAATTGAATCTGGATGGAAAGAAGTCCTGAGAGACGAGTTTGAAAAACCTTATTTTTCTAACTTACGTGAATGGGTAAAATTACAATACAAATCTTCTATTGTTTATCCGCCGGCAAAGTTAATCTTCAATGCATTTGATTCTTGTCCATTCGACAAAGTTAAGGTGGTAATCCTTGGCCAAGATCCTTACCACGGCCCAGGACAAGCTCATGGTCTTTGTTTTTCTGTGAATGAAGGAGTGCCCTTTCCTCCTTCGTTACAAAATATCTTTAAAGAAATTGGTGAGGATTTACAAAAACCCATCCCAAAATCAGGGAACCTTACTCATTGGGCAAACCAAGGTGTCCTTCTTCTCAATGCAACGCTCACTGTACAAAAAGACAAAGCAGGATCTCACCAAAACAAAGGTTGGGAAGAATTCACTGATGCTGCCATCAAAATCCTTGCGGAAAAAAAATCGAATCTTGTATTTTTGTTATGGGGATCTTTTGCTCAGAAAAAAGAAGTACTTATTCCACCAAACAAACATTTGATTTTAAAATCCGCACATCCATCTCCTTTATCTGCTTACAGAGGATTTTTAGGGAACAAACATTTTTCCAAAACAAACGAATACTTAATTTCACAAGGGAAAGAACCCATTGACTGGTAACGAAAAAAAGGGATATTTCTTTGTTTTCCTAACTGGAGTTTTTTTTGCTTTCGAAGTGATTGGCTTTAAAGAAGTATTTCGTAGATACAATCTTTCACCAGAAATTGCAGCTTTATTTGGAGTTGGATTTGCTTTTTTAATAGTAACTCCCTACTTTCTAATCTCAAAAAAAAGAAGAACAAAAGTTTTTACGACAATTAGTCGAGATGGACATATTTTAACTCTTGGTACTATTTCTAATGCCATTGGGATTGTATTATACTATTATGCTTTAAAACAAACTGATTTAGGACCAGCTGCCATTCTGATCAAAACAACAGTTCTTTATAATGTTTTACTTGGAGTTTTTTTCTTAGGCGAACGATTAAAAAGTAGAGAATTTTTAGGTATAGCCATTGCCATTCTTGGAATTTATATGATTTCCACCCTCGAAGGACAAATCAAAGTTCTTTCTGCGTTCTGTATTTTACTCAGTGCTTTTTTATTCGCAATTCAAAGTTATATGATCAAAAAATACATTCCTGAAATTTTAGGACTCGAATATGCATATTTACGCCTTTTCCTTTTGAGTGTATTTTTTCTATTTTACTCTTGGTACATTGGAAGTTTTCAGATCCCAGAAATTTCAATCATTGTTATTTTAGGTTTGTTTTCACTGCTTGGATATTTTTTAGGTAGAGCTTTTTATTTTGAAGCCCACAACTATTTGCCCATTAGCAAACTCAATGCGACATTATTAATCGAACCCATTTTTTTAATGTTTGTTGGAATTTTATTTATGAAAGAACCAATCGACTCGCAGAAATTCATTGGTGCAGGATTCATTCTGATTGGTTTGTATTTAATTGTTTTTCATAAAAGAAAGGAGAAGCAATGAGAGAAAAACCAAAAACTCTTTCCAATTTGGAAATAGAGAATCTTTTAATTACATATAACGAATGGGTAGTAGAAACCAAAGATGGAGTTTCTTTTTTTAAGTTAGAAAAAGAATTTCGTAATTTCACAGAGGCTTTTTCTTTTATCACCAAAGTTGCCTTAGTTTCCGAATCTATAGACCGCCATTCAGAAATTTGGAATGTATACAACAAACTTCGATTGCAATTGTTTACACATGAAACGAATTCCCTTACCACAAAAGATAAAGAATTTATCATTCGATTGATGGCATAAAAAAAGCCGGGGTTGGAATCCAACACCGGCTTCGTCTTTTCAGTAAAGAACTGATTAGATTTCGATTTTGTAACCTACGCGGTAAGTTTGTCCACCGATAACCACTGGGTATGCAACCCAAGGAGCAAGAGCAGAAGCTCCACCGACAGACGCAACCCCACCAACTCCCATTCCTGCGGAAAGGATAGTTTCCAATTCGAAGAAAAGGTGACCTTTGTCAGTGATTTTTGTTTGTGCACCAACCAACCAGTTTAAGCCGATTCCGCTAGCACCAAAACGTACATTTTCTTTGTGGATTCCTGAAGAAGGAGCATCACCAAGTAAAGATCCTCCTGGTCCAAGAACTCCTGGAGCAAAAGTTTGAAGTCCTGGGTTGTTGATAGTTCCAGAAACTCCCCACCATCCTTGGAAATAGTTCACACCAGCTCCAACATACACAGCAGTGTCGTTTGCAGCGTTGTAAAGTTTAATACCGAGGTAAGTAGGAACAGTCCAAGCTGTGTAGCTCCACTCTTGGTCTAACCATTTGTAACCCATTACTGTTGAAGATGTATCACCACCAGCAATTTTAGTAGTATAGTTTACGTTGACTCTCCAAAAAAGGCTATTGATTCCAAAAACGCCTTCTTTTTCGTAACCAATGTTTACGTTTCCACCAACCATAGCGCCGTTAGTTTTTGCACCAATTGCACCACCAGTAGTTCTCTTTAAACTGATCAAAGTGTTTTCAGCATAGATCGCTTTTTGTGGCGTTCCGTAAGCTGATCCATCTGGACGAAGTCTAGGCTGACCAGAGTCAAGACCATCTTTTGTGATGGTTCCACCGAGTTGAGCTAGGTCAAATTGTGCTCCAAGACCGATCATAAAATAAGAACGAGGACCTGATTGTGCGCTTAAGCTACCTGCTAAGCACAAAAGTAAGAACCCCATCATTCCAAAACGTAGAGATTTCAGCATTGATGATTACTCCTTAGTGAGTTGTTTCCTGAATTTTTTTCGTACCTGTGGACAAACGAATGCAAGTGAGCAGTCGTTCATACCGACAATTGCAATGAAACTAGTCGTTCTTCTAGGATTTGTCAAATAAAATTGTTAAATTTAATCGAAAATTGTGTTAAATGTGGTAATTCGAGTGAGTCTAATGCCGTCTAAACAACTTTTCCTTATTTGCAGATTGTTCTTGCTTTTTGTTCTGTTTTCGACCGAACGGTTCGGAATGGAACGAAAGATGATTCGTTTTTCAGGCGAATTGGTGCATTGGGAGGCATCTGGGGAGGATCCACAGTTCCGGTTTCTCGACCAAACCAATCTCCGGGAAAAAACCATCCACTGTGATGCTGAAACCATGCGAGTTTCATTAGGAAACCAACCTTTTGAAAAACGCTATATCGAAGGAAAAGCCACACAACTCAATCCCACTTCTGATGTCTGGCTTTGTGTAGGCCGGCTCCATATTTTCCAAAAATACCAAGTATCGGTCAGCTCTCCTTCCCCTCAGTCAAAAAGGATCCAAGGGCAGGTCATTGAAGCAGACGGAGATACGGGGCAAATCGTGTATTTGGTTCGGGGGAAACGTTCTTATTTAACCATTGAACCTGGGCTCGCCAAGGAAATGGCAGAATCCCTTTCCAAAATGCAAACAGTGGAAATCAACGGAGACTACCATTACGACCGGATAAAACGTTATTACGTAAAAGACTGATGAATTTTTGTTCGTCATTAGGGAACCTTTCTTTGGAATGGATTTGATGCAGGCTTTTTTGGTTTTAGCAAACGGAACGGTCATGAAGGGCCGATCCTTCGGTGCAAATAAGAATTCGATTGGCGAGGTGGTCTTTAACACCTCTATGGCGGGATACCAGGAAATCATTACTGATCCCTCCTACAAAGGCCAACTCGTGACCCTTACGTACCCAATGATTGGGAACTATGGAATCAATCCAGACGATATGGAATCCGATAAGATCCAAGCTTCTGGACTCATTGTCAAAGAGTATGTCAAACGACCTTCCAACTTTCAATCCAAGGAAACTCTAAGCGAGTTTCTCGTTCGATTTGGAGTGCCCGCAATAGAAGGGATCGACACTCGTAAACTAACGCGAATCATTCGGAATTCAGGTGCTATGTCCTGCGGAATCTTTGTCAGTGAAACATATGAAGATTCTTTTTTAGAAGCAGTGAAAAATGCTCCTTCTATGGAAGGCCAAGACCTTGCCCAAGTAGTCACTTGCGAAAAACCATATGTATTTGGTGCTCATTCTCCAAGTAAGTTTAAACTTGCTGTATACGACTTTGGAATCAAAAGAAATATCCTCAAACTTCTAGATGCAGCGGGATTCAATGTACATGTATTCCCAGCGAAAACCAAAGCAGAAGATTTATTAAAAGAAGGATTTGATGCTTTTTTCCTATCTAATGGACCCGGAGATCCAGCTCCTTTGGATTATGCAATCTCATCGGCAAAAGCCATAATGGATGCAAAAAAACCATTGTTTGGAATTTGTTTAGGCCACCAAATCATTGGTCTTGCGCTAGGAAAAAAGACAGCCAAACTTAAGTTTGGTCACCGCGGCGGGAACCATCCTGTTCGAAACGAAGAAACAGGAAAAATTGAAATCACATCTCAAAACCATGGATTCCATGTTCTCGGTGAATCAACAAGTGAGATGCCAATTACTAGGCTCAATTTATTTGACAACACAGTTGCTGGTCTGAAAACCAAAGGCCTTCCAGTGATGGCGGTCCAATACCATCCAGAAGCGTGCCCAGGTCCTCACGACTCTGCCTATCATTTTCAAGAATTTTATACTATGGTAGAATCCTCTAAATCGTAAGATTTGGCTAAATAGCGAGGTGATTCATGTCATACGGTGAAGATAAAAATTTTTGGGGAATCCCATACGGAACAGAGATTTCAGCGGAAGCATTTGTGAAGGATATTTGGGATCCAAGTACAGACGAAATTCTAACTCCAAAACAATTTTTTGGACTTGGTTGGGGAGTCAACCTACATGCCCTCGGTCGACGAGTGGGCGTGATAAAATAGCACTCTTTTTAAAATCACAGAAAACGCATCTTTTCCTTTTTGGTTGAGATGTGTTAAGTCAGCAAAATACTGATACTCTTCTAAAAATTCAGATTTAAAATCCAAAACTTTTAGTTTCCTTCGATTGGGGTCTGAACTTATCCTTTTAAAAAACTCATCTTCTACTAAGTTCGCTCCGGTTTTTATTATATCCTTTTCCATCTTAGGGGAAAATGGAATCCGAAGGAAAACAATCTCTAAATTCTGTTTTTCCCACAATCGAATGCATTCTAACCAAAGTTGTATGGATAACTCACGTTTCCCTGCTAAGATCTGTGTGTTTAAGTTTGGAAACTCTTCTGATTTTAATAATGTTGGATCCTCACCGATTGATTTCCAAACCCAAGAACCTTGATTATTTTTCATACTTTCTTTGATAAACAAAAACTCTTGTTTTCTTCTTGGTATATCATTTTGTGCAACAGGATCATAAACTAACCTGTTGATATTGGAACTAAGACCAAAATAAGGAAAAACTTTAATAATGATTTTCCAACTTAAATCTGTTAGGTTAGAAAAGTATGCCTTTCGTAAAAGAGGATGTTCAATTGTATATTTTGATAAATTCCCAAAAGAATAAAACAATTGTCGGTTTGCATCAGTGACAGAATTTTTACTTGTATTTAATGGTGACAAGTTTACATAAACTTTTTTTAAATTAGGCAACCTGTATACTACATCCAACGAATCAGAAAGAATTCCTTCTGGTTGTTGGCTTGGTTTTGGGAGATATAAAACTTCCTCTTTAGACACTCCCTCAATTTCCGCAATGGACTCAGGAGAAATTCCACTTACAATTTGACTGTCCCCTAAGACTAGGACCTTTGCTTCCGTTCGAACCGTACGTTCATTTGCAAAATACCAATAAACTGAAGTTGTCTCACAGAACTGGATGATCCATTCTTCTGTCATATGCATAACAAAAGAAATGGTCAAAAAGGTGATAAAAAAATAACGTAACTTCATATTGGAATACTAAAACTGAAAATAAAAAAAATCCTGTTTTCCAAACGGAGAAAATAATGAAAACCAAAGAAACAAAAAGAAAAATAGGAAAAGAAACAGATGCGGTTTAGTTGAAATATAAAAGTCAGGACGATTTGTATCTTTTTTTTCCTGCCAAAAATCAAAAATAATTAATGGCAAAGCAGACAAAAGAATCATCAAAGGAATAGAAGAAAGTTTTGGTAATGTAGATAAGTTTTTTAATATTAACTTTGTCTCAAATGGAGAATGGATACGAAACAATAATAAACCTAATGAAAAACTATAGAAGGTAAAAAAGGTTCCAATGAGCGAAATCAAAGGTAGGTTTTCTTTCACAAGACCATAATGTTTTAGACAGCGATAGAGAACCAAACATAACCCTAAATACACTCCCCAAATCACAAATCCATACCCGGCACCATGCCAAATCCCAGCCAAAAACCAAACAATCATTAGATTTGCATTTTCGCGGAAAAAACCATGCCGATTCCCACCTAATTTAATATAAACATAATCTCGTAACCACGTCGAAAGAGAGATATGCCATTTGGACCAAAACTCGGATGGATTCGAAGAAAAGAATGGTCTTTTAAAATTGTTCATTAGCTGAAAGCCCATGATCTCCGCAAGACCCATAGCACAAAGTGAGTAGCCGAAAAAATCTGCGTATACTTGGAAGGCAATGACGGGAGCCACAATCCATAAAATTCCTGGTTCCAAAGACTCAAAAGACCAAGCGTGAATTTCCACATACCTTGAAAAAGGATCCGCAATAGTCGATTTAATGAATACTCCCCATAAAAATAAGGAAACTCCATTCCAAATCTTTTCTTTTGTAATTGTTTGTTCGGATTCTATTTGTGGGATCAGGTTTCCTGGTCTTTCAATTGGACCAAGTAGTAACAAAGGGAAAAATAAATCATAAATAGCAAATGTAAAAAAGTTTTTTGTAGGATTGATTCGTTTGTCGTAAACTTCAATTAAGTAACTAATGTTATGAAATGTATAAAATGAAATGCCTATCGGCAAAATAATTTCTGGTTTCCAAACGAGTCCCGAGAAACCAAACCCAATCTTTATATCAGAAAACAATTGCCAAACAAAAACAAAATACTTAAAAACTGCAAGGTAAAGTAGATTCGCTGTCACCCCAATTACAAAAACCAGCTTACGTTTTTGACCCAACTCATTCGAAAGATATTTTGCCAAAGTATAATTGAAAATAACAGAAGTTAGCAGTAAAATAGTGGGTTTAACTCCCCATTGCGAATAAAAATATATTCCAAAGAAAAGAAGTAGGTATTTTCGAATTCGGTTAGAAACGAAATAGTAGATTAAATAAAAGAATATAAAATGAAAAAGAAAAGAAATCGAATTAAATAACACAACGTTACTTAGGCTTCTTCAACCATTTCTAAAAATTGATTTTTGTCCTTTGTGTCATCAGGATAAGATAAATTCAAAACCCTGTATGTCGCACGAAATGAACCAATGATTGCTTCTTCTTTTTTTGCAAAAGATGATTTAATTTTTTTGATGACAACTTCGGTTTCTTCTTTGTCTTTCCCATGAAGAACCATTGCAAATTTTCCTTGGCCGACTCTTGTAAAAAAGTCCAATTCGCCGATGTGATCCATCATAGTTTTGCGAAGCAAGTCCGCATAACGAGCGAAAGTTCCAGCACCTACCAAATGAACCATTCTTGATACATTTTGAATTTTGAACAAAGAAACAGTAAAATTCAAATTCATTTGAGATGATTTTTCAATTTCACTTAATATTCGAGATTCAAGAGGATTAAAAGGATTTCTAAATAGTGCTTCTTTTTCTTGTAGTATGAGTAAATTTGCAAATACAGGAGCGGAAGTTTCAAGTAATGTTACGGCGACATCTCTTGTGGTGTCTGTCCATGCAGATCCGGTAGAATGAACTATCACCATTCCCACAAGCCAATTTAAATTGATAATAGGAAGAATGGTAAATTCACCCATAATTCCCAATTCATCGTTTGTAAAAATTGATTTCAGCTCAGCATCTTCTCTGAAATTTTCCAATTTATATACGCCTGGGACGTTTGAAACCATTCCAACGATATCGGAATCTTTACTGAGTTTAAAATCTTTGGCACGTTCAGGTAAAATAAAATTAGAACCAAAAACAATATAGTCGGATCTTGTTTCAGAATCCAAAACCAAAAAGGAAAACTGTTTTACACCTAATTTATTTTTGATGTTATCAATCAAAAGATCATATGCATCATCCATCTTACGTACACGAGCAAAATCTCTAGCAGACTGTAATACAGATTCATTAATTCCAATGACTTCTTTAGCCTGAACTAAATTATCGTTCATTAGTTCAAATTCAGAAACTCTTTCAAATACAGAACCTGCGATATCTCCAACGATTTTTGCAAATTCTAAATCGTCTGTGATATACTCTTCACCATTGATTAATTTGCCTAGAGATAAAACACCAAAACATTTTTGGCCATGTCGAATGGGAACTAGGATTTCAGAAGCCATTTCATTTAATAAATTTAATTCCCGATTTGGCAAACGAGAAGATTTAAACTCACCTGCATAGATAACGGTTTCAGAATCAGAAATTCGAGAATAGATTTCATCGTTTGGAGAGAGGTACCAAGAATCTTTTGACTGGATTCCTTGAGAAGCCACAGCTTCCCATTTTGGATTTTTTGGATTTGTTGAAGTTAATACCACAACCGAATTACATCCAACTTGCCCAATCAAACTATAAACTAGGTTATCAAAGTAATCAGAAAATTCTTTAGAAGATGCGATTTCTTTAGTGATTTCAAAGATTGCTTGGTAGTTTTCGATTCGCTTTTTGGAAGCAAGATGGTATGACATTGGTGCCGTTCCAAAATCAGATTCATCATCAAAAAGGACCTCTTCTCCAATGGGAGCCGGATCATCTTTTGTCTGTCTTAACGGCTGTTTGGCTGCTTCTTTTTTTGCATCATTTTCCCATTCGTCAAAAATATTTACCTCAGGGAGAGGAGCATCGGGTTCAGAAATATCATCATGATAATCACGATCAATCAAATCGTCACCAAATGCTGGTTCGTCTGCATTTAGCGGTTCTGGAGATTCCGCTTCCTGTTCAGGTGTTGGCTCTTCATTGGATGGCAGATCAAAATCTAAATCTGGCTCTACTAATGACTCGGAATCTTCGTCAGAGATTGGTTGGTAATCATTAGGGCCATTTCCAAAATCATCCTCTAATTGAGGGAGTGGGTTTTCATCCCATTCTTCATCAGCTAAGTCACCAAAATCAGCATCTGTTAATTCTGGTATATCACTAAGGTCAAATTCTTCTTCTCCATCGGGATTCGGAAGATCACCAATTTCTGTAGCAAGTGTATCCGAGAAACTATCGTCTAACCACTCTGAGTCGGAATCGGCAATAGGAACAGAATCTTTTATAGGAGATTCATTCTCTTCGCGAAAATGTTCTGCTTTTTTTAATAAAGACGGTTTGTCTTTAGGATTTATTGGAGATTTTGGAGTCGAGGAACCCGAAGTTTTTTTAATTTCTTCGGCTCTATCGAGAAGTCCCACTTTATAACTCCAATTCTTTCATCATTTTTTTGTATAACTCGAAGTATTGTGATTTCGAGAATTCTCGTATGACTTCATCAGGAAGATTTCCAAGTAAGTTGTCCAAGTATCCTAGAACTTTTTTACGATCCCCCACAGATAAGTTTTCACCACCTGCATCGACAAACGCTTCTTCGGCGGATGATGGCTTTTCTTCTGGAGCAGAAACATCGGATTTACGAAGTTCTTCCAATGGAGAAAGTTTTCCTTCCATTGCATATTCATCTAAATCAACTTCAAATTCTTCTGACTCATCACTTGCAAGCGTTGGTGTTCTTGTTTCATTTGATAAGTCTGGAACTGACAAATCAAAACTATCATCAGCGGTTGAATCGGAAGTAAAATCTCCGAAATCCATATCTGGTTCAAGTTCAACTAAATTATCGTCATCTCCAACTTGTTCTGATAATGAAAATTCTTCTTCAACTGGAAGGTCTGCAATGTCTTCTAATCCTTCCCCTGGAAGTTCTTCACCTAAAATTTCATCTAGACTTTCTGGTGAAAGAGTGACATCTTCCTCTTCTACATCCTCTTCTTCTGAAGCAGTGATGTTTTCCAGTTCCTCCATCGATAAAGCAATGGATTCATCTTCTTCATCCTCAGCCATCAAGTCCGACTTTGGAGTCAGTTCCTCTTCATAAGGGAGTGGTGCACGGTCAAAACTATCAACAAGTTCTTCTTCAGAGCTTTCTTCAGCATCAGAAGCGATGGATTCCAATTCTTCCATGGAAAGTGCAATTGGGCCTTCGTCTTCTTCTTCAGAAGATTCAAATCCTTCCATTTGACCTTCGAGTCCTTCTTTCGAACTTTCTGATTCTTCTAGTTCAGATTCTGTATCTCCCAAATCAAAACCGAAGTCATCTCCAAGATCAGTTTCTAATTCGTCTATATCTTCAATTTCTGATATGTCAGAATCTTCCGACTCTTCGATTGGATCACTTGCAATGATATTACCAAGTTCGTCTGGACTTAATGTGATCGATTCATCTTCTAATTCTTCATTTAAGATATCAGAAGTTGGTTCTTCAAAATCCTCTTCAATGGCTTCACCAGAAATGTTTTCTAATTCTTCTAATGATAATGTGAGAGGACCTTCATCTTCATCCTCTTCTAAGGTAGGTTCTTCTTCAGGTGTTTCAAATTCACCACCTAATAAATCAAAACCTCCCTCTTCATCTGAGAAACTAGGAAGGTCAGCCTCCTCATCAGATGCTAAAAATTCGTCCTCTGAACCTAAGGTTTCTTCTAAACTAGCTTCACCACCAGCACCAAGGATACTTCCCAGTTCTTCATCGGATAAAGTAAGATTTTCATCCTCTTTGTTTTTACCGAATAATTCTTCTTCTTCTGGATCAACAAGAGGTTTAAACTCACTGTCCTCTTCGTCAGTTCCTGGACCTAAATCATCTTTAGGGATAAAAGAATCTTCTTCATCATGATCAGTTAAATCAAATTGAGGTTTGCCTTCTTCATCAAATGCAAGATTTGTATCAATTTCTGAATCATCTAAGTCTAAATCCAAATCTGAATGTTCATTGATAAGATCGTTCTCATGATCTTCTTCATCAAAGTGTGGGTGTTCCGATTCCCCTAAATGATCTTCTTCTTCTAAATTTCCTGTGATGTTTTCTAGTTCTTCCAATGAAAGGGAAATTGGTCCCTCTTCTTCATCTTCTAGATTTTGTTTGGATTTTTTGGAAGATAAAATTCCATCTTCACCGTTGAGTATTGATTCGATTTCTTTATCAAGATCTATCAAATCATCATCGAACTCTAATTCTAGATCTTCATCAAGGGTATCGTTATATGATTGTTTTGCGGGGCTTTTAAAATTTTCTTTTTCGGACTCTTCTTCATAGTCAGAAAAGTCAGCATGAATGTCTTCATCATGCAAAATGGGGTCTTCTTCCCCAAGTAAGTTTAAATCAGAATCTAAATCTATATCTAATAAATCATCATAGGAATCGGAAGAAGCTACCATATCTGAAATGGAATCATCTTCATCATCAAAAGCAGAGATATCATCTAGGTTTGGAGCTTCAATCCCTGGCGATACATCTAAGTCATCATCGCCCATATCAAAATCATCCAAATCCAAAGAAAACGAGTCTTCATCAAGTATAGGTTCGATGTTTTCTAGATCTTCGTTTTTATTCTGTTCTTGATCCGCCATTCGCCTCGATTACCGTTTTCCCAAATTTAGTACCTGGCCATCCTCTAACGGTTGTTCCAAGATACTGTCCTCCATTTTGATTTGCGCACCAGGTACATATCCACCCGCCATATCAATCAAATCCTTTCCGTTTGCACCTGCTTCCAATGAATAGAATCCGGGATTCAATACGGGCCCCTCAATTCTAACACGAATCGGATCTTCAGAATAGATTCTTTTTCGCAAATCAGGGTTTTCCTTTAAGTAATAGAATCCGGCAAATAGTATCGTCACCAATACAGAACGTCGAATCCAATCTATAGCCAAAGGAAATCCCCCTCTGGTTTATTTTCGGCAAGAAGGGGGGAAAAAAATTAACGTTCGTGCAGTAAAATGCGAACTTTTGCTTTCTTTAGAAGAATTTCTTTGTCTTTGGAAACGGGAAGGGCTTCTGCTTCCTCTAGGAGTTCTACCGCATGGTCATGAGACAAATCGTCCTCAGAATCCCCACCTTCGGTAAGCACTCGGATTTGATCATTTCTCACTTCACAGAACCCCCCATCGATGGCGATTCGGAACTCTTTTCCTGCTGTATGCAATTTGATGAGTCCGAAATCGAGTTGGGAAACAAGAGTCGCGTGACCTGGCAAAATTCCAAAATAACCCACAGAACCTGGCAGAATCACTGATTCTGCCTTGCCCTGATACAGGATTTTGTCGGGAGAGATGACTGTTAAAGTCAGTTCTTTACTCATCCGAATTAACCTTTGAGTTGTTTCGCCGCTTCGATTGCTTCGTCAATCGATCCGACCATGTAGAAGGCTTGTTCTGGAAGCGTGTCATACTTACCTTCAATGATTCCTTTGAAGGAACGGATGGTATCTTCCAATTTTACATACTTTCCAGGTCGACCAGTGAACTGTTCCGCTACGTGGAACGGTTGAGAAAGGAATTTCTCCAAACGACGAGCACGAGATACTAGAATTTTGTCATCCTCAGAAAGTTCGTCCATACCAAGGATCGCGATGATATCTTGTAAGTCTTTGTATCTTTGAAGAATTCTTTGAACTTCACGGGCAGTGTTGTAGTGTTCTTCCCCAACGATTTGTGGGTTCATGATACGTGATGTGGAATCGAGCGGATCCACAGCAGGATAAATCCCTTTTTCAGAAATCGCACGAGACAATGTCGTTGTTGCATCTAAGTGAGCAAACGCCGTTGCTGGAGCCGGGTCAGTTAAGTCGTCGGCAGGAACGTAGATCGCTTGCACAGAAGTGATGGAACCACGAACCGTAGAAGTAATCCGCTCCTGTAATCCACCCATCTCAGTAGAAAGAGTTGGTTGGTATCCTACCGCAGATGGCATACGACCAAGAAGGGCCGATACTTCTGAACCTGCTTGAGAGAAACGGAAGATGTTATCTACGAAAAGTAAAATGTCTGATCCGGATTCATCACGGAAGTTTTCTGCCATAGTTAATGCAGAAAGTGCGATACGTAGACGAGCACCTGGTGGTTCGTTCATCTGACCAAAACAAAGAACTGTTTTGTCGATAACTCCCGATTCCTTCATCTCGTTCCAAAGGTCGTTTCCTTCACGAGTTCTTTCACCCACACCAGCGAACACAGAGTAACCACCATGTTGTTTTGCAATGTTGTTGATAAGCTCTTGGATAAGAACCGTTTTCCCTACCCCTGCACCACCGAATAGTCCTGTTTTTCCCCCTTTGATATAAGGAGCGAGTAGATCGATTACCTTGATTCCTGTTTCAAAAATCTCAGTTTTAGGTTTAATTTCTTCGTAAGAAGGAGCGCTTCTATGGATAGGCATCTTTTTTACGTCTTTAGGAAGATCACCGAGTTCGTCGATAGCCTCACCAAGTACGTTAAAGATACGACCAAGAGTTTTTGTTCCTACGGGAACAGAAATTGGAACTCCTGTATCAATGACTTCTAATCCTCTTTTTAATCCGTCAGTGGATTGAAGGGAGATCGCACGAACCGTGTTGTCTCCAATGTGCTGTTGCACTTCTGCAGTAATTGTTACGTCTTTGCCGTTCACTTTAGATTGGATTTCTACGGCATTGTAGATCTCAGGCATATTCCCGGATTCAAAACTGATGTCCATTACCGAACCGATGATTTGTTTAATTTTACCTTTATTCATATATACTCCGAAAGACCTTTGTTAGGAGATGGCTTCCGCTCCCCCTACGATTTCTGAAATTTCCTGCGTAATTTTTGCCTGACGAACTCGGTTGTAACCGCGAGTCAGAAGTTTGATCATCTCACCAGCAGCATCCGTAGCTGCTTTCATTGCCACTCTTCGTGCAATGTGTTCGGAAGCTACCGACTCTAAAATGATTTTAACAAAAGTAGTTTTGATCACCATAGGAAGTAGGTTTTCCAAAATAGTTTTTGGATCCGGTTCATACAAAACCTCCGGACCAGAAGATCCTTTTGCACTTGAATCTTCCATTGATAAAGGAAGAACCGTTGTGATCTCTGGTTTTTGAGTTGCTGCCGAATAGTAATGAGTGGAAATAATTTCAACTGAATCCACTGATTCATTTGCAAAACGTTCCATAAAGTAAGATGCAAGATCGTTTGCTTCTTTACTTCCTGCTTTGTCATCGATATTGGTATGTGTTGTTACCAACTCAACTTTTGCAAATTTAAAGAAAGAAATTGCCTTTTTCCCTGCAGCATGGACTTCAACTTCCACACCTTTTGACTTCAACTCTTCTATACGGTTTTTGACCATACGAAGAAGGTTGGAGTTAAAACCACCGCATAACCCACGGTTTGCGGCAATCGCAAGGATAGCAACTTTTCGGATTTTGTCCGGCTTCCTTAAGTAAGGGCTGTGGATGATCCCGGCAAGGCTAGACAAAGAAGAAACTAACTCACGAGTTAAATCAGCGTATGGTTTCGCCGCATTTACTTTGTTAGTGGCTTTTTTTGCCTTTGCCGTGGAGACCATCTCCATGGTTCGAGTGATTTTTCTCGTGTTTTTAACCGAGTTAATCCTCTTTTTTATCTCACGCGGTGTCGCCAAGATCTTTCCCCTTAATTATTCTTTGCTAGAAAATGTTCAGCAATCGACTTGATTGTTTTTTGCAGAGCCGCTTCTTGTTTTACTTCTTTGGCAGTTCTGATTTCTTCCAAAATTTCAGAGTGTTGTTCTCTCATCGTTTTCAAAAGGTAAGTTTCAAATTCACGAACCTTAGCTGTAGGAATTGTATCCATAAAACCTTTTGTTACAGCAAAGATGGAGATTACTTGTTCTTCTACCGGAGTTGGAGAATTGTTTGGTTGTTTGAGAATTTCAAGAACTCGGTATCCACGATCAAGCTGAGCTTGTGTCACTGGGTCCAGTTCAGTTCCCAACTGTGCAAACGCTTCTAAGTCACGGAACTGCGCCAAATCTGACTTAAGTGTTCCCGCTACTTTTTTCATCGCTTTGATTTGCGCTGCAGATCCAACCCGTGATACAGAAATCCCCACATCCACCGCAGGGCGAAGGCCCGATGCAAATAGGTTGGACTGAAGGTAAATCTGACCATCAGTGATGGAGATTACGTTGGTAGGAATGTATGCTGATACTTCCCCTTCTTGCGTTTCAATGATTGGAAGTGCTGTCATAGACCCACCACCGAATTTATCATCAAGTTTTGCTGCTCTTTCAAGGAGGCGAGAGTGAAGGTAGAATACGTCCCCAGGATATGCTTCACGACCTGGTGGGCGGCGAAGTAAAAGTGACATTTGTCGGTATGCTACGGCTTGTTTGGAAAGGTCATCGTAAACAACAAGTGTTGCTTTCCCTTCTTCATACATAAAGTATTCAGCCATCGTCGCACCAGAGTAAGGTGCAATGTATAACATAGGAGCAGGTTCAGATGCGTTTGCAGATACGATGATCGTATACTCTAATGCACCTTTTTCGCGTAACATTTCGATGGTGGAAGCAACAGTAGATGCTTTTTGTCCAATCGCTACGTAAACGCAGATCACACCTTTTCCTTTTTGGTTGATGATGGTGTCGATCGCGATGGAAGTTTTTCCTGTTCCGCGGTCACCAATGATGAGCTCTCTTTGTCCACGTCCAATTGGGATCATCGCATCAATTGCTTTGATTCCTGTTTGCATTGGTTCGTGAACTGATTTTCTCATCGCAATCCCTGGAGCTGGAGACTCAACAGGTCTTGTTTTTTTTGCGTTCAGAGGTCCTTTTCCGTCGATCACTTCCCCGAGTGGGTTAAGCACTCGACCGAGAAGTTCAGGTCCTACTGGAACTTCGAAGATCTTTCCTACACGTTTAACGGAAAAACCTTCTTCAATTTTAATATAATCACCGAAGATTACAACCCCTACGGAGTTTTCTTCTAAGTTGAATGCTTGTCCTCGAACTCCGTTTTGGAATTCAACAAGCTCTCCTGACATTACGTTCGTGAGTCCGTAAACTCTCGCAATCCCGTCCCCTACTTCGAGAACCGTTCCGACTTCTTCAACTTGAAGGTCTTTTTTGAAGTTTTTAATTTCTTGTTTTAGTACCGACGTTACTTCGTCTGTTTTAATTTTCATTCAAATGCTCCGACTGGGATTTTCTTTTGGAGGAGAGCCTCGCGAGTTCCTGCAAGTTTTGCACGGATCGAGGCATCGATTAAAAAGTCGTCTATAAAGAGTTTGAATCCACCAATAAGGGCTGGATCCGTTTGTTCCGTAACACGTAATTCGCGTTCGAACTTGGAAGAGATAGACTTGGTGATTCGATCTACAGCTTCTTTGCCAAGAGAATCTTTGGAAACAATGCGAAGAGAACTACGATTTTTAAGTCGGTCCACTCCTGTTCTATAATCTTCCAAAATATCCTTGAGGAATAGAAATCGATTCTTACGAACCACAAGTGTGATGAAGTTGGCAACGATTTCCGATGCCTTCCCTTGAACTGACTTTTCAGCAGTTCTTTCTTTCTCAGAAGGATCAACTAATGGAGAAAGGAAATAATGGCGAATTGACTCATCAGAAAAGAAAACATCAACGAGTGTTGAAAGTTCCTCTTCTGTTGACTCAAGTGAGTTAGCTTCCTGAGCTAACTCCAAAAGTGCCGTTGCGTAAACCTTTGAAATTTGGTTCAGACTCATTTGATTTTAAGTTTATCGAGTTTTGCGATCTCTTTTTCGACAAAGGAAGCATAGTCTTCCTTCTTCAATTGTTTCTCCAAGATCTCACTCGCGATGAGAACGGACATTTCCACAATTTGGTTTTGCATTTCAGACAAAGCTCTGCTCTTCGCTAAATCGATTTCGCGAATTGCGTTATCTTTAATGCCTTTCACTTCGTTGTGTGCTTCTTCCGTCAATCGAGAGCGGAGAGCAACTGCATCTTTTTTAGCTTCATCTACAATTTTATGAGCTTCTTCCGTCGCTTTGAATAGTTGGTCTTTGTATTCTTTTAAAGACTTTTCTGCTTCTACACGAAGGGTTTCTGCTTTGTTGATATCGCCTTGGATGCCGGAAGCACGTTCTTCGAGAGCATGAAGGATCTTGTCCCATGCAAATTTTTTAAGAACGAAGACAACAACTGAGAAAGTGACCAGGGTCCAGATGACCAGACCCGGATTGACTTTCAGCAAATTGAAGCCGGAAGCCGCGAGGATAACCAAGACTATTGTCCTTGTTCTACTTTAGTGGCACCAGCACCAATTGTTTTGTCAATTGAGCCATTGAGTTTGAGCGCGATAAGAAGAGCGATAACCACTGCGAAAAGTGCTGCTCCTTCAATCATACCTGCTGCTACGTAAAGAACGAGTTGGATCTTTCCAGCTGCTTCTGGTTGGCGGCTGATGCTTTCTGCCACTGATCCACCAATTCTACCAATACCGATTCCTGCACCAAGTAATGCAAGTCCTGCTGCGAGTCCTACTGCGATGTATCCTAAACCGAATTCCATTGTTTTCGTTTCACTCCTGTGTGTTTTATAATATAAATAAAACCAATCTTAATGTCTATGCATCACAGTTCCGATGAACACGGTTGTGAGCAGTGAGAAAATGAACGCTTGTAAAAAAGCTACAAGTAGTTCTAAAAAGTAAATGAGCACTGAACTGAGAACAGATACAGGTGCGATGAGCCAATTTTCGCTCATAAAAATAAACCCAAGTAACGCAAGGATCATAACGTGTCCTGCTGTCATGTTGGCAAGTAACCTCATGGTTAACGCAAAAGAACGTGCAATATGAGTGACGATAAATTCAAGAACCCACATAAGAGGCCAGAGTGGAAGTGGAACTCCCTTTGGAACCGCGTGTGCTACGAAGGAAATTCCTTGGTAAGTGAATGCCGTTCCGTAAATAGTAAGTAATGTAATGGATGCCAAAGACAGAGTGACACTGATGTCCCCCGTTGGTGTGATTCCTGACCAAATCTCTCCAAAGGTATGAAGAGAATGTGGTGTATGTTCGAAAACTCCGAGAGCCACAAGTCCATCAGAAGCGGCAACAGTTAACTCACCGATCGAAGGAATGAGGCCAAACAAGTTACAGAAAAGGATAAAGAAAAACAACGAGAAGATATAGTGGTAATAAGAATGTCCGTGGTGATCAAGGGATGCATCCACAACGTTTTCTTTTAGATAAGATATGAAAGCCTCTACACCAGATGTGAATTTGTTATGAACTTTTTTAGGGTTCCTTGAAATCAAATTAGCCGCTGGGATAAAGATAATGAACATAAAAAAACAAGCGATCCACATCATGGTCACTCGTTTGGTGATGTGAAGGTCGAGGCCACCAACATAGTGGTATTTCACACCGTCATGGTTTACAAAAACATCGTGGTTTTCTGCGTCAAATCCAGGTTGTCCTTCTGTGACGATGGAACCACCAAAATTGAGAGGGAAAATGGGAGCATCCCCTAAGTGGTGCGCCATCACTTCACTGAAATCGAAGCCCTCATCAGAGCCGTGCCCTTCCGAATCGTTTGCAAAAACATTCGTAAAACTAAGGGAAAAAACTAATAAAAATGATAAAAAAAACCGATATTTAGACTTATTTTCCACTGAAATAGCTCGCAAATACAAGGAAAAGAAGGTGGACGAAATAGGCAATTAAAAATCCAGAAGTTGCCTCAAAAGGGTACTTTAAGACCTGCAAAGCGGTCAAAATGCCCAAATTTAGAAAAAAGGAGAGGAATACTGTGAAAAAAGGGAAGCCTGACTCTGCTAGGGCTGGTATTTTTCTCGGAAGAAATCTCAGTTGCAAAATTGCCATTTGGATGGCAAAGGACATAGCTCCACCGAAATAAAAAATCATTCGATATCCATCCGCCACCAAACCTATTGTTAGTGGGAGACTTAGAATGAATATAAGAAGTAAGTAACTAAAATAGTGTAGATGGAACCTTTTGAGATTGATTGTGTTTAGATCCATTGGTTGTAGTTTGTGAGATAGGGATATGGGGGCAAGTAGGATTGGGAGTGCGTGGGGGATAGAATGGTAGAGATCCCCGCCCTAATCGAACTGGGTGGGGTAATCCACCCGCCACCCAATGGCTACCATATATCACATGTTTGTTGGTTTGTATAAAAGAAATCAACATTTCCCTTTTTTTATGACCGGAAGTTCATGTTTTTGTTAAATAACCAAAACCTATTCCTGATTTGTTTCTACATTGGCGAAAGCCCATACTTGGTATTCAGATAAAAAAAGACTTTTTCAACATCTGTATCCGAAAGATCTGTATTGAAGTATAATACTTCTGCAATGTCCGCATCAAGATTTCCGTTACCTAAATAAATAGTATTTGGACTAGCACCACCAGAATAATCATACGAGATTGGCACTTGGCTTTTCAAACTACCATTCCAATACTCTCGACCAGAAGTCACCAATATTTGCACAGAACCTATCGCCAGAAATTCATTTTTTGGAATTGGTAAAGCTGATATGGTAGAGCAACTTGCACCATTTCGACAGACAAGATATGCCGAAATTGGATGATCTACAGAAATCTCTCTTCCTTGACCACCATGTATATTGATTAAAGTGATTCCACCAGTAATCGTATTGACTAACTTCATCACAAAAAAAACGCTTCCGCTATTAGTAACATACAATCCAACTCCGCCAGATAAATTCATCTTTGATACATTTACACTTCTAAATTCTGCAACTGGGTATCCATTGGCTTGACCTTTTCTATAAAGTGTATGTATGGTCGGTGCTGAAGCTTGCGTAATATGATTTCCATAACCACTAACATCCGACCAAGTTAGAATCGGATCTCCATCATTCAGCGTTAGTTGGTCTGCTTTAAACCAAAGCCGAAGGGAACCAGAACCCAAAACGCGAGGAGCAACCATTTGTATTGTGTATTCATTTGTGCTTCCATCCGCACCGGTCACAATGTACTTCAATGGAGATAGATAGGAATTGGAAGTCACACCACTCGTTTGTGGAACCCCATCGACAGTAACAGAGACACCATTAGTTTTAAAATTAGCAACATAAGAAGAGATTGCCACGATTGATTCGGAAGTGATTACAATCTGGTTCCCTTTGATGATCCCAGTTACTCCCAAACTAGGAATTGAATACTCTAAGATTTCCTTGGGGATTACCGGGAGGTATACTTTACCACAAGTAGCACTCTTATCCGAAGTTGCCCATTTTAACAGCAATGAGTCTATAAACTTTTGCCCATTGGGATCACATGGATTTTCGGAAAATGGATTTTTGCAGGAAACTATAAATAATAAGATAAAAAAGCAAAGTGAGGAAATAAGTCTCGGCATATGAGCAATGAACCTTCGCTTTTTTAGGCAACAATGAAAATGAACCTAAACGATGTTAGATCCTTTCCGGAATTGAATTTCAAGTCAAGAAAAAAGTCGATAACTATTTCTAGATATTTAGATTTCTTTTATGCTTGGGCAAGTTCGTCTAAAATTTCTTTCAACTGGATTGCTTGGTTCTCTTCAATCCCTGATAGACAAAAAATCTGTTCAGGTATGGCCTTTGCCTTTTCCCGTAAATGTTTTCCATTTTTCGTAAGAGAAACAAACACTACACGTTCATCTTCAGAACTTCTCTTACGCTCAACAAACCCATTTTGTTCTAATCTCTTTAATAAAGGAGTTAATGTTCCAGAGTCCAACTGTAGGCGTTCTCCAAGCCCACTCACTGTAATTTTCTCATCTTCCCAAAGTACCAACATCACAAGGTATTGCGGATACGTAAGTCCCACTTCTGCAAGAAGCGGGCGGTAGATCTTCATCAAACGATGCATTGAAGAATATAAAGAAAAACAAATTTGGTTCTTCAAAAGAAGAACCTCATCTGTTGGACTCTTATGCTTTGACAAGTTTTTCGATATCCTTTTCAATATCTTCGGGTTTTGTAATTGGCGCGTATCTTTTCACCACATTCCCTTGTTTGTCGATCAAGAACTTTGTAAAATTCCATTTAATGTCAACGGAACCAAAAATCCCTGGAGCCTGTTTTTTAAGATGTTGGTAGAGTGGATCAGTATTTGGTCCGTTCACTTCCAATTTGGAAAAGATTGGAAAAGTAGTTGAGAATGTTCTTTCACAAAACAACTTAATTTCAGCATCTGTTCCTGGTTCTTGTTGACCGAACTGGTTGCACGGGAACGCCAAAACTTCTAATCCTTTTGCTTTATAACGATCATAAGTTTCTTGAAGGCCTTTGTATTGAGGGGTAAAGCCACACTCGCTCGCAGTATTCACTATCAAAAGCACTTTGTCTTTGAACTGCTCCAAAGGGACTTCCTCGGATCCACGTTTCACTTTAATTTTGTAAAATTCTTCTGACATCTATTTTCTCCGTAAGTATTATTTAGATTGTGCACAATCTAATTTTGTTCAATCTTTTTGCTGAAAATAGGGAAATTCTTTCACGTTTTCGGGTGGATATGGCTGGAATTAGGATATCCCCGCCCTGACTCGGGTGGGGAACTAGACCCGCCACCCAATACCGTCGCCTTAACACGCCATTAGCAATCTTGCGATCACCTTCCCGATTCCCGAATATTTTTTTCAAAAAAGTTCCTAGTTTTGCAGAATTGACTCGCCTTCAAAAGAGACACCAATCGTAATGATACGAATTTTATTTCGCATCTCGAAAAGATATTTGGAGCAAACAATGAAAATACAATTGGTCTTACGGCCTTTGTTGGTATGTGCACTTTTCCTTCTGCCCGGTTTCCTCGCCGCAGAAGGAGAACTACCATCCTCCCCTACCATCGATAAATCTGATACAGCATGGATGTTAGTTTCTTCCGCATTTGTGTTTTTTATGATCCCAGGACTTGCCTTGTTCTATGGTGGTATTGTCCGTTCCAAAAATGTTCTATCAACGATGATGCATAGTTTTGTTGCGATCATAGTGATGACATTACAGTGGACTATCTTTGGATATAGTTTTGCTTTTTCTGGCGAAAATCCTTATTTCGGGAATTTCGATTTAGTATTTTTAAATGGAATCGACATTGATTCAGTAAAAGGAACTATCCCAACTTACGTTCATTTTCTATTCCAAGGAATGTTTGCGATCATCACTCCTGCTCTTATCTCCGGTGCAATCGCAGAAAGAATTAAACTATCAGCCTACGTTGTGTTTATTCTCGTATGGTCAACGTTAGTTTATGACCCAGTAGCACATTGGGTATGGGCCGATTCAGGTTGGTTATTAAAAATGAATGCCCTTGATTTTGCAGGAGGAACCGTAGTTCATTTGATCTCAGGAATTGCCGGTCTTGCCGCTGCCATCGTCATCGGAAAACGGAAAGGTGATGCTGGATTACTAACTCACCCAAATAACATGACTTATACGTTACTTGGATCTGGTTTATTGTGGTTTGGTTGGTTTGGATTCAATGCTGGCTCTGGACTTTCTGTAAACGGACTTGCCGCAAGAGCATTTTTAGTGACACTCATCGCACCTGCTGCTGCAGGAGCAAGTTGGCTACTCATTGAATGGTTGCATACAAAAAAGGCAACTGCACTCGGAGCAGCTTCTGGCATTGTGGCAGGCCTTGTTGTCATCACACCTGCTTCTGGTTATGTGGGAGTGCAAGGAGCCATCATTATGGGATTTTTAGTTTCACCAATATGTTATATGGCAATTTTACTGAAGGGTAAACTTCGTTATGATGATACACTCGATGCTTTTGGTATTCATGGTGTAGGTGGGGCGTTTGGAGCAATTCTCACAGGGATTTTTGCCTTAGAGTTAGCTGAGGGAATGACTTTAGGAAACCAAATCACTGCTCAAGTGCTCAGTGTCGTAGTCACGGGAATCTATTCATTTGTTGTTTCTTACATACTTGCACTTGTAATCGAAAAAACAATTGGTTTTAGAATCGAAGAAGACAAAGAAGTCACCGGGCTCGACCAAGAGATCCATGGTGAAAAAGGATATGATATTAGGTAATCAAAATGAAATTAGTCATTGCAATCATCCAACCACATAAGTTAGAAGAAGTAAAAAACGAACTTACGAAAAATGAAATCTATCGTTTAACAGTAAGTGATGTTCAAGGTTATGGCCAACAAAAAGGAAAAACAGAAGTATTCCGCGGACATGAATACCAAGTGAACCTTCTCCGAAAGGTAAGATTAGAAATCGCAGTCAATGATGAGTTTGTCAAACCTACTGTTGATGCCATTTTAAAAGCTGCAAAAACAGGACCTGAAGGTAAAATTGGCGATGGAAAAATCTTTGTCATGCCACTAGAGGAAGTAATCCGTATTCGAAGCGGCGAACGAGGAAACAAAGCCATCTAATAAATATTTGGTGCTCCGAGGGATTTTTTCCCTCGGAGTTCATCATTAAGACACAATCTTTTCGAGGATATACTCTTGGTTGGATTTTCCACCGGGGACAAATGGATACACTCCCCAACTCGAGGGTACTCTCACCTCAATGATACCCGGCCCTTCTGTTTCCAAAACTTTTTCTAATTCATTAACCCCTAACTTCCAATCCCACTCATAATATCCAATTTCGAAAGACTGGCATAACATAGAAAAGTCAGGATGAAAATGAAATTTAGAACCAGAGTACAAACTTCCGTAAAAAAGATCTTGTTGCTGTTTCACTAGCCCTAAATGTTCATTATTGATTAAGATTATTTTTACATTTAAGTTATGTTCCTTTAGTGTAGATAATTCTTGTAAGTTCATCATGATGGATCCATCGCCTGTAAAACAAAAAACATGAGCTTCTTTATGACTTAAAGCAACGCCAATCGCTGTCGGAAGACCAAAACCCATAGTACCCTGCCCACCGGAAGTAATCCAAGACATCGGATGAATCAAAGGAAAATACTGAGCAACCCACATCTGGTGTTGGCCTACGTCCGTGAGTACAAAATGTTCTCCACTTGGCAAAACCGAAGCAAAGTCTGAGAGGATAGATTTCATTGGATGTTCTTCTGGAATATGTTTCCAAGTTTCGATCTGTAACAAAGAGTCTTTATTTTCAATCGAAAATTCTTCTTCTAATAGAAAGGGAAGAACCTCAGAGATATCTTTTTGTAAACTCAAATTAACAGATTTATTTTTGCCAATTTCCCGAGTGTCAATATCAATATGAATGACTTTCGCTTGGTTACAAAATTTTTGAATAGCACCCGTAGCACGATCATCAAAACGAACTCCAATCGCAATAAGCAAATCACAAACACCGAGTGCTTCATTCGCAGCTACTGTACCATGCATGCCCATCATTCCTAAATTCATAGGATCTTCTTTTTCAAAAATTCCAAGACCCATAAGAGTCGTTACTGATGGTATTTGAAAACGAGAAACAAACTCTCTTAACCTTAAGTATTCCTTTTTTGCGCCCCCACCTACATACAATAAGGGAAACTTAGAATTCTCTAGTAGAGTTTTGAATTCTTGTAAAAACAAATCCATACTTTCAAAGGATAAATCGTCTAAATTGTCCAATAAGACTCTTTGATTTGAATTCTGGGATGAGGAAAAATCCATATATTCATTAACTAATGTAATCGTTTGTGTTTGAATGTCTTTAGGTAAATCAATCCAAACTGGTCCCATCTTTCCTTCGCCGCATATACGATATGCTTCCTCTAATGTTTCAATGATTTGGTTTGGCTCTTGGATCAAATAAACTTTTTTAACAATTGGCGATACGATCTTTGTCGTTGGCAATTCTTGAAAAGCATCGGTTCCCATTAAGGACAATGGAACTTGCCCGGAAAATACTAGTAAAGGAACTGAATCCCTTTGTGCATCTGCAACAGCAGTGATCAGATTGGCAACACCTGGACCCGAAGATACAAACACGACACTCACTTCACCCGTGCTCCTTGCTCTACCTTGCGTTATGAATCCTGCGCCTTGTTCATGCCTTGCTAACACATGTTCGATGGTTGATTCTGCTAAACTTTCATATAAAGGGAGGATGGTTCCGCCAGGTACACCTGGTATCCAAGAAATTCCTTTTGATTCTAAAAAACGTATGATATATTGGCTTACGGTGATTTGTTCCGACATAAAGACACTCTCCTTAGTTGGTTTCCCCGTCGACTTCTGCTTTCTGTCGACCGAGGAAACTAAGGAAAATTTTATGACAGAAAGCTACGTATGTATGAGGAGACTACGACGACAAGGACGAGAGTAGTGAGGACATAGTTAGACAATCCAATAACAGGCGTGGAATCCATGATTTCGCTGTTTGAAGTTGTCTGATTAGTCATGACTCTTAAAAGTTTTTTGCAAAGAATGATAACGTCAAGAATTTATTTGGTACCAGTTACGACTTTTTATTCTTCGGAAAACGCAAGCTTTATCGCAGATAAAATAGTTTACAATACCTGTGAACAGAAACGATCTTTATTCGTTTTCCTTGGCTCGTTTGATGAGAGAATAAAAAGCAAAAATAAAACCTAAGAAAAAACCGACGAGAAGCCAGAGTGGCTCCGTTTTCATATAGTCGTCGAGATAATATCCTCCCACTACAAAAACTGCAATGGAAGAAACAAATTCAAAACCGGCACCAGCCATTGCCATTGATGACTTCTCCGGTTTTTTATCTGATGGTTTTTCAGATTCACCTGCCATCTTATTGGAGGATACGCCCAATTCGATCCCACCTAACACTAAGTCTCCAAAGTCGGTATCGAATGGTTCTTTCAATCCACCCTAACCTTGATTCATCATCTCTATAACGAGAATTATGTGAGGAAAATACTTCAGTGTAATGACAACGATTATCTAAACTTTCACCTTCAAAACGTTCCGCAATTTCAGGTCCTTTTTCTGCAAGCTCCTGACCATCTTTATATTCACAAGTGGAGTCTTTCCAATCGATAGAGAAATAAATGATAAGGGCCTTACCTAAGATGTCCTCTCGTTTCACAAATCCCCAGGCACGTGAATCATGTGAATCATCTCTATTATCTCCCATCACCATGTATTGGCCTTCAGGGATTTGACAGCCGTGTAAAAAATCGCAGTATTCAAAGATATGTGCACGACGATCATCTTCAAATCCTTCTAAAATCAAATGTTCAAAACCTGGTTTGACTTCTTTAAAGAGGGCTCTTTGAGTTGCTTCTAAATTGTCCAAATCGGAAAGTTCTTTTCCAATCGGAACTTCCTGTGGTTGGTAGGACCGAAACTCATCAGAACCTTTTTCCTTATACTCAATGAGTGCAAAGTGTACCCTACCTCTATCTTTGGTATCAATGTATTTACGAGTGATTCGGATTGTATCTCCGGGAAGACCCACGACACGTTTCACAAATCGTTTGGCAAAAATCCCAGTCCTTGATTCTTCTTGGGCAAGTGCTGTTGCCGGAGGGATAAATGTAACAATATCTCCACGTTTTGGATCATCGATTCGAAAGAGTTCCTTTTCGGTAAAGGGCATACGAAAAGAATAACGCATTTTATTCACAAACAAAAAATCCCCGATTTTGAGTGTGGGGATCATCGAACCAGAAGGAATATTATTAGCATCTAATATAGATGATTTGAAAGCAAATACAAGAACGACAATGATTCCGAAAGAAATTCCAGAAGCGGCCGCTCCCTCTTTTGGTGGTTCCTTAGAATCTTGTTTTGGTTTGGATTGGAAGATAGTGGAGAATATTCCCATAGGTTCGAAGCTAGGGAATTGGAATTTTCTGTCAAGAAAGGGGGAAAAAAAGCGCAAAAGACTTGTACTATTTTCGGGAATCGACGATACCATACATGGAGATCTTCTGCATATGGAAACATCAATCCACGTTTTACGAAAAACCTTACTGGAGATGAAGGAAAACTACTCTTTTGTCTGCATCAAAACAGGTACGGAAACCGAGGACATGGGAGAAGAAGAAATCTCCCTCTTAAAAACGATCACCGCAGGAATTATGCCTCTCTATGTCAAAATTGGAGGCCCGGAAGCTAGAAACGATATCCGGATTTGCCAAAGAATCGGAGTATCTGGAATTTCTGCACCTATGGTGGAGTCGGAATATGCATTAAAAAACTTCATCCAAACTATGAAGAATCTCTTAACACCATCTGAATACGAATCCTATAACAAAGCAATCAATATGGAAACCATCACTGGGTATAGAAATTTGATGGATATTTTTGATTCAGTACCATTCCAGAGTTTAGAGCAAGTAACAGCCGCTAGATCAGACTTAAGTGCTTCTATGGACAAAAAACCTGATGACAAAGAGGTCACAAGGATTTCCAAAAAAATCATTTCAGAGGCAAAAAGCAGAGGGAAAAAAACTTCTGTTGGTGGGACCATCACCAAAACTAATTTTGAACTCATTGCCAATGAAATTGAACCCGACTTTATCAACTCTCGCCACGTGATGGTAGATACAAAAAATGCAATGTCCATCGGCCCAACTGACGTGGCGGAATGTATGTTGTTGTTTGAAATGGATTTATTTGAATTTTTCTCAAAAACCTTTCCAGAAAAAGGTTATTATTACCGCAACCGAGTGGAAATCAACAGAGAACGTATTGGCGAAAGAAAGGTATTGTACTTTATACGCTAAGTGGTTTATTTATTTTTTTTATTCAGTTTAGTTTCTTCTGTTCTCTTTATTTCTCCTAAAAACTTTCATACCCCCTTTCAAAAGGGGGTATTTCTTTTTTTATTATTCTTATCAGCATTCAGCTTCTGGAAAGAAAAAAAATCCAAATCAAAACCAAATTCCATTTCGACTAACTTTGATTTGTTATCCAACAAACAAATCACCTTTCTCCCCTATTTACTTTGTATCAGCTGTTTTTTCTTTTTAATTGCGAGTAGCATTCATACCTTTCACTTAACAAAGTCTCTGGCCGATGTTTATTTATTTCAAGATGCGGATTATATTGGCATTTCGGATATCCTCCTTTCTATTTCTCACGGAGAGGGATTTACTAGTAGTTACTATTCAGAATCAGGAGAGGGAAGTTACCTTCACCATCACTTTGCACCAGGAATGGCAGTTTTATCTCCATTTGTTAGTTTGATTCCAAATAGATGGGGACTCGCTGCAGGAGTATTTTTTGTTTACCAATTGGGAACCGTTCTTTGGCTAATATGGGCTTACCGAATTACAAAAAAGAACTCGAAAGAATTCGGAATTAAATTTTTAGTTTTCTGGGTACTTGTAACAAACCAATTGTATCTCTATCGCATTGGATCCAGTTTTCATTTTGAAGTTCTGGTATTGGTTTTTGGACTTTTCTTTTTTTATGTTTGGGAAAAACGTGAGATTGAACAAAATGTCCGCCCGCGAAGCATTTGGATTTATTATAGCATTTTATCTTTTGCCACAATTCTTTACCTTTCCATCAAGGAAGATATTGGAATTTATTTACTTCTGTTTTTTCTGCCAACAGGTTTAAAACTTTTATACAATCAATGGAATCAATACAAAAAAGACCGACATTCGAGTGAACTAGCCAGTGTTCCTTCTCAAGAAAAACCTGTCATCCCATCACTAACAATTGTTTTCAGTATTGCATTAATTTGGCTGTGTTTTGTGTTTTTCATAAATCCAATATTTGGTGATAGACCGGAATCCATAACTTGGGCAAAGGTTCTGACGCAAGAATACCATTCCGCATTCAAACAAGTAAGCGGTTTCCAAAAATCATTCCAAATCTTTCTAGAGTTAATCGTTAGCGGAGGACTCGGGATCTTTCCAATGTTGGCTGAAGTTATGGGAATCGGACTAATATACGCGACTCATATATTTTCCACTAGGCCATGGCACCATGAAGTTTATACGTATTACAGTTATTCGCTAATGCCCTTTATCCTCTATACAGGAATTTTATGGATCCAATCCGAGAAAAAAACATCCCTATCTTTTGCCTTTTTGATTCTCACTTGTCTTTTTTGGAAAAATTCTTTGGATCAAAATTTTCCATTGGATACGAACATAAAAAGTCCATGGAATCAACCCAACTT